>JBEIQS010000196.1:0-10699 GCA_040376425.1 Alphaproteobacteria bacterium | reverse complement strand
ATGAATTCGGGAACTACCCGGAGGATCCGTTGATTATGGACCCCCGGGATCTCCCGTCCTGCACCACCTTGTCGTGGGATAATGTGAACTATATTAGTGTTTCTCCCGACGCGTGGCGTGTGATCCGTGGTGGCTCCTGGTACTTCGACGCTCGGTGGGCGCGCTCTGCGTACCGCAACGGCTGGCTACCCGGCGGCCGCAATGACGACCTTGGCTTCCGCCTCGTCCGTCCCCCCCCAGCAGGGTTGAACGTGGATCCTGGATCATAGAGAGTGTGGGTGGGTCTGGCATTCCGGCAGGATTCGACCGGAAGCGGCTGGTGGGGTTTGGGGACTTGAGGGGGGCCGGGTCTGCTGCTTTGGAGATGCCGGATCGCCTCTGGCTCCACCGTCCTGCCGGTTGCCGTTGCTTTTCTTGAATAAAACGGCGGGTGGCACCAACGTGGGGATGGGGGGTCAGCCTTCGGTACTGTGGCCCCCGGCAACGCTGTAGCTTCGTTTTTTATTTGTCTAAACTTTGATTTCCGCCGCTGTTTGTGGTCCTGATGAGCCCGGGTGGACTGAAGGCTGACTGTTGAAGGCCGGCGGTCTGCACGTTGTTCCGTGGGTGACTGGGGCGACGTTCAGGCCCGCGGAGGGGGACGGACGAGGCGGAAGCCAAGGACGACATCGCGGAGGCCGGGTCGCCAGGCGTTGCGGCACGCAGAGCGCGCCCCCTGAGCGCTGTCGGCCCAGGAGCCACCACGGACCACACGCCCCGTGACGGGATTTACAATAATATTTCACACATTATCCCGCGACAAGGTGGGGCAGGACCGGAGATCCCGGGGGTCCAGGATCAACAGCTCCTTCGGGTAGGCACGGAGCTCGTCCATGCACCACTCCCACACGTTGCCGTGGCAGTCGTACAGGCCCCAGGCGTTTGCCTCCTTCTGCTGCACCGGGTTGGGATGCCCGCCACTGTTGCCCCGGTACCACCCTGCACGTTCCAGGTCGTCCGTCGTCGGGCCGGTGTGGTAGGCGGTGGTGGAGCCTGCCCGGCAAAAATACTCCCACTCTGCCTCGACCGGCAGGCGGCAGCCGGCGCTGCCCACATCGGTGCCGATCCACTCAGCAAACATCTGGGCTTCGTACCAGGTCAGGTTGTAGGCGGGGACGTAGTCCTGGTCTTTTTGGGGCAGCGTGCCGCCGAAGGAGTGACGATCCGCGCTGTGGGCAGGATCGAAGCACTCATAGAGGGCATTCGTGACCGGTGCATCCATCACATAAAAACCCGAGGCGAAGCGGACCCGATGTTGCAGTTCGTCGTTGTCGCGGTCGGCGTCGGTGGGGGGACTGCCAGCGGTGTACTCCAGCGCACCGTCCGCCTTTGGAACCTGAACCCAGCGGATGATCCGCTTTGCCCGGTCCAGATCGGCCCCGGGGATGTGGGAAAAGATCTCCGCGGCCTGCGCCTCTGCTTGGCGGCCTAGCTCGGTGCTCACAGCCCCCGGCCATTGTCCGGCGGCGATCTTCCGAAGTTGTTCACGGAGAAACCAGAGATCGGCCCCGTTGCGGGTGGTGGTCTGGTACTCCTTCAGGATGGCAAGCGCTTGGACCGGGTCGGGCGTGGTGGTGGCAAGTTGATCCAGGACCTTCTTTCGCTTCTGCCAGGCGGCGCCAGTACGGTCCACCTGGAGGGCTTTGAACGGGGCGCTGCTGCGGGCGGATTCTTGGAGGCGGGCCACAGAAGCGAGGCGGGCTTCCTCCGCTTTGCGGGCGGCTTCGGCGGCCTTGCGGGCCTCCTCCTCCCGTTTCGCCCTTTCCCCCTTTGCCTTCCGCTCTTCCCCCAGCAACTCTCCCACCCACCGCCAGCCCTCGTCCATCCAGCCTGGCGGGGCTTCCGACAAGAGCGCGGCAGCCTGCTGGGGCCGGCCGGCATTCAGCTCGGCGGCCAGACGCTCGCAGAGCCTGGCTTCCTCCTCCAACTTTCCCCGCCTCAGCTCCCTGGCCGTGTCTTCCCACCGCCGCTGACGCAGCAGCTCCAGCCCCCGGCTCACCACGATCTCCCGCCGCGCGATGGCCTTCAGCTTTTGCGCCAGTTCCTTGCCCAACTCAGCCACCCGCGCGCGGCCAGAGCCGGTCTGAAAGCCCACATGCCGATGAGAACGCAGGTCGCGCGCCTGAAAACGATGCAAGGAAGCCCGGAAGTCGTCCCGCCACTCGTCATCTTCCCAGTCGTCGTCGTGGATCAGGTAGAGCGGATAGGCGATCAGGCGCTCGACAGCCATCTCTCGGCGTTGCAGAAAGGTTTCTACCTCCCATCGGCACCAGGGGCGCTCAAAAAGGTCGGTGTGACCAGCGGGATCAGGACGGTGGAGGCGTACAGCTTCTCCTGGATCAACTGCTTCCAGTCATCGCCACCACGAATATCACTTTTATCCTGGAATAGATGGAAGTCGGACACCCCGTGGTCCCGCACCTCGGCCTCCAACACCTCGCGCAGCTCGGACAGCCGACCGTTCGCGTGGACGTCGTTCACTGTCGCGTAGCTGAAAAAACCGAGAGGTCGAGACATGGCGGAGCACTTTAACGGGTTTTGCGGAGGCAGGAGGGAGGAGACGGGGTAGCGGCCGATGAGCAATGAAGCACATGTATCACCTGAATAAACCTTCAACCAAATCTTTCTGAAAATTGATACATCCGTGATACATTCCATTGAGATGTATCACCTACCCTCCCGATCGCGCCCGAGCCTATCGAAAACCGACACTTTCAAAGCAGCTTCCGGGCAGGCTGTGGTCGCGGGCGTGGGGCTCGTCCCAGGCACCTCCGCACTGGGACAGCCGTACCGGCCCGGCCCGGAACGCGCTACACTGCCGATGAGGCCCCATGCAGAAAACACCCCTGGCCAGCGGCGGCATGGGCTCGGTAAGCATCGAAACCCAGCCCAGCCTGGGACGCGAGGTGGCGGTGAAGCGGGCGCCGCCCCAGCTTCAGCCCTTTCTGGTGCGCGAGGCACAGCTCACCAGCCACCTGGAGCACCCGAACATCCTGCCCATCTACGACCTGGTGCGGGACGAGGATGGGGCGGCGGCGGTGCGGATGCGCCTGGTTCGCGGCCAGACATGGGCGCAGAAAATCAGCGATCTGGGCCTGGAGGCCAACCTGAAGATTCTCTTGCAGGTGTGTAATGCGGTGGCCTATGCCCACGCACGCCAGGTGATGCACGGGGACCTGAAGCCCGAAAACGTCATGGTAGGGGAATTTGGGGAGGTGACCCTTCTGGATTGGGGACTGGCGGCAGCCCTGGTCCCCAGCGACAGCCTTCCTTTGGCGGCGGAGCGCCGGGGAAGCTGGGGCACGCCCGGCTATATGGCGCCGGAAACCTCGGGAATGTTAGCAGGAGAGGCGGGCCTGCCCTGGCCAGGGAAGGCCGGGGCGGGCACCGATGTGTTTCAATTGGGGGCCATTCTCTACCATATCCTGGCCGGGAAGGCGCCCTATCAGGCGGATACCGTGCCCGACCTGCTCGCCTTGGTTTGGCAGGCATCGCCGCCCCCTCCTGCGGGCCCTTCCGGGTTGGTCGAGGTGGTTCAAAAAGCGATGCAGAGATCGGTGGAGCATCGCTACGTGCGGGTGTTGGACTTCCGCGCCGCAGTGGAGGACTGGATGAAGGCCCGCCTGGTGGAGGCGGCCCTGGCGGCGCGCTCTCCGGCCGAGGCTGAGGCGCGTTTGGGGGAGATGACGGCGGCGCCGACCGAGCTGAAGCAGCGGGTGGAGCGCCTGAGAGCGGAGGTGCAGCGGGAGCGGAACCTGGCCCTGGCGATGGATCCACAGCGCGATCCGGGGGGACGCCGCCTTCTGATGCTGGCCATCGGTGTGGCCTGGACCGCGATGCCGCTGCTGATCTGGGCGGCCGACGTGAGTCTGGGAGACAATGCGGTGTATCCGGCGATGATGATCCTGGAAGATACGCTTCTTTTGGGGTTGGCCGTAGCGGGGGCGCTCCTGTGGCCGCGTATCCGCCAGAGCCAGGTGAACCGTGATGCGCTGGTGGTGGCAGGAACCACGCTTGGTGGACAGTTTCTGCTGGATCTCAGCTTCTGGGTACAGGGCCTTCCCGCCCACGCGGCGCTGGCCCAGCACCTTCTGCTCTGGGCCATGGCCGGGGCCTACCAGAGCCTGTACCACCCCCGCCTGCTTCCGCTGGTGCCGATCTTCGGGGCCGGGTGGCTTCTGGCTGTGCTCTGGCCTTCTGCGGTCTATGCGGCCCTGGCGCTCTCCAGCGGCCTGCTCACGGTCGGAATTGCCAGGGTGTGGTGGGAGGAACGGCAGGCGGCCTGAGCGCTCAGACCACCCCCTCCCACGACAGAATCTCCCGCCGCTGCGGGTGCGCATTTTTTGTGGGCGGACGGAAACCGATCTCCTCCCGCGGCACCCCTTCCAGCCGCAACAGCAGGTCGCGCATCCACCCGCCATGGCCCACCACCAGGGTTCGGCCGCCCACATCCCAGTGACGGAAGCAGGCGACCACACGCGCCAGGGCGCCGGCGTGGCTCTCGCCGCCCTCCGGCATCGTCTCCCAGGGCGCAAGGTACTGCGCCCACCGCCCGTCCTCGCGCAATTTCGCGAGCGACTCGCCCACATAGACCCCCATCCGCCGCTCCCGGATCTCAGGCAGGATGAACATCGGCACCCGGGCATGGCCTTCCAGGATCAACGCCGCGGTGTGCCGCGCCCTTTGGAGGTCCGAGCACAGCACCCGGTCGAACTTCTCCCCTTCCAGCTCTTTTTGGGCGAGGCGGGCCTCGTCCACCCCTTGACTTGTCAAGGCCACGTCCTCCCAGCCGGAGAGCCAGCCCTCGGCATTGGCCACACTCTGCCCGTGGCGCACGAAGATCCAGGTACTCATCGGCCCAAGCCCAGGAAAAAGCGCGCGAGCTCTTTGAGCTCTTCGGGGGCCTTTCCAGCCACCACGGCTTCAAAATCGAGCCTGGCCTCGGGGAAGCGCCCGAGTCGCCGGGCCAGATCGGCGCACAGGTAGCGCACCCGCAGCTCGTCTTCGCCCAAGCCTCCCTTCCGCAGTGCGGCCCGGTACTGGGCCAGCGCCCGTTCCTGAAGATCCGGCTCCACCGTCTGCGACAGCTCCCGAAAGCGTGCCAGTGCGGTCTTCTCCCGACTGTCCAGGCCCAGCGCCTCAAAGTTGGCGAGGTAGCCGTCCCGCTCGCTGCTCCAGCCGCCCCGCTGCGCCACCCGGGCGAGGTTGTAGAGCACGTTCTTCCGGTCCACCACGGACAGGTCCTTTTTGAGCTCCTCTATTCCGCCGTCTAACAGTTTTCGGGCGGTCTGCGGACCGTTCAGCCCGCTGTACATCCCCACGGCCGCGTCGCGAGCAGTCCAGCTTGCCTGCATCCACAGGTTGCCAAGGAACATCTCGTCTTTTCCCAGCGCTTCATAGACGGCGGCAGCGATGCCGTAGCGCTCCCAGAGTTGGGGATCGTCCCGGTTGGGCAACGCCGCCACCACCCGGTTCAATGCCGCCTGTACTGCCGCTTTTTTGGCCTCGGGCACCGGAAGCGCCATGTCGGTGCCGTAGAGGGTCAGCAGCGAAGGCATGCAGGTGGCAATGGCGAACTCGCGCCACTGTCCTCCGCTTCCATAGCTCGCAAAATCGGAGTCGTAGCCGCCCACGGAGTTCTCGGAGATACGATGGTAGACCTTCGCCTGCCCCTCTCCTACGGCACAGGGCACCATTTCCGCGTCCAGTTGTACGGCATAGACCATCGAAATCAGTGCGATCATGGCTGTCCTCCCCAGGCAGCCAACGCTGCCGCATGCACACGCACCCACGGCAGCCCATGGGCGGCCGCGAGGGTGGCGCAGTCTTCGTACTCCGGCGCGGCATGCAGCAGCGTTCCGCCACGATAGCCAAGCTTGATCCGTACAGAACCCCAGGCAGTCTCTGCCACCTCAAAGCGGCGCTCCAGCACCTCTCTCTGCCGCCCGGTCCATCGGTAGCCGAAGCTGCCGGAGTGCTTTAAGAGTGCGTCGCCAACCGCTACTCGCAATTCGGGCAGGCACAGCGCCCCGATCAGGTAGCCGGGACGCCCCTTTTTCATCAGAACCGGGCTGGCCCAGGCGTCGATGGCGCCCGCCGCCAACATTCCCGCAATCAGGCCGGGAATGCCCTCCCCGGCCAGGTCGTCCACCTGGGCAGACAGCTCCAGAACTTCGGCCGCAGACCCTGCTTCTCCCTCTCCCACCAGCACCCGCAACACATTGGCGTGGGTCTGCGGATCCCGGGTGCCCGCCCCGTAGCCGATGCGCTCCACCCGCATGGCCGGCAGGCTCCCCGCACGGGCCAAGGCCGCCACCAGCGCCGCGCCGGTGGGGGTGACGTGCTCGCCAGGAAAGGTAGAGGGAAAGATGGGAAATTCCTTCAGGAGCTCCAAGGTGGCGGGCGCGGGCAGCGGGATCAGCCCGTGCTGGCTGCGTGTGGTGCCGCTGCCCATCGGCAGAGGTCCACAGCGCAGCTCATCAATGTCCAGATACTCCAGACAAACACAAACCCCTACCATATCCAAAATGCTGTCGACCGCACCCACCTCGTGAAAGGCCACCTCCTCGGCAGGGATTCCGTGGACCTTTCCTTCGGCCTCGGCGAGTTTCTGGAAGGCACGCAGCGCGCGGGAGCGCACGCGAGGGGCCAGCGCACTATCCTGGATCATCGCCCGGATATGGGACCACCTTCGGTCGGGTTGCCCGGGCCATTCGTCCTCGTGGCTGTGGCCGTGCCCGTGGTTGTGCCCATCGCCGTGCGCGTGGCTGTGGTGGTGGGCGTCCCCGGCTGCCACCGGAGACACCTTGTTCGGCGCGGAGGCCAGCGCACCGTAGGACACGACGCCCAATATCGTTACACTTCCGACGTGACTCACCGCAGAGTCACTATGCAAAGAGGTGGTCAAAGCAGGTTGGACACCTGTCCCACCACCACGTTGTGGAGGGGCCACGCCCTCCTCCACCGGCTCCACCACAAACCTTTTCGCCGCGAAGGCGCCGCGCTGGGCGGGAAAGCTCCGCATCCGCCAGTGTTGCAGCGGCAGCTTGCGCAGCTCGCCCTCCAGGTGCTCGGGCGGGACCCCCGCATCCAGCATGGCGGCCACCAACATGTCCCCGGCCACCCCGGCGAAGGGGTCGATAAACAGAATCTTCCCCATTTATGCTCCGTGGTTGATACGATGGGCCAACATCGCCGCACCGAAGCCGTTGTCGATGTTCACCACCCCCACCCCGGGCGCGCAGGCGTTCAACATGGTCAAAAGGGGCGCCAGCCCCCCAAAGGCGGCGCCATAGCCGACCGAGGTGGGCACCGCGATCACCGGCGCCCGCACCAACCCGGCCACCACCGCCGGCAGCGCGCCATCCATGCCCGCCACCACCACAATCACCCGCGCGGTGCGCAGCCGCTCGACGCGCCCAAGAATACGATGAATGCCCGCAATTCCCACATCCACCACCGCTTCGACGCGGTTGCCCAGCGCCCGAAGCACCACCATCGCCTCCTCGGCCACGGGCAGGTCCGACGTACCGGCACTCACGACTAGCACGTCGCCCACGGCCGGTGGGTGGGTACCTGAAACCTCCAGAATTCCAGGCACTTCGTGCCACCGCAACGGAAGATCGGGCAGCAGCCTTTGCACGGCTTCCGCCTTCTCCGGGTCCACCCGCGTCGCCAGTGCAATCTGTCCGCGACCCGCGATCACCTTGAGCAGACCTGCAATCTGCGCCGCTGTCTTCCCAGCGCCATAGATCACCTCGGGCGTGCCGGTGCGCACCGGTCGCTCCAGGTCGAGCTGGGCATAGGCGCGCGTGGGCTCGATCAGTCGTTCAGAGATAGCCTCAAAGGCGGCATCTGGTGTGATGGCCCCCTCTGCAACCTGTTGCAGGAGGGAGGAGAGTGCGTCCGGCTTCATGGCGGGCCTGTAACCCGAATTGTGCCCCGCCTGTTCCCTTGCTGACGGTCCCAAACAAACCGCCGGGATAGGCTACGGGTGCATGTTTTTCCTGCTGTCCGTCGCCCTGGCTGGAGATCAGGCGCTCTACGAGCGCGGCCTCCAGGTGCTCCGCAACCACTACCTCTGGGAGGAACGCCTGGATCCGGGAGCGATGTTTCAGGGGGTAGGCCAGCAATTGGAGGAGCGTATCGAGTGGCTGCTGGTGGAGGACAGCCCCGGGAGCCTCCTCCTTCGCGATGGTCGGAACACCTGGCACGCGGAGCTTTTTCTCCAGGATGGAAGCAAACTTCCCCAGGTCCTCGCTCAGTTGGAGGACGCTGTGGCCGGGGCGGGTCTGCCCTTGGACCCGGAGATCGACCTGCGGGTGGAGATCCTGAAAGGTCTGCTTCGACCATTGGATCGGCATACGGTCGTCCTGAGTGGTACCGGTCTGGAGCGCTTTGACGAGCGCATCTCCGGGACCCTTTCGGGGGTGGGGGCTACCATCGGGCCGGATACGACGGGCAATTTTGTTGTGAAGGGCCTGTTTCCCAACGGTCCGGCGATGCGTGGTGGGGTGCAGGTGGGGGACCGCCTCCTTCGGGTGGATGGGGTGTCCACTGTGGGTATGACCACCGCCGAGACCACCCGCCGTATCCGTGGAGAGGCCAAAACAGAGGTTGTACTTACCATGATGCGGGGCGACCAGAGCGTCGAGCTGCGCCTGATCCGCGAGGAGCTGACCATCCCCAACGTCAGCTCCCGTGCCGGTCCGCAGGGGGTGGGCGTGCTGAAAATCGACCACTTCTCGGAGCAAACCGACCGCTACCTGGGCGAGGGGCTGGGCAGCCTGGCGGAGCAGGGCTTGCTGGCCGAGGGGCTGGTGATCGACCTGCGCGGGAACACCGGTGGCTCGTTGGTGCAGTCGGCCAAGGCGGCGGATACTTTTGTAAGCGAAGGCCTGATCGTGCGGACGGCGGGGCGTGGAGGGGCGCCGGTCTCCGGCCTGGTGGGTCAGATTATGGCGCAGCCGGATCGGCCGGGCTACGCCATGCCAGTGGTGGTGCTGATGGACCGTGCCACCGCATCGGGTTCGGAAATCCTGGCGGGCGGGCTTCGCTATCTGGATCGGGCCCTGCTATTGGGTACCCCCTCCTTCGGCAAGGGGACGGTGCAGAAGACCTACACCCTGGCGCCGGAGCTGAAGCTGAAGCTGACGGTGGCCGAATACCTTCTGGATGGCGACGTTCGGGTGGCGGACGTGGGCCTGGCGCCGGACCTCGCACTTACGGAGGTACACTTCAGCCCGGACAGTATTTGGTATGCGGATCCCGAGCGCCTGCGTGCGCGCCTGCCGGCCGGGACGCCCACCCTGCCGCTGGTGGTGGAGGAGGGGGTGGAGCCGGTGGACGGCACCTTGGAGGTGGCCGCCGGCCTGCTCCGGGCCGCCACCGGCGGGACGCGCAATCACCTGCTCGACGCAACGCTGGGGCAATTGCTGCTGCTCCGCGCCGCCGCCGACAGCGCCCTGGAGGCCGCCTACCAACGGCACCAGATCGACTGGACCGGGGGGGATGTCCCCGGCAACGTAAAGGTAGAAGTGGAGGTTTCTGGCGCAGATCACCTGGAGCGCGGTGCTCCTGGAACTCTGTATTGGAAAATACGAAATCAGGGGGACGCGCTGCATCGCGCTGCCTTGCGCTTTCGTTCGGTCGAGAGCACCTGGGAGGATCGGGTTCTGCCGCTGGGGCTGCTCGCGGCGGCGGAGCAGCGCTCGGCGGGGCTGAGGCTCAACCCGGAGCCGGGTCGCAGCCGCCGGGATCCGGTGGAGATATGGTTGGAGGTGGAGGGACGCCCCGCCGAGCTGTTGCGCACTCTGACGTTGGGCCTGGATGGCGAGGATCCGGCGGAGCTTCGGGTGAGCGCCCGCTTCCTGCCCTGTCCCCTGCCCTGCGCCACCCGTCCAGAGCTGGAGCTGACGGTGGAAAATCGAGGACGTAGCTCGCTGACGGGGCTGGTGGCCTCTCTGGCCTTTCCCGAAGACCCGGCTTTGGAGCTGCTGGAGGAAGAGACGGCGCCGCAAGACCTTCTCCGGCGACAGACGGGGGTCTTTCGTATTGGCCTCCGCACCGCCCTGGACCGGGCACCGGCACCGCTGGAGCTGGAGCTGACGCTGAAGAGCAAGGAGGGACGCCGGGTAATTCCGCTGTCCATTCCCTTGGACGGTAGTCCCCGCAGCTACAGTCCGCCGTCGCTCAGCCTGTCGCGCCTACCCCTGGTGGCGCCGTTGGGACAACTTCGCCTGAATGTAACCGCAAAAGATGATGTTCAGGTGGACCATCTGGTGGTCTGGGCGGGCACGGAGACCCGGGACCGCAGCCGGTCCACGCCGTTGGTGCAGTACCACGGCAACAAGGTGACCTGGGAGCCGGGCGAGCACAGGCAGGCCCGGGTGAGCCTGGAAGTTCCTGTGGTTGCAGGCGCAAACATCTACACCATCACCGCCGAGGACGACCAGGGTCTGCGCAGCAGCACCACCCTGCATGTCCTGGGTCAGAGGGTGATACGTCCGATGGCCACGTCCGAGGTTCCGTCCGAGTAGCTGCCGAGGACGGCGGTGTACACGCCGTCGGTGGTGGGCCACACGGTGATGTCCCGGGCGGTGAAGTCCGTGGGCAGGGTGATTTCGACTTCGTAGAAGCCGAATTCGGTCAACTCCAGGAT
>JBEIQS010000022.1:0-46432 GCA_040376425.1 Alphaproteobacteria bacterium | reverse complement strand
TCCCCGCCGCTGCGGCCCCCAGCGTCACCGCACCCGAGCCCACAAAAGGCTCCCACAGGGTCTGCACGTCGTTGGGGAAACACTGAAGCAGAACCTGCACCTGACGGCGCTTGCTTCCCTGGTAGGGGATGGGCTGGGGGAGGACCATACCTTCAAACCAGTTGGAGCCGCCCTTCCGATCCAACCCCCGGACACCAATACAAAGCCCCCGTCAACGGCTGGGAAAGCTGAAAAAGCGCATCCCGCACCCCATCGTGCAGCCCCAACATCCGGCGGCCGTGGGCCACAAAAGTCTCGGGGTCGCGGCTGTAGGCCACAAAGGCCAGCCCCGCCCGCCCCAGACTGCCCCAGGGCATGGAGCGACGCAGGAGAAAGCCCACTTCCTCCTGGGCGGTGCGCTTCACGTGCGCCGAGTCCGGCGCGTCGGCGAGCTCCTCGTTGTCCGAGATCCGCCGCCCGATCATGTGGTCCCGTTGGCGCCCGGACATCGCATCCAGGGCATCCAGGTTGTGCAGCCAGCGCTGAGTTGACACAAAAGAGGAGCCATCCGTCCGAAAGGCCGTCTCTTCCGCCGCCGCCCCCACCGGATTGGCAGTCCCATCCACATAGCCGGAAAGATCCCGCCCCTCTTTGAATTGGTATGCTGGGATACAATCCTCTACAAAGAAGCCTTCTCCAAGCATTTTTTGGAGGCGACGGGCTTCGTGCAGCAGCGCCCCGTCATCCTCTCCATACAGGGCCAACCACAGCGCACCCTGGGTGGAGGGCCAAGCGACGCCCGGCGCCGACAGCTCGGTAAAACTGTGAAAACCCTCAACCTTCAAGCCCAGCGCCGTCGCAAGCGGCTGCCCGATGCCCACCACTGTGTGGGACAGATCCACCGCGTCGACCAGGGCCTGCCAGCCCGCCTGAGCCCCATCGGCCCGCAGACCCAGGTGCAAAAAGAGCGCGTGCGGCGACGGCGGTGCGAGAATGCGGGGCTGAGTCATGGATCACTCCGGGCCCCTTCTACCCCGAAGGACGAAGCCCCGCGAGCTCAGCCCGGCCGGCCAAAACCCACCGCGCTCCCGGTATTGCAGGTGGCCACCTTCACCACGTCGCCGGTGCGCGGGGCGTGGATCATCTTGCCGTTGCCGATGTACATGCCCACGTGGTTGACCTTGGCGGTGGGCACCGCCTTGTTGTCGCCGGTCTTGAAGAAGACCAGATCGCCCGCGACCAGCTCGGCTGCGGTGATCTTTTTGCAGTCGTCAAGCTGGTATTGCGAGTTCAAACGCAGACTTACCCCCGCCTGCTTCCAAGCCCAGTAGGTGAGGCCGGAACAATCGAAGGCCTTGCCGGGACTGTAGGCCCCGTACACATAGGGCACTCCCTGCTGACCCATCGCCGCATCGACCGCGATTTTTGCGCGTGCCAAGTAGCTTTTGCTTGCGCTGCCCGAGCTGCTGCTGCTTCCCGTACTCCCGGACGAGGTGGAGGAGCCGGCGGTGATGGATTTGGCGGTGCTGCCGGCAAGCTTCCCGGCCGTGATCGGCCCGACCACACCGTCCTCTTTCAGAGCATTTGCCGCTTGAAATTTCCGAACCTCCCGGTCCGTCACCGCCCCAAAATCGCCGTCCGGCGTGATGGACGCACCGTAGTGCTTCAAGCGTTCCTGAAGCAGCTTGACCTGTGCACCGGAGCTTCCGATTTTCAGGGAGGGAACGCCGGTAAGTGCGGTGCTCTCCGTGGTGGTCGTGCTGCCACCGCTACTGGAGCCGCTCGACGCGGTGCTGCTGCTGCCGACCAGCTTGCCCAAGGTCACCGGGCCGGCCACCCCGTCCGGCTTCAGCGCATTGGCCGTCTGAAAAGCGGTGACCGCCGCGACCGTCTTGCTCAGGTAATTCCCGGTTACCGATACGGTATAGCCCTTGCTGGTCAGCAATTGCTGGAGCTGCTCCACAAGCGCGCCCTTGTCACCCCACTTCAGGCTGGTGCCGCTGGGGAAGCTGATCTTGCTGGTGAGAGCGCCGGCCTTTTGCGCGTTCGAGCTGGCACTACTGGTGGTAGCGGCCGTGGCCGTGCTTGTGGCCTTGGCGGTCTGGGTGGAGGTCTGCTGCGACTGAGCGGGCATTGCGCCAGAATACCGCAAAACCCACGCCCCCTGTGTATCCGATGCTACAAAATGTGAGCCACCTCGTAGGCCAACCGCAGGCACAGTGGCACCCGGCGGTCCGCTTCTTCCCATCGATAGACAAATCTCTACCATCTCGTATACACGCGACCGCCCCATGCCCCACCACCCACCGCGTTAAGCCCCCCCCATGCTCGGCTACCTGATCGACGCTTTCTCCGGCCCTGCCGCCGCATTTATGTATGCCCTCCTCGCGGTGATGGCCTTCGCCATTGCGGTCGCCCTGGAGCGGGCCTACATTTTTTCTACCGGCCGTTTTGATGTCGAGAAGCTGAAGACGGACCTGGAAGAGTCCTTCGCGGCCGGGAGAATCCTCGACCTCCAGGCGAAAAACCCGGCTGAGCAGGTGCTCAAAGCCGGGCTGCGCTGGCCCGATGCCGAGCTGGCCTGGGAGGCGATGACCGAGGCCTCCATCGCCGCTGAGCAGAGCCTTCGGCGGCGCGTGGCCTATCTCTCCACCGTGGCGTCCATCGCGACGATGATCGGCCTTTTTGGAACGGTCTACGGACTGATCATGTCCTTTGCCGCCCTGGGAGATGTGGCCGCAACCGAACGTGCCGCGCGGCTATCCGAAGGCTCCTCCACCGCCATGGCCAGCACCGCCTTCGGCCTGTTGGTGGCCATTCCTGCCCTGGCCGCGCACGCCTTTGCAGAGGCGACGGTGCGCGAGCGCCTGTCCGCCATCGAAGGACTGGCCAGCCGGCTGATCCTGCTGCTGAAGGCCCGCAGCCGCGCATGAGGAGCCGCCTGTTCCGCAGCGACACGGTGGCCGAGGCGGACATCCGTCCGTCGCTCTTGGGCGTGGTGACCCTCCTCTTCCTCCTCCTCTTTTTCCTGCTTTCCACCTCCACCGGCCAGCGCCTCGGGGTGGTTCCCATGCGCCTGTCCGCACCCGAGGCTATCGCACCTCTCCCCCACAGCGGCGTGCTGCAGCGGCTCGTGGTGCGTATGCAGAATGCACAGATTTTTGTCGAATTCGCGCTGCAATCTACCGACATATCGGCTTCCGCCACGACCGAGGAGAGCCACCGCAAAGAGCTGGCCCCCCGCAATGGGCAACCAGACTATGCGGGCCTGCAAGCTCTGCTTTCCGAGCTTCACGCCATGGACCCTTCCCAGACCCGTGCTGAGGTGGAGCCCGCCGATTCCGTGCCCATGGAACAGGTCCACCGCCTGATCGACGTGGTGCGGGGGCCCGACGCCGCCCCGCTCTTCCCCAAGCTCGCCCTGACTGGGGCCCGCTGATGCGTCGTCGCCTGTTCTCCAAGGCTGGCGCCACCCCTTCCGGGGACGGGCTGGACGTTGGCGCGCTGGCGCCGATGGTGGACATGATGACGCTGCTGCTGGTTTTCCTGCTTCGGTCCTACGCAACCGAAGCGGCACCTGCGCCCCCGGACGGCCCCTGGAGCCTGGCGGGCACCCACTCCGAGGCTCCCCGGCAGGGCGGCGTGGTGATCCTGGTCTCCCCGGAGGCCATCTGGGTGGACGGCCAGCGGGTTGCCGCAATCGCCTACCTTCCTCCTGAACTTCTCATTCGGGGCGTCTACGACCGCCTCCTTGGGGTGCGCAACAAGGGGCGGGTGGAAATCTACACCGACGCCTCGGTGCCCTATGGGGTGGTGAAAAAGGTCCTACACTCGGCGCGCGCGGCGGGCTTTTCGGAACTTTCCCTGGTTGGTGCGTCTGGAGCAAGCCTGTAGGGCCAAACCGTGTTAGGGCGCTCCCCTTTCTGGGAGAGGGCGATGGAACGCGAGTCGATGCCCGTAGACGTGCTTTTTGTGGGGGGTGGTCCGGCCTGTCTGGCGGGAGCCATCCACCTGATGGACCTGATCCGCCTGCACAACGATGCGGTAGACGCCGGGAAAGCCGAAGGGACGAAGCTGGAAGAGCTGACCATCGCACTGATGGAGAAGGGCTCTGAGATCGGCAGCCACGCCGTCTCCGGCGCCGTGCTGGATCCGCGCGCCCTGAACGAGCTGATTCCCGATTGGAAGCAGCGCGATCCCAACTTTGTCGAGCGCCATGTGGAAGAGGAGACTTTTGTCGTCCTCACCGAGAAGATGGCCTTCCCCGCCCCGCTGATGCCGCCCGGCATGGAAGACCACGGCAACCCCATCATCTCTATCGCCAAGCTCCAGAAGTGGCTGGCCGCCATCGCGGAAGAGAAGGGCGTGATGATGTTCCCGGGCTTCGCCGGGGCGAACCTGCTGTGGGATGGCGACACCGTGAAGGGTGTGCAGACCGGCGACAAGGGTATCGACCGCCACGGCAACCCCCGCGACACCTTTGAAGCGGGCATCAACATCGAAGCCAAGGTCACCATCCTTGGCGAAGGTCCCCGTGGAACGCTCACCCGCCAGCTCATCAACCGGAAGGGTCTGGACAAAGAGTCCCAGCCCATGGTCTACGAGATTGGCGTCAAAGAAGTCCTGGAAATGCCCCCCGGCACCGTGAAGAAGGGCGAGGTCATCCTCACCCTGGGCTACCCCCTGGACCTCGACACTTTTGGTGGCGCTTTTGTGTACTCGATGGGTGGGGATCGCTACGCCATCGGCCTGCTGGTCGAGCTGGGCGCAAAAGATCCCGCGATGGACGCCCACTACCTGCTCCAAAAACTGAAGAACCACCCCTACATGCGCAAGAAGCTGGGCGCGGGCAAAGTGGTCAAGTACGGCGCCAAAGCGGTGACCGTAGGCGGCTGGGCCAGTATTCCCACCCTGTACACCGATGGCGCGATGATTGTGGGCGACTCCGCCTCCTTCCTCAACCCGGCCCGCATCAAGGGCATCCACCTGTCGATGAAGACCGGCATGTTGGCCGCCGAGGCAGCTTTTGAAGCCCTGCGTCGCGGCGAGAACAAGGCCGACGTTCTGAAGCTCTACAAGGAAAAGGTGGACGCCTCCTGGGTGCGCGAGGAGATGGAGCCCGCCAAGAACTTCCACTCCTACTTCGACAAGGGCGTGATTGGCGGCATGTTCCGCGTGGGTCTGTCCCTGGTGCTTGGGCCCGGCAAGGACATCAACCCCTTCCATGCCGACTACGAGCACATGCGCAAGAGTGCGGCCGTCCACGGAAGTAAGGGCCTGCCCTCTCGGGATGATCTGACCTACGACGGCAGCTACCTGATGGACAAGCTCACCGACGTGTACCACTCCGGGACCCGCCACGACGAGCACCAGCCGGCCCACCTGCACGTGGTGGACACCGAGGTCTGCGCCACGACTTGTAAGGAAGAATACGGGAACCCCTGTACCCGCTTCTGCCCCGCCCAGGTCTACAACATGGAGATGAACGAGCAAACCCACCGGGAAGAGCTGCGTATCGACTTCTCCAATTGTGTACACTGCAAGACCTGCGACATCCGGGATCCCTACCAGATCATCACCTGGGTTCCTCCGGAAGGCGGCAACGGTCCCGAGTACGGCATCCTCTGAGCGACGACAAGGGAGCGGCGGCGCCGGTGCAACGCCTCCGCCTTGACGCGGTCTTCCACGGCGGGTATTTCCCTGCTCAGAGGCATCCATGAAGGTGTTTTGGCCGCTGGTCGGCCTGCTTCCCCTGGGTCTGCTGCTGGGCGCAAAGGGAGCCACCGCTCCGGCCTTTGTTCAGAAGCTGCAGCCCAATAACCTTGGGGAGCCTTCGTTTTTTCCCTGCGTGGAGGTGCCTGCGCCCCCCCCGGTCCGCACGCCTGCTCCGGAAGAGACCGAAGCCACCCTGGCCCAGAAGTACCCGGGCTGGGTGATCGTGGACACCAGCCCTGGCGCCACGAACGAAGGAATCCCCACGGAGATCCTGTCCAAGCTATCGCTGACCGTCCGCCCCGAGCAGCTTCCCGCGCAGCCGCTTTCGGGCAATCCAGCCGATATTGCCAAAATCCATGCGGTTTTTGACCGTGCCGCCCAGCACAAGTCCGTGGTGCGGATGGCGGTGTGGGGCGACTCGCACACCACGGGAGACAACCTTCCCGGCCAACTCCGCCGCATTTTTCAGAGCCGCTACGGCGATGCAGGCACCGGCTTTGTAATGCCCTTCGGGGTTTTTGCCGACTCTGCCATCGGCCGCACCGTGAGCTGCGAGCGGGGCTGGACCACCGAGTGGGTGGATGCCCGCCCCTTTACGGGCCTGGGCCCCTCCGGTGCCGCGGGCAGCGCGAGCAGCCCGGATGCGCGGGCCTGGGTGATCGTCGAGGAAGAGGTCCGTCCGAAGGCAAAGATGTGGATCTCGGTGCTCTATCAGAAACAACCTGAAGGTGGCACGTTACGCGTCAAGATTGACCAGGCCGAGGAGATCCGGCTTTCCACCAAGGGAAATCCGGGGCCGGCTGTGGCCGAATTGGAGCTGCCGATGGGGCCGCACCGCCTGGAGCTGGCCCCGGCGGGTGATGGCACCGTGCGCGTGAACGGGGTGACGGTGGAGCGCCCGTCGGTGGGGGGAGGGGGCATCGTGGTGGACGCCCTCGGAGCCCCCGGCCGCGGCTACTCGGTGTTCAAGTCCTGGGATCTCGCCTCGATGCAGCAGTGGACCACCTGGCGCCCCTACGACCTGTGGCTGATCGTGGCCGGAAGTGGCGACGGCCGAAACACAAAGCTGACCGAGGATGAGTTTCGGGCCACCTTACACCAAAGCCTGAAAAACCTGCGCAGCTTCTCCCCGGACGCCGCCTGCCTGCTGCTGGGACCGGCCGACCGCGGTCGCCCACTGGACGACCACACGGTGTTGGTCTGGGGCAACCACGAGATGATGAACCGGGTGGTACACGAGCTGGGCCCGCAGTACGGCTGTGCCACCTTCTCCTTCCAGGAGCTGATGGGCGGCCTGGGAGGCAGCTTTTCCTGGGTGCAGGCAGGCCTGATGCTGCCGGACTACCTGCACCTGACCCGCTCCGGCTACCGTGTCCTGGGCAGTCGCCTTGCGGAGCTGTTAGATCCATGAGCATGGTCCTGCGGCTACTGGCGGCCATCCTGGGTCCCGCGCTGGTCTTGGCTGCGGCGGGTGCCTGGTATCTGCGCCCCGTGGATCACAGCCCCACCGAGTGGGTGCAGAAGCTGGATAGCCAGGTCAAAGCCTCCGATCCCGAGGTGGTCATCCTCGGCTCTTCCTGGGCCGAGACCAACGTGGACGAGAAGGTGCTGGCCAACCGCCTCGGCGTGCCGCCGGGCAAGGTCCTCACCCTCTCCCAGACCGCCTCCGCCCCCCCGATCTGGTATGCCATCGCCAAATACCGGCTGTTCGGCAACGGTGCCAAGCCCAAGACCATCGTGCTGGTGGCCGCGACCAAGATGCTGCTGGGCACCACCTTGCCGGCCAAAGATCTGCCCGCCTTGGAGCAGCATTTTGTCAACCCGGACGCGGTATTGCAGGCGAAGGTGTGGGGAGACGACCGGTCGCCGCTGATCACGCAGATGTTGGGCCGTCGCGCCGAGCTTCGCGACCTGATGGTGGAACAATTCCGGCTTCGATCCTTGGCCCTCTGGCTGGAGCCGCGGCCGGACCGCAGCCTCGTGGACATGCAGGAGGCCGCCGGAGCCGTCGTCTTTGATGCGGTCGAAGGCAACGGCGACGCCATCGCCCACCGCTTCCTGCCGGTCGTGGAAAACGAGGATAACAGCGCCGGCGCATCCACCTCCACCGCAGGCATCCGCGACAGCTTCCTGGTGGATCTTGCCGAGCTGGCACGGGAAAATGGCACCCAGTTGGTGGTGGCCATCCCGCCGGTAGCCTCGCTGCAACGCAGCAACCAGCTCCTGAGCCCCGCGCGGGAAGCCGAGCTGGTGCAGGTCGCCAACGAGCTGGGCGTTGGCTGGATTGACCTGCGCAAAATGGAGCTCGACGACTCCAACTTTCGCGCCGATGGCGGGCACATGCTCGACACCGGCGCCCGCACCTACACGGAAGCCCTGGCCAACCGGATGCTCCAGATCGGGGTTCTGGAGGATGGTCCCCTGGCAGCCGCCACGCCGCCCGCCACCATCCAGAAGGTGGAGCGCATCGGCAGCCCCCCCAGCCTACGCCCCGGCCGAACCAAGGTGGTGGACGAGGCCGCCTGCCGCCACGGTGTGGATTTGGGTGCGTGGAACTTCCTCACCTACGGCGCGCTGCTGGACAGTGTGGGCACCAACGCCGTTCCGGTGCGCATGAAGATCGGCGACGAGCTTTATGTGCCCGGTCCAAACAAAAACATGAATGAAAAGAGCTGCGAGCCGATCTGGGCCTTCAACGGTCCCCGCAGCCTGGCCATGCTCCCCGCCGGCGTCGCCTTGGACAGCGTGGAGTGGGTCTTGGATCCCGGCCTTCCCGACCCGGAAGCGGCGCAGCAGAGCACCTGGTGGGTCTACCCCAACAGCCGCCTTCAGTGGACCGTGGCCGACACCCCCGGCGGCGGCACGCTGCATGCAGAAGTGGTCGCCCGTGGCCTGGGCCCCAGCAGCAGCCCCGCCTTTTTGGAAGTAGACGGCAAAAAAGTGGAGCTGGTGGAGGGGGCCGAAGGCCTGGTGGCCACCCTGGATCTGCCGGTCGGCGAGGGCCTCCGCCGGCTTGCCATCCACTCTCCTGAAGGGGGCCCTTTTCTGGTCCTGCGGCGCCTGTCCATCGAGCTGGCCGGGCAACACACCGACCTGGTCAGCCCGCCGCTGATCCACGCCGCCGACGTCTTCGCCGTGCCCATCGCTGCGGACACTCCGCCGCCGATCGAGGTGGGAGATCTGGAAAAGCGCGAGCGCCACTATGGCTGGACCCTGCCCTGGGACAACCAGCTCACCTGCTCGCCGGTCCAGATCCTGGAGGACGAGGTGGCCCTGCCCTCCCTGGCCACCCGGAAGCCCAGTGGCAAGCCGGTGGGGCCCCTGGTGCAGCATGTCGGAACCTTTTTGTCATTCGTTCCACCTGACAAATCCGATCCCCGAAGCAATAACAAAAATTATCAGGTCGTGCTGGACCCGGAGCGCGGCTGCGTATGGAAGAGTTGTCGCACCTGCCCCACGCTGCGGTGGATGTACGCCGGGGACCACCTGAGCGCCCGACTGGATGCCGCTGCCCGCAAAGTCGCGCTGGGAGGTATCCGCGCACTTCACATCGTGGGCGAGTCCATGGGTGGCGGTGACCCAGAAGCCACACTGAAGGTAGACGCCTACTTCGCGGAACAATCCATCTTGACGCGTCAAGTGCAGGTGTCCGAGCTGCCCGCCGGCGTCGACCTGCTCTTCAGCATCTTTGTGCCCCGGGGCGGCACCGACAACCTGATGGTGGATCTGGCCCTGTCCGATGGGGCCGCGCCGCTGCGTCTCTCCGTCGTCGCCACCCCGCTGTAGCCGGCATGCCAATCCTTCGCCTGATCCTTGCCATTGTGGGACCTCTTGCCGTGCTCGGCGTCGCCTATGAGCGCCTCAGCCGCACCGAGCCCCGCGAGCCCTCGGAGCTGGTGCAGGAGCAGGATGCCGCCCTGCAGGAGCAGAATCCGGAGGTGGTGGTGCTGGGCTCCTCCTGGGCCGCCACCAACATGGATCCCAAAACCCTGGCGAAGGGTCTGAAGATTCCGGAGCTGAAGGTGCTGACGCTGGCGCAGAAGGCGTCGCAACCTCCAGTCTGGTATGCCATGGCGAAATACCGCCTCTACGGCAGCAAAGCCCGACCCAAGCTGATCCTGGTGGTCACCAGCCTGCCCCTGTTGATGACCAACCAGCCCCGCAGCCTGTCCGAGCTGGAGCAGCACTTTGTCACACCCGACGAAGTGCTGCTTCGCAAGGTATGGGGAGAGGACGGATCTCCCTGGTTGACCCAACTTTTAGACCAGCGGGGCCGGCTGCGCGACAGCATGCGGGATGGTATCCGCAGCCTGAGCGTGCGCCTGCTGGTGGGGTCGGGCGCCGACCAGGACCCCAGCGAGCTCCAATCTCAAGCCAGTCGGCGGGTTTTTGAGAAGGTGGAGGGCACCGGGGACGCCACGCTGCACCGCCTGCTGCCCGTGGTGGAGGAGGAGGGCCCCGCGCGGGTGGGCAGTGCCGCCCAAACGGTCAAGCCTGCCGACTCCTACCTCGGAGATCTGGCCACCCTGGCGGAAGATCACGGCGCACGGTTGGTGGTGGTGATCTCGCCTGTCGCGGGCCACCAGCGCAGCCAGCAGAACGTGCTGCCCGCAGTGGAGGCCGAGCTGATCGCGCTGGCCAACCAGCGGGGTGTGGGCTGGATCGACCTGAGATCCCTGCACATGGATGACCGAAACTTCCGCGCCGATGGCGGACATATGCAGAAGGCGGGCGCCATTCGCTTCACCGAGGAGCTGCTGCGCAAGCTCAACGAGATCGGCGCCCTGGGTTCCGGACCACTCCAAAGCGCCACCCCACCCGCCACCGTGGAGCAGGTCGAGCGACTGGGCACCGTGGCCCGCATCGAAAACGCCCGCTCCCGGCTGATCGATCCCGCCCTGTGCCTGTGGGCCATAGATCTGCGCGCCTGGGACGCCATCGCCCCCCGCTACCTCTATGATCAGGTGGGCACGGTCAACCTGCCCGTACGAGCAATTTTCCGCGACCAACTTCTGAAGGCGATGCCCCGCAATGACCTTGCCGGGCACCAATGCGAGGCGATGCTGGGCTTCAACGGTGCGGCCACAGGCATGCTGCTGCCACAGGGCGCAACGCCCGAAGAAGTCTCCTTTGAGCTGGATCCTACTCTGCCAGGGCCCGATGACAAGGACCCGGCCTGGTGGGTCTATCCGGGGACCACCCTGCGGTGGAAGTTGGCGGGTGTGCAGACCGGGAACATGGAGGTCAGCCTCGCGGCCCGCGCCCTGGGCGCCGGCACCCAGCAGCCCACCCTGGAGATGGAGGGAGAGATTGCCCTTTTTCAGCCGGGCACCGAGGGTCTGGAGGCCCACCTCAGCTTTGACAACACAAGCACAAATCCAGAGTTGCTCTTGCGCGTGCCCGCAGGCGGCCCTTTTGTGTTGATTCGTCGGCTCTCCGTGAACGTAGAAGGGCAACACACCGCCCTGGTCACGGCGCCCACCCTCAGCCCCGTCGACCTGTTTGCAGGTGCGCTCTCCTCCTCCTCCCCCCCTCCGGTCTCCACGCCCCCAGCAGAACGTCGTGGAGACTACAAAAGTTTTCAGATTCCCTGGACCAACACCCTGTCCTGCAGCCCGCTGCGGCTGCGCGGCGATGGCCTGGAGCTGCCGGTGCAGAACCCCTGGCCCAGCCCCCGCCCCGTGGGCCCGGGGCTCCAGCACATCGGCGATCGCCTCTACGTGAAGAGTGATGCGGAAGACTTCGAAATTTATCTGGACGAAGGCAGAGACTGCGAAGGACTCCCCTGCCGCGCCTGCCCCAAGTCCCGCTGGCTCTATCCGGGTGAAAAGCTGACGATGAGCCTGAACGCGCCGGCCCGACGCAAGCTGTCCGCCACGATCCGGGCGATCCACCTGGTCGGCGAGTCCCTGGGGGGCGGAGCCCCGGAGGCCTCCATCGCCGTGCGCGCCACCTTCAAGGCTGCGCTGCTGCTGGACACCACGGTCCCCCTGGATCAGCTCCCCAGCGGCGTGACCTTGGTTCTGGACCAGTTTCTTTCTCGCTTAGATCCTGCACCACTGGATCTGGAGCTGGTCCTGACTCCCAACGCAGCCCCGCTGCGGCTACAGGCGCGGGCCGTCCCCATGTGAACCACCATGGCCCGGACCTCCAAGAGGCCCCCCCCCATCCCTCAAGAACCGGCGCCTGCGGGCTGAACCACCCTTCAGACGCGCTGCGGCAAACAGGCTACATGAAGAGTATGGAGGATGCGTGAAAGCCGTACAGCTCAGCGCCACGTGGGATCCCCGCCCCGGTTATCCCCTGCGCCCCGAGGAAGTGAAGCGTGGGAAGGCGACCATGGCCTCCCAGGTGTGGCGTCATCCGCAATTTACCTGGATCGATCTCCCCGATCCCACCCCCGGACCGGACGAGGTGCTGCTGCGCCCGGTGGCCTGCGGGGTCTGCGGCAGCGACACCCACTGCTACGAGACCGACGACCAGGGCTATGTCCTTTTCTCTGGACCTGTCAAGACTCCCGTGATCTGCGGTCACGAGTATACGGCCGAAGTGCTGGAGGTTGGAAAGGCGGTACAAAACCTGCGCCCCGGCGATCTTGTCGCAGGGGAGGGGATGCTGTCCTGCGGCACCTGTGAAGCCTGCCGGGTCGGCAATCCCAACCAGTGCCCGCGTCTGGAGATGCTGGGCTTTTCGGCGCCCGGAGCCTTTGCCGAGCGATTGGTGTCCAAGGAGCGCTTTTTGTGGTCCCTCAACCCGCTGGCAGAGCGGGTGGGCGACCGTCAGCGCGCCTGTGAGCTGGGCGCACTGATCGAGCCCATCGCCTGCTCCTACAACGGCATGTTTGTGTCCGCGGGTGGCTTTCGGCCAGGGGCCCATATCGCAATTTTCGGCTGTGGCCCAATCGGATTGGGCGCTATCGCCCTGGCACGTTGCGCGGGAGCAGCCACCATTGCTGCCTTCGACGTCAGCCCGCAGCGGCGGGAGGTGGCCGCAGCGATGGGCGCGGATCTGGTGGAAGACCCGACAAAAAGCCCGGCGGAAGAGCATATCCGGGCGCTGTCGGGCGGCTGGGGTGCGGACATGCTGGTCGAGGCGGCGGGCGCGGCGCTGCACACCATGCCCGCCATCGAGCGGGCCTTTGCGCCCGGCGGAAAAATGGTCTACCTGGGAAGGACGGGATTGCGTGCGCCCGTGCTGCTGGACGTACTGGTCAGCGCCGCGGCCAGCATCTCCGGAGCCCGTGGTCACTCGGGTGGAGGCTGCTTTCCGCGCATTCTTCGCCTCTTAGAGCGTGGACGTTTGGAGGTGGCCCCCATGATCACGCGCCGGATGAAGTTCGAAGACACGCTGGATGCGCTCCGCATCTCTTGTGATCGCACGGATGCCAAGATTATGATTAGCTATGATAGATAGTATATTTTTCCAAATTTCTCTTGACTTTGAAAGAGAAATGCAGCATTGAACGGGGTGGGGATCCGTGCTACTTGAGCGGAAGCCCGAAGGGAAGCGGTATGGGTAAGGCGATCGGCATCGACCTGGGAACCACGAACTCCTGCGCCGCAATCGTGGAGAACGGGAAGCCGCGTGTCATCACCTACAAAGGTGGGAAAACAACCATTCCCTCTGTTTTTGCGATCACCGACAAGGGCGAAAAGCTCGTCGGCGATGACGCAAAGAAGCAGGCGCAGCTCAACCCGCAGCACACGATCCAGGCCGCCAAGCGCCTGATCGGCCGGAACTTCCACTCGAAGACCATCGAAAAGATTCGTCAGGTCTTCACCTACGAGCTGGTGGAGGGAGAGGGCAACGAGGTGATGGTCAAGGTCCGCGACCAGGTCTTCACCCTGGAGCAGATCTCGGCCGCCATCCTGAAGAAAATTCGGGATGTAGCACAGGAGAGCCTGGGCGCAGAGGTGGACCAGGCGGTGATCACCGTTCCGGCCTACTTCAACGACCGTCAGCGGCAGGCGGTACGTACCGCCGGGAAGCTGGCCAATTTGCGGGTCCTGCGGGTGCTCAACGAGTCCACCGCAGCGGCACTGGCCTATGGCATGGGCCGGAACCTGAACCAGCGCATCGCGGTGTACGACCTGGGCGGCGGCACCTTTGACATCTCGATCATCGACATCAAAGGCCGCATCTTTGAAGTCATCGCCACCGGTGGCGACACCTTTTTGGGCGGTGTGGACTTCGACGACCGGCTGATGCAGTGGGCGCTGGAGCAATTCTATCACCAGAACGGCATCGACCTGTCCTACGATCGGGTTGCCGTGCAGCGTATCCGAGATGCCGCAGAAGCGTGCAAGATCGCACTTTCTTCGGTACAGCGCTCTCAGATCCACATTCCGTACATCACCCAGTCGGAAGGTCGCCAGATCGATATGAAGATCGAGGTGACCCGCGACAAGCTCGAGGATCTCACCCGCGATCTGGTCGAGCGCACCATCACGAACGTCGACCGGATCATGAAGGAGGCCAACAGCACTCCCGACCAGATCGACGAGATTCTGCTGGTGGGTGGGCAGTCGCGTATGCCGCTGGTCCAGCGGCGCGTGTTTGAGTTTACCGGAAAGACCCCCAGCAAGGGCGTGAATGCGGACGAAGCCGTCGGCATCGGCGCCGCGATCATGTCGCACTCGCTGGCGGCGGCTCAGGCGGGCGACGATGTCACCCTGCTGGACGTGCTGCCCATGCCCATCGGCATCTCCAAGCCGGATGGGTCGATGCAGGTGCTGTTTCCGAAGAACCAGCCGCTGCCGGACTACAAGAAGTGTACGCTCACCACCAGCAAGGACAACCAGAAGTCCATCCTGCTGCGCCTGTACCAAGGCGACAGCAAGATGTGCAACGAAAATGAGCTACTGGGAACCTTCGTATTTTCGGGTATCCGTCCCGAGCGCAAGGGCAAAGTCCGCATCGAAGTGACCCTGCACATCGACTCCGAAGGCATCCTGAACCTGACGGCACGGGACAAGACCACCGGCCAGACGGTGGAAGGCACCCTGAAGCTGGGCAAAGGTGGCGAAGAGCGCCCCAAGGAGCGGCAGGATCCTCCCACTCCGCCGCCGCTGCCACTCACCATGCCCAGCTCGATGTTGGCGGCGCAGTTTGGTGGAATGGAGGAGCAGGAGGAGCGGCCCACCGTCGCAGAGAACGACACCCCGCCGCCCTTCTCGCCGCCCCGTCCCAGCCAGCAGCCGGCACGGCAGAACACACAGGACATGCAGTCCGCCCGGACGCTGCCCGAAGTGCCCATGGCACCCACCACGATCGCCCCGCGCGCACAGCCGCGCACGGTGGAGCCGCTGAAGATCGAGCCGCCGCCCACCACCCCCGCGCCTGCGCCCGTTGCAGCCGAGCCTTCGCTGTGGGGCCGCGTGAGCGGTTGGTTCAAGTCTCTCTTCGGGGGCTGACCTATATTGTCGGTGGACCCACCTGACTCCGAAAATCCCGACCGCCGTGCAGCCGCTGAAGAGACGCTGCAAGAGCGGGTGGTCATCGTGCTGGTGCGGCCCCAGCAGCCCGGAAACGTCGGCGCGGTAGGTCGCGCCATGAAGAACATGGGCCTGCGGCGTCTGGTGGTGGTCGCCCCCCCCGCCTTCGACGTGGATCGGGCCCGGTGGATGGCACCAGGCTCAGCAATGTTGCTGGATGAAGCACGCTATGTAAGCACGGTAGAGGAGGCCATTGCCGACTGCCACTTTGTAGTGGCAACTACAGCCCGTACCCGACACTGGCGCTGGCCCGCCCATGAGCTGGAGGCCTTTGCACCGCTGCCCTTCGACAAGCCCGGACGCACCGCAATTTTGTTCGGTCCAGAAGATTCTGGTCTATCGAACGAAGATATTGCCTATGCTCACGCCCTGCTGCATATCCCCACTGATGCCAACGCCTCCCTGAACCTGGCACAGGCCGTCCTGCTGACGGCAGCGGCGATCTTCGGTGAGGCCAGAAAACGGGGCTACTACGCCCTGGAAGTGGACGGCACCGGCCCGCGTGGGGGCCCCAAGCGGGGTGCCGCGCCCTCTGGCAACGGCCCGGCCACACCCGCGCCGCTGGAGCGGGTGGAGTGGGTAGCGCAGGAGTGGCTGGGGGCACTGGAGCAGGCGGGCTACTTGATGGGGCATGAGCGTGTCCTGGTCAACGCGACGCTGCGCCAGATCTTGCAGCGCGCCACCCTGGACGAACGCGAAGTGATTGCGCTGCGCGGGATGTTCAAGAAGATGCGCTACAAGATGATGCGGGGAGAGGGGAAGGGGGCGAAGGAGGCGAAGGAGGAGGGGTGAGGCGAGCGGCAAGGTCCCAAAGCCACCAACGGTCGCCCCAGAACACCCGGTGATCATCGGGCAGGCGACTGTGTCGCTCCATCGGCAGTCGGCCGGTGGCCCACTGCACCGCGGAGGTCATGCAGAATCAACGGGGTTCCGAACCGCACACAACCCCGCTGGACTCCCTGGACCTGGCCCCCCACGCACCACCTCCTCCAGGTGCTCCACAAAGGCCCGCACCGCCGCGGTGCGGTGGGTCAGCCCAGAGGTCACCACCTGCAGCCGCGCCGGGGGGCTACCCCACTCCGGAAGAACCGGCCGCAAAAGCCCCCGATCCAGCTCCCGGCGCACCAGAAAGGGAAAGACGCGCGCGATGCCGAAACCGGCAGCTGCCGCCTCCACATGCAGCAGGTGGCTGTTGACGCGGTAGCGGCTGTGGACCTTCACACGGACCGAGGTGGGCCCCTCAAAAATCCACTCCGCCTCCGCACCACCCGAAAGAAGCAGCACCTCCTCTCCCTCCAACTGGCTTGGATGCTCCAAAATTGGCCTGTATAGCAGGTATTCGGGAGACGCATAGCAAAAAGTCTGCATACTCAGCAGCGTCCGCGCATGCAGGCTGGAGTCGCCCATGTCGCCCCCACGCACGGCCAGGTCATAGCCCTCCCCGATCAGGTCCACAAAGCGGTCGCTGATGTCCACCTGGAGCTGAACGCCGGGGTTACCTCGTAGAAAAGGTAGTGCGACTGCGGACATCCACATACCCGCAAAGCCCTGAGACACCGAAATCCGCACCAGCCCACGCGGCTCCTCTGACAGGCCCGCCACCCGCCGCGTGGCCTCCTCCACCGCAGCAAGAGCAGGTCGAAGCTCCCGATAGTACTCCTGTCCCGCCTCGG
Organism: Alphaproteobacteria bacterium; assembly: GCA_040376425.1. GTDB lineage: Bacteria > Myxococcota_A > UBA796 > UBA796 > SXON01 > CAITDR01. The sequence goes on along the minus strand of JBEIQS010000022.1, from coordinate 29,571 downwards.
TCACCGTCACCCGCCGCGTGCTGCGCTGAAAGAGCCGCACCCCAAGAGCCGCCTCCAGCATCGCCAGCCGGTGGCTCACCGTAGAGCGTGGCACCCCCAACCGGAGAGAAGCCGCTTGAAAACTACCCGCCTCCACAATGGCAGCGAAGGCTCGCACCCCCTCCAGGTCCGGCGGATTGGTCAATCTATGGGATAGTGATTCCAAAAACATACCATTGATGAATAGATTGACATGAGTATCCTTGTATTCACGGAGTGACCATGGGTGGTGTCGGCCTTTCCAACCTCCTTGCCGGCCGCGGGCACGCCAAGCCGCGCCGACACGCTCCATACGCGACCCTGCCAGGTTCGCGAAAATGTAAGGGGTGCTGGGGTCGACATTGTCCTGGTCTTCAGACAGGTTTCCGCGCGTCGATGCACCATGTCTGAGCGGAGATCCGTCCCCCAACAGCTATGCTGGACCCGATGTGGGTCGTGGTCGGGGCGAGCGCTGTGCTCTGCACCTTCCGCGCCCCCCCAACAAGCCGAGAGGAGCATTCCCCATGTCTGAAGTCGTCGATGGTCAAAAGATGCGGATCCGCTTTGATGGAAGCCGCTGTATTCACGCAAGAAACTGTGTTCTTTCACAGCCCAACGTGTTCAAAGCCAATGTGCAGGGAGCCTGGATCGATCCTGACGCGGCCTCTCCGGCCGAGCTGCTGGCCGTGGCCGAGCGCTGCCCCTCCGGCGCGATTGTGGTGGAGCCCCTGGACGGCGGCCCCGCCGAGCAGCCATCGGGACGCAATGTGGTCGCAGTTCTGGAAAATGGCCCCTACGCCTTGCGGGGGACGTTGACCGGTGCAACCACCGGTCTCCGGGCCACCCTCTGTCGCTGCGGGGCGTCGAAGAACAAGCCCTACTGCGACGGAAGCCACCATGACGCTCACTTCTCGGCCACGGGCGAATTCCCGCCTCCCGCCGATCTTCCCGCCTGGAAAGAGCCGGGGAACCTGGAGGTGACGGGAATCCCCGACGGCCCCCTCAAGGTGGCGGGCCCCCACGAGATCACCTGCGGTACGGGACGCGCGGTCAAGCGGGGCGATGTGGCCTTCCTGTGCCGCTGCGGCGCCTCGAACAACAAACCTTTCTGCGATGGAACCCATCGGAAAATCGGCTTTCAAACCAACGGAGCATAGAGAGTATGGATCGCCAAGTCATCCAGGTTGTCACCGGCCACCAGCAGCGGGAAGGGGGTGGTTTTGTTGTACGACGCCCTTTTCCCAGTCGTGGTATCCCCAACCTCGATCCCTTTTTGATGTTGGATGAGCTGGGACCGGTCGACTATGCCCCGGGCGAGGCCATCGGCGCGCCCGACCACCCGCACCGGGGTTTTGAGACCGTTTCCTACATTCTGGAGGGGGAAGCTGCTCATGCCGACAGTGCGGGGCACTCGGGCTTGCTGGGGGCCGGGGACGTACAGTGGATGACCGCGGGCGCGGGCGTGGTGCATCGAGAGATGCCCTCGGTCAACATGCAGAAAAAGGGCGGGCGGATGCATGGCTTCCAGCTCTGGGTGAACCTGCCCCGGGCCCTGAAGCGCAGCCCGCCCCGCTACCAGGAGCTGCGGGCGAGCCGAATCCCCGAAGCCACCACTGCGGATGGCCTCGCGTCGGTCCGGGTGATTGCAGGTTCCGCCTTGGGAATTCAGGCCCCAACCCGCACCCACACCCCCATTCAGTACCACCACTGGCGCCTGAAGGCCGGGGCCAGGCTGCCGCTGTCCTATCCCTCGGATCAGCGAATTGGGATCTACGTTTTTCGAGGCGAAGCACAGCTTTGCGGCAGCCCGCTGAAGGTGGGGCAGCTTGGCGTGTTGGGGGAGGGAGAGGCCTTTTTGATCGAGGCTTCTGGCGCTACAGAATTTCTGCTACTGGGCGGCGTCCCGCTGCGCGAGCCTATCGCCTGGTCGGGGCCCTTCGTGATGAACACCGAAGCCGAGCTGCACGAGGCCTACGCGGACTTCCGCGCCGGTCGAATGGGGGCGATTCCGCCTGAGATTGTTCTGGCCTGACGCGGGCTACCGCGCGGCCCCAAACAGTCCCAGCGCCAACAGGGACAAGCTCTCCGGGTTCTCTTTCAGCTCGGTGCGCTGTGCTGCGGACATCTCCACATGCAGAAAGCGCGCGCTCGGGACCACTTTCAGCTCGTTGGCCTGCACGTTGGTGGTGGCGCCCAACACGCTCACCTGGTCGGGATACAGCAGCACCTCCAGCCCGATGCTGGCCTGCAGGGTAGCCGCCGTGGTCCGCGCCAGATCGGTCACCCCGCTCCGGCCACCCGCGCTGATGACCATCTTGGTCCCCGGCGGCGGATCACCGTCCCCGTCTCCGCCAAAGCCGTGCAATTGGATCACCGTGGCGTTGCGACGGGTCTTTGCGGCCGCCAACGTGGCGGTCTGGAACAGGTGCTCGGGGTTGTGGCAGGCATCCGCGTGGTTGTCCTCTCCCTTTTCCCGCGCACCGGTCGAGGTGGTATAGCGGTGCAGACTGTTCGTAAAAAAGGCCACTGGCGCAGCACTACCAGCAGGAGGAGAAAAGTAGAGAGAGGCCCCAATCCAGCCGGTGCCCAGATCAAAGTAGGCGTGCGGGGACTCCAGCAGGACCCAGCTCCGCCCCAGCGGGCGTCCGATCGCAAAGAGGTAGGCCCCGGCGCCCCGGCGTGACGCCACATCCTCATAGAGCACAAAATGCTCCTGCCCCGCCACTTCCCAGCGCTCCAGGTGCATCCCGATCTGCTCGGCAATGCCCGGCAGCTCCTCGGGAAGCTGGCCCGAGGGGGCATAGTAGGTGAGCGCCGGAATCAGAGTATCAAAGGCGTCTTTTTCTTCCTGTGTCGGATCCCGCCAAGCCGGGCGCAGCTCTGGCTGCCACAGCCGCTCCGACGCCTCCTCCAGCGTGTGGCTTTGCACTGCCAACGTTGCAGGCTGCTTCATCGGAAGCACCGAAGGCGGCATACAGCCCGTACACGCCAGCCAAAATAGCAGGCTCATGGGGAGTAATCCGGATAGCAAAGCTGTACGTCCGGATCGGCGACCCGAAAGCGCAGACCACTTCCCGCCTCCGTCCGTTGCGCATAGCGTAGCTCAATCGGAAACTGTCCCGCTGGAAGCTCCACCTCCACCACCTCTCCCTCCAGCTCCTCCGCCCCCCAACGACCCACCACCCACTCCCGGTCCACGCCCACCCACAGATCGCTCACCGCCCCCACCACCAGCGTCACCGCACCCGCGTCGCGCACCCGAATCCAGCCCGCCCAACGTCCCGAAAACCATGCCGGATCGTCCTCAAAACCCTGGTCCACGGGCCACCAGGACGCACCGAAGTCCAGGGAGGCATCGTCACGCTGAAAAGCCAGATAGGCCGGATCCCACCAGTCCACCGCATCCGGATCAGGGACGACTTCTTCCGCCGGCCGCAGATCGGGATGATCCGCAGGTAAGTTATAGTAATAGCCCGACCACGCCGCCGAGCAGCTATCCCAATCCGGTGGGCTCCCGAAGAAGGCGTCGGGATCGGTACCCGGCGGATCGGCCACCGGCACCGGTGGCGGCGCGTAGACCGAGTAGTCCGAGCAGGCCAGCAGCAGGGCGATCATCCGCTTTCCTCTGACAAAATGGTGCACTCCAGCCACTCCGACAACATCGCCCGCTCCTCTTCGGTGGGACCACCGCCGGGCGGCATTCCCCCGTCCGTGGGCACGGTCCGCACATGGACCCGTTCGGCCCACTGCCGCAGCCCCTCCAGCGTGTCCAGATCGACACCCAGCGGAGCCCCAACCCGGTGGCCCTCCGGAAGCAGGCTGGAGTGACAGCCTGTACAGTGGCGCCCTAAAAATCCCTGCCCGAAATTTGTGTACGAAAGGGGCGGATCGCGATCACAGGTGCCCTCCGAGGTCTCGGCCGCACCACAGCCGACCAGCAGGGCCAGCAGGGCGACCCCCATCCTGCCCCCGGTCCTCATCCGATCAGGGCATCCAGGGACTGCACCCCTGGCAGAAAATACTCCGGATCCAGCCCACCCAGCTTCAGGAGTGCCGTGCCCAGGTGCTCACACGCAAGCATATCTCCATCACTTTTTTCGCGACCTGTTGACATGTCAATAGGCTTGGCAATCAGCTTGTCGTCGGTCACCCCCAAGGACTGCCCACCCGCCACGCCCGAGCCCACCACCAGTGCCGAGCCAAAGGGCCAGTGGTCCTTTCCACCACCGCCGTTAAGCTTGGGGGTACGCCCGAACTCGGAGAGGGCCACGATCACCACTTCGTCGATCAGGTAGCGGGTGGTATGTCCCGGCGTAGAAGCGAGGTGATCCATGATCTGGTCCAGGGCCCCGAAGAAGGGGTTCTGGTTCTGGATCTGCTGCCGCGCGTCCCCGTGCGTATCAAAGCCGCCATCGATGCCGATCATGGCGCAGCGCGACAAGCCCAGCCGGAACAGCTCCGCCGCCTTGATGCCCTGCTCCACCATACTCTGGCCAAGGTCCGAAAGACCCGCTTCAAAGCGCCGTCCCTCCAGCTCCATCGCCCGCTCCAGGTTGGCCCGTAGCGACTCACTCCGCTCGGCCCCGTTCCCCGCCTTGGCAGCGGCAAAACGTGCCACCCGGTCGTAGACGAAGGCATCGATCATCGCATCCGAGGGCTCCGCAAAACGGGGCGTCGGACTATCGGATCTTCCGAGGATGGACCCGTCCAAGAGCTCCAGCAACGTGCCCCCCCCCGCGCGCACCACCGCCGACGCCGAGGTACCCGGATAGGAGGGCCCCGAAAAGACCACGTGGGGCATGGGATATTCCAGCGTCGAATTGGCAGCGATGATCGTGGGCCAGTCCGCATAGGACGAGGCCGACGTGCCGGTCATCACAAACTGCTGCGCCGAGTCGTGGCCCACCGAGTGTGCATCCACCCCGTTGATGATGGCGGCACGGTTGCCCCAGCGGGTGAAGAAGCGGTCCACAAGCGGCCGATCCGGACCCGAAGTGTAGTTCAGAATCCCATTTCCCCCGAGGTAGGTATCGGGGTCCATGTCCACACCCGTGCTGCCGAAGTGGGGATCCAGCACCGTGGTGGTGTCCCAGCCACCCCCGGCGTAGAAGAAGAGAAATTTCCGCTCCGCAGGACGCGCCTGGGCCCGTCGGGGCGCCACAGAGAGACCGGCCAGGGCCGCCGCACCACCCAGAAAGTGGCGACGAGAGAGGCCCGACAGAAAGCGATGGTCACGCTTGAGCATGGGAACCTCCTAGTAGAAAAGGACGCGGGGATCGCGGAGAACAGCAGAGAGCACGCCGGCCCACGCACGGGTGGAGGAGCCCTCCACCGCGTAGACCTGCTTCCAGAGGGCGGTCAGCGCGGCCGGCTCGGGGGCATCCTCCCCCAGCGGGATGCCGGTGATCCGCAGGTAGAGGTAGCGGATCTGCCCCTCAAAAGCCTTCGGATCGGACTCCGGCGTCGTTTCCGATGTGACGTACTTCAGCAGCCTCGCATCGGTGGTGCGGGCGGGATCCAGATCGGCCACGGCCACCGCATGGGCCGCTGCCTGCGCAAAGCGCTCCAGCCCCAATGCCGTTCCCACCGAGGGATTCCGCCCCGGCGCGGTCACCGAGCGACCGTCGATGCCCCCCATAAGAACCGGGAGGCCCGCCCCCTGCGCCCGAAGGGCGTCGTCGCCATCGAAGGTCCAGGTGAAGCCGGTGATGTCCTCCACAATGGCGGAGAGCTGGGCGGGGGAGGTGGTGCGCACCGGCGTGAGCCTCGCCGCAACCGCTGGATCCTCTGCGTCCACCGCCAAGAACTGGCGGGAAAGCACCACAGAGCGCAACACCGGGCGCAGACGCCAATCTGCATCCTCAAAAACAGCACGATGTTCCTGAAGTATCGTCCAGTCTTCTGGAAGCACAGGCCGCTGCAGCACGCCCTCGAACACCGTCCGTACCGCGCAGTCGTAGTAGCGGGGATCCTGAGCAATACGCTGCCCCAGCTCTTCCAGACCCGACGTTGGCACACCATAGTAGCCGGGGGAACGCCCCGAGTAGCTGCGCCAGCCCTGCTCCGCCTCTGGCAGGTACAGGGTGGCGGCACGCAGCCCATCCGGCTGTTCTTCATGGAAGAAGCCGAAGAAGTGGGCAGAGAGCGGATCGAGGCTGGAGTGGCAGCTCTGGCAGGCCACATTGGTGGAGATGGCCTGTTCCGGGTCCACCGTAAGCTGGTCCACCTGGGCGCGGTTCAGCACGATGGGCCGCGAGAGGTAGTCGTCACAGAGCAGCATCTTCGACACTGCATTCGCCCGGTGCCGATTGGCATTTCCACCCATGCTCGGGTAGCGCTGCCAGATCGTGCTCATGGTGAGCAGGCCCGCATGGGGGCGACCGTCCCGGTAGGTCGCGGGTACCCAGCCGGGCTCCTCGCTCTGGCGGTCCAGATCCCAGAAGGTGGCCAGCAGCGGGTCGGCCATGGTGTAGGAGGCTGTCACCAGCTCGGAGTAGGGGAGTTCCTGATCAAACACATAGGACAGCAGACGCAAGGGCTCGTCGCCCACGGAGCGCGCCAGATCGGCCTCGCGCACGGAAACCCCGGCTTCTTCCGCATCAAAATAGGTGTCACCCGTCCGCGTCCACCAGCGCGTATCAAAAATCTCGCGGATCCGCTCGGACACCCGGGGATCAGCCAGATAGCGCTCGGCAAAGGCCGAGTAGAGGCTTGGATCCGCCTCAATGGCCAGCAGCTCCTCTTCGGAGGGGTGAACCCCCCGCAATTCCACCGACACCCGGATCAACTGCTCTCGCGGAGAAAGCAGGGTCAGACCATCTCCTTCCGGCTCTGGCGCACAGGCCAGCAGGGCGATCAGGATCATGGAGCCTCCGTCTGGTGAAGGGTAAAGACAAAGTCTTCGGGATTGGGAGGAACGAGCTGGGGAAAGACCCCGGACAGATCCACGCAGACCGTACCCAGGTCCACCGGGGCTTCCACCCCGCGCAAAAAGAGCTGCCCGCAGCCATCACAGGCGCTGTAGGGATCATCAGTGTAGCCATCATCGTTCAAGGGCATAAACACCACGTCATACCAGAAGGCCTGCTCGTCACGCAGGCCGATCCAACCGGATGGCTCCAGCGTGCAGGTCTCCGCCGTCGCACCGAGAGCACCCTCCAACACCAGATCCATGGCCAGGCTGTCGAAGCGATCCTGGATACGCAGCTCAGGAAAATAGGCGTTTCCGCGCACTTCCAGGTGCTCTGCGTCGCCACCGATACTGTACAGGTAAAGGTCAGAGCGCCAGCCTCCCACCAGGGAGGTGGCGTTGCTCCCCTCCACCGTCCCCTGCACCAGGCTGGACCAGGTCCAGTGGCTGTGGTCCGGCGCCGTCACCCGGTAGAGCGCCTCCTCTCCCTCGCCATCAAAGCCGATAAAAAGACCGTTGTCGTCGCCAACCGAACCATTCCCCGCGAGGCTACGGGTGGCATTGATCGTCTGGCCCACCGGATCCTCGGGATCCCCGTCCAGGCTCAGGCTATGGTCCCAGCCCAGGTAGCCATCAAAGAATAGCCCGCCCGAGGTGCGGCAGGTGTCGGCCCAGGAGAGCTCGGTGTCCATATCCACTTCTGGCGGGGCACCAACATAAAAATCCGGGCAGCCTTCCCGCGCCAGGGTCGTGAGAGACGTCACGTTTCCGCTCCAGGGTGAACCCAGGCTCAGGCTCACCGCCAGGCCCAGCGCCTCCTGCACCGCTGCGGGCAGGTCGATGCCCTCCAGGTCGGGCATCGGCAGCTCCGGGGCCGGGGCGGGCGGCGCACTGTCCACCGGCTCCTCGGAAACACAGGCCAGAAGAAGAAACATCATTCTTCCTCCTCTACCGTCAGCCCCACCGTCTGCTCCCAGGAAAAACTCAGCTCATCCTCCACCAGGGTGCCGTCGTACCAGGCCAGCCACAGTCCACTTTCGGCATAGTCCTTGTACAACGTCGGCTCGTTCCAACCAAAGACCTCCTGCTCGGCGGGCAGATCGGGCTGTTGGCAGCGCTCTGGATCTCCTTCGGCCAGGTAGTGGGTCACCCGGAAGCTGAAGTCGCAGCCCGTACAGCCCTCCGCCTCGGGCGTACCGGTCAGCGCATAGCGCAGGGAGCATGCCGGCTCTTCTTCATCCCCATCCAGGATCTCCTGGATCAGGAGCTCGCCGGTGATCGCCCGGTAGGGCCCCCCCAGCGGCGTGAGCAGCCAAAAGCCCTCATGCCGCAACAGCAGGCTGTGCGCAGGCACCGTGTCGGACGGGCCATCCTCGATGCCACTGTCCACCGTAAAGGGAGTGGAATCCACCGGGATCTCCCCGGACTCTTCCGGTGGAAGCTCCGAGCTGCTGGCAGAGTCTTCAGGAGCCGTGCAGGCGAGGAGTACAAGCAACACCTGAACCTCCTGACTCCTGCTAACGGCAGGAGGATCTTCAGAATGAAGAAAATCTGTGTAAGGCAGCCTACGAAACCAGCCGGATTCCGGCCACCCCAATGCCCCCGCTCCGACGCGCCTCAGCCGTCCAGCGGCAGGCGCTTCAGATCCGGGGCCACCGCAAAGCGGCAGCCGGTGGCCGCTCGTACCTGATCCACGGTCAGGTCTTCCGCAATCTCGATCAGGGTCAGCCCTTTTTTGAAGGTGAACACCCCGTAGTCCGTGATCAGCAGGTCCACACAGCGCAGACCGGTCAAGGGCAGGGTGCAGCTCTCCACAAGCTTCGCCTCCCCTTTTGCCGTGTGCTCCATCGTGACCACCACCCGCTGGGCACCGCTGACCAGATCCATGGCCCCGCCCATGCCCTTCACCATCTTTCCGGGCACCATCCAGTTGGCCAGATCACCGCCGGCCGAGACCTGCAGCGCCCCGAGGATGGTCAGGTTGATGTGGCCTCCCCGAATCATCCCAAAACTGTCTGCCGACGAAAAGAAGCTGGAGCCGGGCAATGCCACCACGGTCTGCTTGCCCGCGTTGATCAGGTCCGGATCCACCTCGGCCTCGGTGGGGAAGGGCCCCATGCCGCACAGGCCATTCTCCGAGTGCAGGACGATGTCCATCCCCTCGGGAATATGGTTGGCCACCAGCGTGGGAATCCCAATTCCCAGGTTCACATAGTAGCCATCCCGCAGCTCGGCGGCCGCACGACGCACAATTCCATCTCGCGACAACGGCATGGCCTAGCCCTCCCGAACAGTGCGGCGTTCAATGCGCTTCTGGTAGCCGGTACCCAACAAAATCCGCTGCACGAAGATCCCGGGTGTGTGGATCTGGTCCGGATCCAGCTCACCGGGTTGAACCAGCTCTTCCACCTCGGCGATGGTGACTTTTCCGGCAGTGGCCATCATAGGGTTGAAATTCCGGGCAGTCTTTCGGAAGATCAGGTTGCCCTGCGTGTCTCCCTTCCAGGCTTTGACCAGCGAAAAATCACTTTTCAGCGCGGTTTCCAGCACATAGGGCCGACCGTCGAACCAGCGGGTATCCTTGCCCTCTGCCACCCGGGTGCCCACCCCAGTGGGCGTAAAGAAGGCGGGGATTCCGGCCCCACCGGCCCGGATGCGCTCGGCCAGGGTGCCCTGCGGACAGAGCTCGACCTCCAGCTCTCCCGAAAGATACTGGCGCTCAAACTCCTTGTTCTCGCCCACATAGGAGGAGATCATCTTCCGGATCTGCCGGGTGTACAGCAGGAGTCCCAGCCCCCAGTCGTCCACCCCTGCATTGTTGGAGATCACCGTGAGCCCACGAACCCCCTTGTCTCGCAGGGCCAGGATCAGATTCTCGGGGATTCCGCAGAGCCCAAAACCCCCTGCCATCAGGGTGGCACCATCGGGAATGTCCGCGATGGCTTCGGCTGCGGAGGCGTAGACCTTGTTCATCAACGCTCCAGGTTGGGAACCCTAACCCGAAACGACGGCGGAGGCTCTTGTCATGTCAAGGGATGATTTCCTCCTCGCCACGGTTCCAACCGGGGATTAGCTATCGTATGAACGGGTTGCTGTGGTAAGCTCGCCAAAGTACCCGGGGAGGCTTCGGTGACCGACAAGGCGGAGGGCCAGCTCTCGGGCAGGACCGCCACGGGTGAGACGGAAGAACGCGGAATTCCGCTCGGTAAGGTCGTGGCGCAGCGCTACCGCATCCAAAGTCTGATCGCACGGGGCGGGATGGCGGCGGTGTTTCTGGCGGACGATCTGTTGCTGCATCGGCAGGTGGCACTCAAGGTACTGGTGCCTCCCAACAAAGCTGACATTGCGTCGTTCGAGCACCGTTTTCGTCGTGAAGCACAAGCACTCGCGCAGCTCTCCCATCCCAACATTGTGACCCTGCACGACTTCGGAGAAACGAAGGAGAGCGGATATTTCCTGGCGATGGAGTACATTCCCGGGCCGCGGATGACCGACCTGATGAAGGATGGGCCGATGGAGCCCATCCGTGCCATCCGGTTGGTGCAGCAGGTGGTGCTCGCGCTGCGCTACGCACATAAAAAAGGCGTCATCCACCGGGATCTGAAACCGTCCAACCTGCTGGTGCTCCAGGGCGAGGACAGCAGTGAGACCATGAAGGTGGTGGACTTCGGCCTGGTCAAGTTGGCCGAGGTGGACCAGTCGCTCACCCAGCCCGGTCTGGTACTGGGCTCGCCGCACTGCATGGCCCCTGAGCAGGTGCGCGGCCAGGACACCGACGCCCGCACCGACATCTACGCGGTAGGGATCCTGTTGTTCCGGTGTATCACCGGTACTTTTCCCTTCCACGGGGACAACGCCACCGCCACCATGTTGGCGCACCTGCACCAGGCGACCCCCTCCTTTTTTGCGGCGGCCCCCGGAATCCTCGTCCCCGAGGGACTGGAGCCGATCGTCGCCCGCTGTCTCGCCAAAGACCCGGCCGATCGCTACCCGGACATGCAGGCGCTGATGGACGATCTGGTCGCGGTGGCGGGGGCCGGCGCGCAGATGCACTCGGTGACCCTGGTAAAACCGATGCCTCCCGGCGCAATCCAGGAGCCCGCGCCCAGCTCCTCCTGGAGCCGCTGGGTGATCCTGGGGGCGGGGCTTTTTGGCCTGCTCTCTGTATTGTCGGCGGGACTGGTCTATTTTGCCTGGCAGCAGAGCAAGCTGCCCCCTCCGCAGCCTCCCGCGCAGCCGGTGAGCCCTCCCCTCGAGCCCGCTGTGCCGTCGGCGCCCGAAGCTTCCGCGCAGCCCCCGGCTGAGGCTCCCGCAGCGCCCGCGACACCGGAGAGCCCTGCCGCCAAAACTGCGCCACCTCCTACGGAAAAACCAGCTACGGCGCCAGGAAAATCCCCCGAGAAGCCCACGGAAACACCGGTCAAGGCCGGCACGGAAAAGCCGCCGACAAGCCCGGGCGCCCAGACCACACCTGAGAAAAAAGAACCGGAAAAACCGGCCGAAAAACCACCTGAGAAGAAAGCGCCCGAAGGCTACATGCCGCTGCCCGAGGATTTTTGAACATGATGCTGCTCCTGGCGATGCTGCAGACGGCTCAGGCCGAGCCCAAGGACGATGCCCGCCGTCACTTCCTGGCCGGCCTGGGCTACGCCCAACAGCAGAACTACGAGGAAGCTCTTGCGGAATTTTTGAAGGCGCAGGATGCCTGGCCGCATCCCAATACGCTGTACAACATCGCAAAATCCTATGCGGACTTGGGAAACATCGAAAAATCCTTGGAATACTACCGGCTCTACCGCACTGCGGCGCCGGACAAGGCCGGGGATGTGGACCCGGTGATTGCAGTCTTAGAAGCACGACTTTCCGCCCAAAAACAGCCACCGGCCGACCTGGAGCGACTCCGGCAGCTTCGGGAGGAGGAAGCGGTGCTATTGCAGCAGCTTCGCGACGCGGGCATGGACGTGCCGGTGTCCTCCGATGCGCCACTGCCGGAGCAAAGCCCCGTCCCCGTACAGCCCGCCGCACCCCTTGAACTTCCCACCAACGACGTCTTCTTTTCTGATGCCTACCAGCAAGAGGTCGTCACTGCTTCGCGCTATGGGCAGCAGCCGCTGGATTCTCCCTCCACGGTTACCGTGCTTTCGACCGAAGATATCCGTATGTCCGGCGCGACCACCATCCCCGATCTGCTGCGGCGGGTGGCAGGGGTCGAGGTGATGAGCCTGTCCGCCGGCCAGGTGGACCTGTCGATCCGCGGCTTCAACCGCGAGCTTTCCAACAAGGTGCTGGTGCTCATCGACGGCCGCAGCGTGTACCAGGACTTCATGGGCACGGTGGTCTGGGCCACGCTGCCCATCAGCATGGAGGAGATCGAGCGTATTGAGATTATCCGGGGTCCTGCCTCGGCTATCTATGGTGCGAATGCGGTGACGGGCGTGATCAACATCCTCACCCGCACCCCGGGGGAGGGAGAGAACGAAGTGGTGGCCAAGGTGGGAGGGCCCGACTACGCCTCCGCCAGCGCGTCGATGACCGGCCGAAACAAGCTTTTGTCCTGGCGTATCGGAGGGGGCTACGAGAGGGTGGAGCGTTGGAACCGTGCGGCGACGCTCACCGAGGACAGTCCCCTGGTGCCTTTTACGGACGACCAGGAAACGGCCATGCGGGTACTGCGTGCCAATGGCCGCGTTGATATTCCGTTTTTGGATCGGGGTCTGGTTTCCGTGTCCGGTGGCTATGCCGATGGCTTCACCGAGTTCTACACCCTGGGCGCATTGGGCAACTACGGCTTCGACTTCCAGGCTGGGAATGCACGGTTGGACGTTGGCTTTGAGCCGGTCCACCTGCGGATCTTCACCAACCACCTCGCCGGGGATGCCGGCCCCTGGCTGGAATACGTGGGCGAGCGCTCGCTCCGCACCCGCCTGGAAAGCACCATTGTTGATAGCGAGCTGGAGTTCTTGCGCGAGTTCAAGACCGGTCCCATCGTCCACCACCTGAACCTGGGGGCCAGCTACCGCTTCAAGACCATCGCCTGGGACTATCTGCGCGGCGACGGCGATCCCATCGACGAGCACCACTTCGCTGCCTTCCTCCAGGAAGATGCGCGTCTGGGGAAGTTCGGTCTGGTCGGCTCTTTGCGTATGGACCGGCACCCACTGGTGCCCATCACCCAGACACTGTCTCCCCGCGGCGCGCTGATCTTCCGGGCGTTCCCACGCACCTCGCTGCGGCTCTCCGGTGGCACCTCCTTCCGCTCCCCCACCTTTCTGGAGAGCTACCTCACCCTGGAGCAGCCCACGGCCGCCGACGGCTACTACGTGATGACCGAGGGCGACGACCAGCTCCTGCCCGAGCGCATCGTCTCCGGCGAGCTCGGGCTCCGGGACGAATCCAGCCGCTTCCACACCGCCGATGTCGCGGTTTTTGTGAACCAGGTTACCAACCTGATCGACCTCACCGATCTCACGCCGAATGCCGGCGCCTACGACCCCGTCCAAGAGGGTTTTCGCGCCGGAACCACCTCCTTCTCCAACCGTCCCGACACCTGGACCGGGGTAGGGGTAGAGGCGGAGCTGGCGCTGTTCCCGGTGGATGGCCTGGATGTCCATGGCACCGTGAATTGGGAGCGGGTCTTTGACGACGACGGCACAAACGTGGTGGTGGATCAAGCCACCTCCCAGTGGAAAGTAAACCTGGGGGCCAGCTACAGCAGTCCGCTGCGCTTTTCTTTGGGGGCCGACATCCAGTATGCCTCGCCGCAGGTGTGGCGTCTGCGCACCTTTGACGCAAACGGGCAGCTCATTATCCAGGAGGAGCCCATCCCCGAGCGGCTGATCGTGTCCGCCAAGGTGGCGGCCCAGCCCTTCAAAGATGACCGATTGGAGTTGGCAATTTCCGGTTGGAACCTGGGTGCGATGGGCGGCCAGCGGGTGAGAGAGCACCCCAAAGGGCAGCTTGTCGGCGGAAGGGTCTATGGTACCGTCGGGTGGAGGTTCTGATGTTTCTCCTGCTGGCCTGCGTGGAAGTACCCCTCGATACCGGTGCCGAGTCCCTGCAAAACGTGATCTCGGGAACGGTCACTTTTGCTGGATCTGGCACTCCCGGTAATACCTTTGTACTCCTTTTTGCATCCGATGATCCTCCGCCTCCCTATGGCACCGGGTCGCCGGTCAACTTTACCACCATCACCGCCAAGGACTACACCGGAGAAGGCCAGGGCCTTCAGTCCGCCGGCTATGCCTTCCCCGCGGTGCCCGACGGAAGCTGGGTGGTCACCGCACTGTCCGACAGCGACGGCAATTTTCAACCGCAGTTGGACTCCCATGCTGGCGCCACCTGCGGCGATGTGGTGGGCGGCCATGTGCAGAGCCTCGCCGACACCTCGCTGGCGCCCCTGACCGTCGCCAACGGCACATGGCTGCAGAACGTCCCGGTATTGCTGGCCTCCACCCTCTCCACCCAGCGGCCGGTCTTCACCTTTGATCCCATCACCATCGACCAGACCCAGATCGCCACCGGCGGCTACCTGCCGCTGTACTCCGATCAGGTGTGGAGTCGGGATCTGAAGCTCGCCGGGCCCCTGGATCTCAGCAATCCACAGCCTTGCACCACATTTTTCCCGCTCTACATCGTGGATGCGGATGGCGACGGTGCGGCCGACCCGCACCCCACCTTCGGCCAGTATGGCTTCGCCACCGTGTGGCCCCACATCTACCTCGTCTATGCGGGCGAGGTCGAGGAGGGAGAAAGCTGGGTTTCCGAGCTGATGATCCCGCTGGAACCTCTGGGGGGGGCCGCCCTGCCGGTCAACACCGTGCTGCCTTTCACCGAGCTGACGACGGTCCTTTTCCCTGTAGCCCAGCATACACTTCCTGACGGCAGCACCGAGGTGGTGCAGGCCCCCGGCCTCCCCGCCGGCCCCTGGGCCGTGAGTGTGGTCAGCATCACCGGCCAGACCTGGACCGTGCCCAACGACAGCGCCACCTCGGTGTCGCTGTCCGCAACCTGGAATCCCGCCGCACAAGGGGCGGTGGTCATGCTGAAATAGCCAATGCTCTGGCTGTTTTTTGCCTGCACCACGACCATCGAAGCGACACCGGAGCCCGCCGAGGAAAAGACCACCTTGGCGCAGGAGCTCTATGCGGGCGAGCAGGGCGCGGAAAGCCGTCGCCACGGCGACCGGACCCGCATTCTGCTGTGGCTGAAAAAGCTCAAGGCGAATCCCGAGTTGCTGGAGCAACTCAAGGTCAGCAGCGACACCCTGGTGGCTGTCCAGCGGGAGCAGCAGGCCCGTGAGGCGGACGCGGATCGCCAAGAAGCTGCACAATTGGTGCCACTGTACAACAATCTGAGCGCTGCCCTGCTGCGGGAGCCGGTGGACGAGGCCGAGATCGCCACCCACACCGAAGCGCTCGCGGCGGCTAAAAAAGTACTTCCATCCAGACAAGAGGCCCGTCTGAAGTGGATCCGGCTGCACCTGGACGAAGCACAGAAGATAGTGGATCGTTTGGAGCCTGATCAGCGAAAAGTGATGCAGCAGGCTCTCTTTTTTCTGCGACAGCCTGTCTCACCACAACTGTCGCCGGTCTACTACAATGCCCTGGTGGGGGTGGCCTGGCCGGCGAACAGCTTCGCATCGCTGCGGCGACTCACACCCGGCCCAGAGGCCGAAGATCCTCTGGATATTGGCGGACTATGGACCTACGACGAGGGAGCCACCGTCGCCACCGAAGCCATCACCGGCCTGAAGCTACAGGTGCTGGTGGCCCTGGCGCTGCAGCACCCCGAGCTACGGCCATCCATCGAGGTTTTTCAAGGCCAACGCCCGGCCGATGACTTCGGAAGCCCCCCTTGAGGTGGCTGGGCGTCATCGGCCTCTACCTTGCCGGAAGCCTGCTTTTTCTCTGGCCCCTGCCCCTGCACCTCCAGGATCAGATCTGGGGGGACCGCTTTGACGCGTGGACAACCCTCTGGCTGATCGGGCACCTCGGAAATGGCATCCGGGAAGGCACACTTTCCGCTGTCACCACCGACATTCTCTTTCCTTTCGGCTACAACCTGTGGTCCTTTGGCCATGCCGCCCTGCAATTTCTGGGCGCGCTGGGGGTCGCCGCGGGCCTGCCGCTGGTGGCCACCTACAACGGCTTGCTGATTGGCGCAGTGGCAAGCTCGGGTCTGGCAGCCCACCTGCTCGGCAGAGAGCTCTCAGGCTCCCACTACGGAGGTTTTGCCTGCGGTATTCTCTTCTGCACCACGCCCTACCTCTACGGAGAAGGAGCGGCGGGCTGCATCGAGCTGGTGGCTGCAGGCTTCATTCCGCTGCACGCGTGGTCGCTGCTACGCCTCGCCCGCAAGCCCGGCTGGGGACGCTGGGCCGTCGCAACGGGCATCCTCGCCTGCATCGGCCCCTTCAACTGGTACTACACCCTGTTCGCAGGGATGTTCGGCCTGGGCTTCAGCCTGTGGATGTGGCGGGAGGCTGGCGCAAAAGTGGCTGGTTGGCTGGTACTTTCCCTGATGGTCGCCGGTCTGCTGGACGCCCCGCTGATCCCACTGGTGCGCCGCGAAACACCCAGCCGGCCCGGCATTCCTCCCAGTCTCTACACCGAAGAAGCCAACTGGGAGGCCAGCAATGCCCTGGCCGACGCCCAGATTCCTGTATCCCAGCTTACACCCGAGCTCCTGGAGCAGCACGACGCCATGCAGGTGCTGCGCAACAGCACACAGCTCCGAACGCTGGTAGGCTCTGATTTCCACGTCAATCCACTAAAATCCACTCCCGGGAAGCTGCTCTGGATCGTTGGACTGGTCGGTGCGGCCGTGGCCGGCCGGCGCAGCCTGGGCTGGGTGATCCTGGCCGGGGGGAGCACCCTCCTCACGCTGGGCCCCTTCCTCACCTTCGACGACAACCCACCGCTGCCCGAGTGGGCGGGAACCCTGCCACTTCCCTACTGGTGGGCCTATACCTACCTGCCTTTTTTCTCGAAGGCCTACCGGCCCTACCGTATCGGCATCCTGACGATGATGTGCCTGAGTGCCGCCGCAGCCGCAGCCGTCGCCCGGTGGCCACAGCACCGTGCCTGGATCCCCATCCTCGGCGTGCTGGGGATCTACGCCTTCTCCCAGCCGCTCTTCGCCGGGGATCGGCCCGCATGGCGCCCGCTGGCCGATGCCTCGATTCCCCCGCTGTACCAGCAGCTTGCAGAGCTCCCCAGAGGGGGGGTGATCGAAGTCCCACTGCAATATCAACCGTTGACCGTGGGGAATGCACGGTTCCAATACTACCAGCTTGCCCACCGGCAGCCGCTGCTCAACTGCAACCAGCTCATCCGACGGCCCGACCTGCTGGCCTTTCGCGACTATGTGAGCGACAACCGCTTCCTCTCCACCCTGCTGGATATCGCCCGAAAATCTCCTCCCTTCCAGGTACTTCCACGGGATCTGCAAAAGCTCCACACCGACGGCTTCCGCTACGTCGTGGCTCACACTGCCGTTCCTTATGATGCGGTGGCCCTGGCCGGCCCCATGGGCGAGGCCGACCTGCTGGGGCAGCCGGCGATGGATCTCCTGAAAATGCTGCTGGGAGAGCCTATTTTGAAGGATGCCGACGGAGAGGTCTATGCCATTCCGGAAGAGCCTCCCGCACAGCTTCCGGTGATCCAGGCGCAGGACTACGTGGACATACAGACTCCCTATGATGGGCGGTTACGCCTGATTCTTCAGGAAGGCCAACGGCTTGTACTTTACGATGGAGAGCCAGCCATTCGGCGCATCTCCTTCTGGGTGCAGGCGGGCACAGGAAGCGAAGTGCAGCTCCGCGACGGAACAGGCCGCAGGTCCATTCCCCTGCAAGCGCAGTGGTGGCGCCGTGTAGAGGCAGAAGTGGAGGGTGGACCTATTGTTTTGGAGGCCACTGAGCGCGTGGAGCTGTCGCTGCAGCGGGTCCAGGGCAGTGCCGAGGAACTTGTCCCGACTTCTCCCTAAGATCCCCAGAACTTATCCATAGGCCCGGGGCAAAAAGGCCTACTTCCGAAAGAGAAGTACCTTGCAAGGCGGAGAAAGCACCTACCTTTGGATTATTAGGAGTTATGGACAACCTGCGGAGTACACCTCAGGTTCCCCCTTGTCGCGTCCAGAGTCTTTCCTCGCCCCATGCCTGAGGGAGGCTATGGACAAGTCCAGACTTCTCCTCACCCCAGCTCTGGACGAGTCAAGAGCCTCCAAGACAGACCTTATGGATGACTCCGGCAATTATCCATAGAGCACCCCAATTTTCCCATAGGCCTCCAGGAGGAAAAACTTGAGCTTGAAGCTCAAGAAGCCGAGTTGTCCCTCCAACGGCCCCCTCTACCTATGGATAAGTCCACCCCAAGCTATGGAGAAGTTGCGGAAACTCTCCCCAACGGGCTCGGCGACTTCTCCATAGCGGGCCCGGGTTGTGCACACCCTTGAGGCTCCCTTCTTCTTGAGCTTGAAGCTCAAGAAGTACCGATCACTCGTTCAGGTCCTCCACATGGATTATGGATAACTTCCATTGCCGCTATGGAGAAGTTGGGGAAAGAGGGGATAACGGGGGAGGAGGAGGCGCTCTGACATCGGCTGAAAGCCGCCGGGATCGGTCCCTTTGCAGGTTAGGCTGCGATGCCCCTCCTGGAGGTCCCATGTTGAGCGCCCAGCAGCTCGAGCAGATCCACGCCCGCCGCGACCTCCACCCGCCGACCCCCACGATCGAGGCCAAAAAGGCATGGGCCGCCCTCAAAAAGCTCTGGCAGCGCCCCAAATGGCCAGTGCTGCTGGGCAGCACCGAAGGGGCGCTACGCGACCGGCTCGAAGCCATGCGCCAACGTGCCATGGACGGAAAGGCGCCGGAAAAACCCGAAGAAGATGGCCTCCTCTACCTCCTTCTGATGCACCCGGACGACGACGAGATCCAGCGTCTGCCCCCCCTGGTGGACTTCCACGTCGCCCATCGTGGCCTGGTCTTCGCGCTGGACGCCCTGTTCTGTATGTTGGAATACCACTTCGAGGAGGGGCCCAACGACGACTATCGCCTGATTCCCGGCGAGGGAGACTGCCCCTACCGTGGCTTTTCGGAGGGCTGGCTGGGGCCCTGGCGCAGGCTGCGGCTGTTGCTGGCCACGGCACCGGAGGAGGCCTACCGGGCGGCCTGTGCACAGGCCCGGCAGCGCTGGGCCACCGCCGACGACCGCCAGCAAGCCGCCCTGGCCTACCTCTTCCCCGACACCGACTTCGCCGACCGCATTGCCGACACCTGCACCGCGGGCTGTGTGCTGCTGTCCCTGCGCGATCCGATCATAGCCGATCGGCTCTTAAATCGGCTGAGCATCGAGAATTTCTACTTCCACGACCAGGGCTGGGACGTCACCGACACGGACAGCCGCATGACCCTGATCGCCAACCTGGGCGCCGATGCCCTGCCCGCGCTGCTCACCTGGTTCCGCCGAAACGACGACGACCCGGGCACCGAGTTGGCGCTTTTCGAAGACTCCCGCGTCTTTTCAGCCCTGATCGGCGAGATTCAGCGGGAGGGTGTGCAGGACAGCCTGCGGGCGGCCAGCCGCCGTTTCCCAACCCTGGCCTTGCCGGCGATCCTCCAGGTGGCAACCGGTCGCGGAAAAGCCGCCGGACAGGCACAGATCCTGCTCAGCCAGATCTTCCGTGCCGATCCGGAGGGCACCCTGGCCCGCCTGCCCGAGCTACCCGAGGCCGGAAAGAAGCTGATCGAAGCCCTGAAAGCCCGCCTCCGCCCCAGTACCGAGGCCAGGCCCGAGCAGCTTCCCGCCGTCCTGGTGCAGCCCCCCTGGCTGGCCAAAAAGTCCGGCAAGAAGACAGAGAAGGTACAGCTCTCGCTGGAGACCCTGCCCATCGAGCCGCAGGAACGCTGGCCCGAGGGACTGCGCGAGAGCTGGATGGAGGCCCAGGAGAGCTGGCAGCCTGAAGACGGGGCGAGCCCCCGCGATCGGCTGGTCCTCCTGCTGGACGAGCTGGGCCTGAAGCACAGCTATGCAAAACTGGCCGATAGCCACGATGCCGCCCTCCGCGGCAAGCTGGAAGCCGAGATCCTGAAGGAGGAGGAAGGCTGGGCCGGCCTCGGTGCGGTGACCCATGCGCCGGAGGAGCTGGCGCTCTGGCTGCTGAACCACGCCCACCCGGGCCGCTGGTGGACCACGCTGGAGGACCTCAAGCTGGTCTGTGCCACCTACGGGCGCGCCGCTCTCCCCGGACTGATCGGTCTGACCCGGAAAAAGCCGCTGGAAGCCTTGGAAGTACTCCTCCCCTTCGGCCACCCCGGAGGTGGTCCGATGGCCGCAGGCGCCCTGCGGCGAAAGCGCGAGCGTGCCGTCGCGGAGCGCTGGCTGCGAAGCTGGCCGGAGGTGGCCGCGATCACGCTGCTGCCCCTGGCGCTGGGGAAGGTGGGCAAGGAGCGGGACAATGCGGAGTACGCCCTGCGGTGGCTGCATAGCCAGGGCTTCAGCCCCCTCTTGAAGTCCGTGGCCCAGCTCTACGACGCCACAGAGGGGCTGGAGAGCCTGCTGAGCTTCGATCCGCTCTCCCTGCATCCAACAAAACTCCCGAAGATGCCAGACTTCTGGGATCCGGGCAGCTACAGCCGCCCCCGGCTGCGCACGGGAGAGGCGCTGCCGCTCTCGGCGGTGGAGATACTCGGCCAAATGCTGACCTTCTCCGAGCTGGATCCTCCCTATGCGGGTATCCTCCAGCTCCGAGAGATCTGCGAACCCGGGTCCTTGGCCGACTTCGCCCGGGATCTGTTTGATGGCTGGTCTTTCGCCGGGCTGCCCACCGCGGGCGGCTGGGTGCTGCGCGCGCAGGGGCTGCTGGGCAACGACGACACCGCCCGACGCCTGACGCCCCTGATCCGCGCCTGGCCCGGAGAGGGGGGCAATGCGCGGGCCCTGACCGGGCTGGAGGTCCTGGCCGCCATCGGCAGCGACGTGGCCCTGATGCACCTCAACGGTATCGCCCAGAAGGTGAAGTTCCGGGGGCTGCAGGAGGCCGCCCGCGAAAAAATCCGCATCCTCGCCGAGCAGCGGGGCCTGGACGAGGCCGAGCTGGCCGACCGCCTCGTGCCCGACCTGGGCCTGGAGGAGGACGGCAGCCTGGTGCTGGACTTCGGACCCCGGCAGTACACCGTGGGCTTCGACGAGCTTTTGCGCCCCTTTGTGAAAGGTTCCGACGGGAAGATCGTCAAAGAGCTGCCACGGGGTGCGAAGAGTGACGATGCAGAGAAAGCAAAGGAGGCCACAGAAACCTGGAAGAACCTAAAAAAAGACGCAAAAACCCTCGCCAGCCAGCAGCTCGCTCGGCTGGAGGCGGCGATGTGTACCCGGCGCCGATGGTCGGCGGAGGTCTTTGAGCTTTTTCTGGCACGGCATCCCCTCCTACAGCATGTGGTGCGGCGGCTGGCCTGGGCGCAGTACACGGAAGAGGGTGATATCCGCTGCTTCCGCGTGGCCGAAGACGGTAGCTATGCCGACGCGGAGGAGAACAGCTACGCGCTGGATCCGGCCCTCTCCGTGGGGCTGCTGCATCCGTTGGAGATCGAGGGAAGCCAAGCAGACTCCATTCAGCAGATTTTCGAGGACTACGGGGTGATGCAGCCCTTCTCTCAGCTCGGTCGGGAGCTGTACCACCTTCGCCCCGAGGAGCAGGGTCAAAGCAGCCTCGCCCGCTGGCAGGGCCGAAAAGTCTACAGCTTCAAGCTGCTTTCCCTGGAACACCACGGCTGGCGGCGGGGCCTGGCCGAAGATGGCGGCTTCTCCACTGTCCTGCTGAAGAATTTCGGAAATCGTGCCTTTTCACTGGAGCTGGATCCGGGCATCTTAATGGGGATGATCGAGGAATATCCCGAACAGACCCTGGGCAATGTGAGCATCGGCCGTGCCCGCGGCGGCGGCAGCGACGGGCTCAGCTTCGGCAGTCTGGACCCCATTGTGGTCAGCGAGCTGATCCGCGACCTGGAGCGGGTCACCGGCTGATCACCACCAGCGCCCCTCGCGAAGTACCGCATCCACGGTCCCATAAAGCGCTTCTTCTTCCTTTGGATCCAGAATCGCCCGCACCCAACCCTTGCGATCCACCAGCAAAAAGCGCTCGGAGTGCATGACGTTGGGTGGCTGTCCCTCCACACTAGGCAGGCGCTCCAGCATGGTCTTGAAGCCATCCACCACCACCGTCTGCACCACCTGCGGATCTCCAGTCAGGAAGAGCCATTTTTCCGGATCAGCTCCAAAACGATCGGCGTAGCTTCGTAGCACCTCCGGACGGTCCGTGGCCGGATCCACCGTAAAGGAGACCAGACGGAAGTCCGGGTCGGCCGCATAGTGCGCCTGGATCGTGGCCATCTGGGCAGACAGCATGGGGCAGGGCCCCGCGCAGGAGGTGAACACGAAGCCGGCCACCCATACCCGATCGCGCAGCATGCTCCGATCCACCGACGCTCCCGAGCGCTCCGTGAGCTGGAACTCAGGGACTTCAAACAGGCGCTCCGGAGGAGGAGCCCCACAGGCGACCAACCAGAGGGCCCACATCACTGTTTTTCGGCCTGCCGCGCTTGAATACGGGCGATTGCGCGCTTGGCTCCTTCATGATTGTTCAGCTTCACCGCCTGACCGTGCGCCGCGATGGCTTCCGTGGGCTTGTGCTGCTTGGAGTAGACCACGCCTATGCGGTACCAGGCAGTCGCGCGCGCGTCGGTGGGCACCTCTTTGAAGCCTACATAGGTCTGAAATGCCTTGAGTGCGTCGGGATAGCGCTGCATATGATAGTAGACCAGCCCTTCCTGGTAGTAGACCCGCTGGTTGCTGGTCGCGTCTTTTTTGACCTCGCCGTAGATGCGGAGTGCATCGTCGTAGCGCTTCATCGAGGTGTAGATGCGACCCAGGGTCATGTTGTTGATGACGTTGTCCGCGTATTTGACGCGAACCAGCAGGCAGCGGTCCAGGGCCAGCTTGAGCTGGCGCTCCTCGATGTAGGAGTAGGCCAGCGCCAGACTCGACGCCGGACCCACGTAGTAGCTGGTCTTTTCCGCCTCCTGCATCAGGGCGATGCCCTCGGCACGGCGATCGGGAAAGTCCGGGATCGCCTTGGAAGAAAGGCTCACCGCCGAGCGCCAGTACATGTACATGCCGTCGACCATCTTCAGGTCGGGCAGCGTAGGCGCCTTTTTCCGGACATTTTCCAGGGCCTTCATGGCTTCCAGCGCCTTGCCCACCGCAGCCAGAAACTCTCCCTTGCGCATCACATGGATGGCTTCAATGCCTACAATGCCGGTAAGGACAATGTTCTCCAGCGCTTCGTTCCCATCGGCCTTCAGACCCTTGTCCAATTGGGCTCGGGTCGCATCGTAGGCCAGTCGATACTGCTTCTCGTAGCGATAGTCATAATTTTCAAACATCAACGCCTGATAGATCAGTGCGTGGCCCAGCGGCCCCAAGCCCAGTGTCGGATAGCTTTGGCTCAGCCCGTCCAGGTACTTCTTGGCTTCGGGATAGTTCCGGGTGTAGAGCAGCTCGCAGACCTTGGTGACGGCGTCCGCCAGCTCCACCTCGATGCCCAGCGCCTCGGCAGCGCGGTAGCTCGCGGCGGCATAGGGACGGTTCATCCACGCCCGGATCTCCTCGTCGCTGGCACCGGTGGTGGGCGAGACCGGATCACTCACCGCAGGAGTCGGCGGCGCCTTCCCGGTGACCGTGTTCTCCGAGAGGTCGTCGATGTCTTCGTCCTCCTCAGCCCGAGCCGAAGGCAGCCAAAGGCAGAAAAAGAGAAGGAGAAGGCTAAAGAGCCGCATGGATTCCCTGGCGGCGACGGGCCACCGCGTCGTAGAGCTGCTGCTCGATGGCCACCCCGTCGAGCTGGTTGATGTCCTGAATGCCGGTCGGACTGGTCACGTTGATTTCGGTCAGCCACCCACCGATGACATCGATGCCGACAAACACAAAACCCTCCTGACGCAGTGTGGGGCCGATTCGGGCACAGATCTCCTGATCCCGGGCATTCAGCGTTGTCTTCACGACCCCCGCACCGGCGTGCATATTCCCGCGATGATCGGCGTCGGTGGGCACACGGAGCATGGCACCCACGGGCTCCCCCTCGATCAGCAGGATGCGCTTGTCCCCCTGCTTGATCTCCGGCAGGTAGCGCTGGGCGATCACCGCATTGGTGCCTTCTTTGGTGAGAATTTCCGCCATCGAGCGCAGGTTGGGATCCCCGTGGCGGGTCACCAGCACGCCCCTTCCCCCGTTGCCATCCCAGGGCTTCAATACAATCTTCTCCGGCTGAGCCTTTGCGAAGGCCAAGATACGAGAAATATCCTGGGTAAATAAAGTCTCCGGCGTGAGATCGGCGTAGCCAAAGGCAAACAGCTTCTCGTTCCGATCCCGCAGCCCGGCCGGGTTGTTCACCACCAGGGCGCGGGTATGCGAGAGCAGGTAGGTGGCGAAGATATAGGTCATATCGAAGGGGGGATCCTTGCGCATCCACACCACATCGTAGTCATCCAACGGCCCCTCTACAAAATCTCCCAGCTCGAAATAGGGACGTTCTGCCAATGCGATCACCCACTGCGCTCGGGCATGGCCACGCCCGCCACTCCCATAGAGCGCGGAGGGGTGACACCAGGCCACCCCGTCACCCCGGCGCGAGCACTCCCGCATCATCATCCAGGTAGAGTCATGGGCGAAATCCAGACGATCCAGAGGATCCATCACGAAGAGATGCTTCATCGCTACTTCCCTACACAGAAACGTTGAAAAAGGCGGTCGAGGACATCTTCGCGGCTATCCTGCCCCGTCAGGCTGTCGAGGGCGGCCATCGCCTGATAGACCGCTTCCACCGCGACCGCCGGGCCCCCGAAAGGTAGATGGATCGCCGCTTCTTCAGAAAATTTGGCCATCCGCAGAAAGAGATCCCGTTGCCGCTGGCTGGCGACCACCACCTGCGCCTCCGCCACCGGCCGGCCCTGGAGGGCGCGCACCACCTCGGCCTTCACGTGCTCGATCCCCGCACCGCTGCGGCTGGACACCGGCAGGTAGTCAAAGGGGAGGGGAGGCGGCGTGTCCACCTGATCCAGATGGGTGCCCACCACCAACCGGGGCCCCTCCTCGGTCAGCAGCTTCGTAATTTCCGATGATATCGGCATATTCATCGGAAAAACAACCAGGCGCAAGTCCACCTCCGCGGCGAGGCTGCGGGCCAGCTCCACACCCTCGGCCTCCACCGGATCCAGGGTGTCGCGCAGACCGGCAGTGTCGCACAGGAGGATCTGCAGCTCGGGAAGCTGCAGGGGGCTCTCCACCACGTCGCGGGTGGTGCCGGGCAGGGCGCTCACAATCGCGCGGTTCCGTCCCAAAAGAGCATTAAAAAGGCTCGATTTTCCTGCATTCACCGGGCCCACCAGGGCAACACGTGCCCCCTGCACCGCCCGATGGCCGGCCCGCCAGGTCTCAGCGAGGGCACGCGCCTGCATCGCGACGCTCTCCAGCCGACCACAGAGTTCATGGTCCGTTGAAAAAAGCAGATCCTCCCCCGGATAGTCCAGGATCGCCTCCAGCTCGGCCGCGACATCCACCAGCTCGGCACGCAGGTGGTGGGCCCTGGCGCTCACCGCCCCCTGCCGCCCGGAGTCCGCGAGGGCCAACCCCGCAGAAGATGTGGCTTCCAGCGTTTGAAGCACCGCTTCCGCCTGACAGAGATCCAATTTCCCGTGCAGTACGGCGCGGCGGGTGAACTCTCCCGGACGTGCGGGCCGCGCCCCGGCCGCCACGCAGGCTGCAATCAACCGCTCGACCAGAAGTGGGTTTCCATGGCAGGAAATCTCCGCCACCTCCTCGCCGGTGTAGGAGGCGGGGCCGGGCATCCACAGCAGCAGCCCCTCGTCAAAAAAACCACCGCCGTCCCGCAGGCGGACCCGCTGAGGACGGCGAGGGGGGGGCATTCGCCCACAAACGGCGCGAAGAATCGGCTCCAGTGCGGAGCCGGACAGTCGCACCAGCGAGATCGCCCCGTAGCCCCACGGGGTCGCGCAGGCGACGATCGGCGCCTCCTGCGACATCAGCTCTCGGCGTTATCCGCGCCTTCTTCGGCCAAAAGGATCTCAACCCGCCGATCCGGACCCTCGCCCACGGAGCGGGTACGAACCCCCTCAATGGCACCCACTTCCACATGGACGACCCGACGGTCGTAGGCATTCATGTCGCGGCGGATCATCTGGGCTTCCCCGGTCTCCAGCACCTTCTGCGCAAGGCGGCGGGCCAGCTTCTTCAGCTCCTCTTCGTCATCCCGGCGGGAGGGACGGCGATCGCGGCGATCATCGTCCCGACGGGGGCCGCGATCATCGTCACGGCGGGGACGGCGGTCGTCATCCCGACGGGGACGGCGATCATCGTCGCGGCGGGCACCGCGGTCGTCATCGCGGCGGGGACCACGATCGTCGTCGCGGCGGGGGCCGCGATCGTCGTCGCGGCGGGGGCCGCGATCATCGTCCCGACGGGGGCCATCGTCGCGCGCCGCACCACCGGCAATATCCACCTGGAAGGTGGTACCGGCATGGCGCTCCTTCATGGACTCACCCAGCAGGTACTGGATGGCGCGCACCGTGATACCGCGCTTTCCAACCAGGAAGGGCGCGGACTCGCCCGCATCCAGCAGCACGGAGACGGTGTTGCCCTGGCCGGCGCTGCGCACCTGACCCTGGATACCCATGCCAGAAAGCAGCTCTTTGGCCCACTTTTCAGCATCGGCTACGGCCGGAGAGGCGGCGGGGGCAGCCTGTTTGGGCCAGGCGTAGATCTTGACGGTATCCGAGCCGATTCCGGTGCCCTGGGCAGAGCGGAAGTGAGCGAGGTCGATCTTGTGTTCGACCAGGGCGGAGGGGACACCGAGCTTTTCCGCTGCGGCGTCGATGGCCGCGCGGAGGGAACGACCCTCGGTGACCACATGATTCTCAGGAACGTTCATCGAAACCTCTCTGGGCAGCGGCCGCCGAGGCCAGCTCGTAGGACCGCGTGTTGTACCACTGCTGAAGGATGCTCAGCGCGGTGTTGATGGCATAGTACACCGCCAGGCCGCTGGGCACCGTAAACATGAAGAGCGCAAACATCAGCGGCATGAGCTTCATCATGCGCTGTTGAACCGGATCCATTCCGGTCATAGGGGTCATCTGCTGCTGCACCACCATCCCGATAGACATCAGGAGGGGGAAGAAGCCGTAGGGGTCAGGGGCAGAAAGATCCTGCAAGTACAAAAAGCTCTGATGATAGAGATCAGGGGTGACCTGCAGTGCAGAGTAAAGTGCAAAGAAGACCGGCATCTGGATGAACAGGGGGAGGCAGCCACCCACGGGGTTGACCTGCTTCTCCGTAAACAGCTTCATCATCTCCCGGTTCAGCGTCTCTTTGTCCTCGGCGTACTTCTCTTGGAGCGCCTTGATCTCGGGCTGCACCAGCTGCATGGCCTTCGCGTTGCGGAAGGCACGGGCGGCCAGGGGGTAGAGCGAAGCCCGCACAAAGAAGGTGAGCGCCACAATCGCCACCCCCCAGTTCTGGACCACACCCTGGAAGATGTGAAGGAAGAAGAGCAGGATTTTCGCAAAAAACCCGAAGAAGCCCAGGGCTGCACCCAGCTCCAAGCCGCCGCCCAGACTGGCCAGACGCTCCACATCCTTCGGACCTGCATAGACCCGGAAGGTGGTCTCGTAGGACTCACCGGGAGCGAGATCAGCCTTCGGAGCTTCCGACCACGCAAAAGTACGGGTCTGATCCTTCTCTACCTTGGCCTTGGCATGAACACTGTTCCAGCCCGGTTCGGTCGGCATCATGGCCGCCAGGAAGTACCGATCTTCCAGGCCCAACCAGCCGACTTCTCCCTCGAAACGCTCCGGCTCAGCGACCAAATCCCCGGGGGTGGTGACCTGCTCCAGGTCGCCCGCCACCACAGCGGCCAGGCGCGGGTGCGCATCATACAGCCCGGTGATCGGCTCGAGGTTGTCCTCTAAACCCACCCAGAAGGGACCTTTTGCACCCGAAGGGGCATCCCAGCGCAGCCGAAGCTGGTACAGGTCTCCGTCCCCGGTCGAGGTCAGGGTCCAGGTCAGCATCACACCGTTGTGGCTGCTGCGCCCTTGAACCCCCCCTTGAATGGCCTGATAGTCCCAGCGCGGTTCAGCCCAATCCAGCGGATCCCCGACCCCGATGGCGGCAAAACGTGCACCCCCACCCACCAGCTCTTCAACTTCTTCGGAGGCGGTATAGGGAATCCAGCTTCCAGAGTGCGTACCGGTGGCACGCCCCCAGGCCCAGTTCCACCAGGGGGTAACCGTCATTGCAGCTTCGTAGCCTGGAATCTTCAAGGCTCCAATGCCGCCGCAATCCGAGAAGCCCAGGGACAGGACATCGCTCGCCAGGGTGGAAGGGATCTCCCCCGTGCAGGCCGGGGCAGAGGCTACAGTCGCACCCGTAGGAGCGGGCACCGACGCTACCGGCGTACTCCCATCCGCTGCGGGCACCTCAGCCTCCGGCGGGGGGATGGGAGGAGGGGCAATCACCGTCGTCCACAAGAAGTAGGTGGCCAGCATGAGGACCACCGCCAAAAGGGTACGACTTTCCTGATCCTTCACAGAGTGCTCCGACTGCCGGCGATGCCGGTTGTCTCAGGAGGCAAGGGCACCGGGTCCATTCCTCCCGGGTGGAAGGGATGGCAACGACAGATGCGCTTGACCCCCATCCAACCGCCAGTCCATGGCCCCCAGACCGAAATGGCCTGAGCGGTATATTTGCTACAGGACGGATAGAACCGACAAACCGGCGGCATGCGCGCAGAAAAAACCTGCCATCCGCGAATCGTGGCCAACATCAGCCTTGCGATCAGCGTCGGACGGGACTTCTGCACCTCCGTGCTGCTCATCGACTGATCCTCCGGTAGAGATCCTGGACTTCTGATTTGAGCAGATGAAAGCCGGCTTTGACTGCACTGGAGTGCGGAATGAACACCAGGTCCCACACGCCAATGGCGGGCGGAGGCATCAGGCGCAGGATCTCCCGCAGCCAGCGCTTGACCTGGTTCCTCTGCACCGCATTGCCCACCTTCCGACTCACAGTGAGGCCATAGCGGCTGCCTGCGCCTGCTACCGGGGCAGCAGGAAGCACCATCAAAAGAATATTCTGAGTACGGAGCTTTCGCCCCGAACCCTGAATACGACGAAATTCGGTGCTACGACGCAGGCGATCCCGCCGACCCAACCCGGACCGGGCTGGCTCAGCTGCGCTTGGTGGCAACCACGACCGACAGGCGCTTCCGGCCCCGGGCCCGACGCCGGCTGAGGGTGGCGCGACCACCGGGGGTCTGCATGCGGGCGCGGAAGCCATGGGTACGCTTACGGCGCTGATTATGGGGCTGGAATGTACGCTTCATCAAATCTCCACAGGGGCAAGGTCTACGCGCGTTGCGCAGGCCGCAGCTTTCGGGCCGGGGCGGATAATCTACTCCGGCGGATTCTGCAAGGTCCATACCATGCACACGCTCACATCGGTGTCAAGGACTTCGCTCTCCCTCCGCTTCCACCTCTTTTTCCTTCGGCGCACCTTGAGCAACGGCGCCGAATCGGG
>JBEIQS010000197.1:0-10694 GCA_040376425.1 Alphaproteobacteria bacterium | reverse complement strand
GGGCAACGCCTGGAATTCGGAGACCCATGCCCGCTTCAGGTTGAAGCGGAGCACCGGCTGTCCAGAGAGGTTCAGCACCTCTACGGTGACCGTCTTCCGATAATTGCGCTCGGAAACCTTGCTATCCCCTTCCGGGTGGTTCACAAGGTTGGCCCAGTCCTGAAAGGTGCGATCGTGAGACAGGCCGGCTTCGAGCGTGATCGCCTCGAATTTGGTACGGCCCGGCATCTTGCGGATCACCGAGTCGCTGGCCCCCGCCTCCCGCCACTCGATCACCTCGGTGGTCTTTTTCAGGGCGGACATCTTGGAGAGGCCGGCCACAGCTTCGCTGCTCCCCTGCAGGTAGACCCGGAACTTGAAATTTTTGTACGGATCGGTACGATGCGCTTTATTGACCTGGAAAAGCATCCTTCACCTCAGGCGGAGAGAGCGGTCTTCTGAGAGAGCTTGACGACCACGAATTCCGCAGGCCGCAAGGGAGCAAAAGCAACAACGACATTCACGATTCCGGCGAGGCGGTCGGCCTCGGTGGTGGTGGTGGCGTCGCAGCGGACGAGGTAGGCCTCCGAGGCCGCGGTGGAGGCAAAGGCGCCCTGGCGATGCAGGCCGCTCATGAAGGCCTCTACGGTGACACGCAGGGCCTGCCACAGCGCCGGAGAATTGGGCTCAAACACCGCCCACTGGATACTGTTACGGATCGACTCGGCGAGGAAAATCGCTGTGCGCCGCACCGGCACATAGCGCCACTCGGAGTCGGGCTGGGTGGTGCGGGCTCCCCACACCACCGCGCCGGCACCGGGAAGCTGCCGCAGGGCGTTGATGCCGCGCGGGTTCAGGCGATCCTGTTGCACGTCCAGCAGCTTGAACTCCAGGCCCAGGACCCCCAGTACCTGGCCATCCACCCCGGCCGGCGCCTTCCACACGCCCCGGCGGGCATCCGTGCGGGCGTAGAGCCCCGCCACGAAGCCGGACGGTGGCACCATCAGGCTGGCCCCCGAGACTGCAGGGTCGGCGATGCGAACAAAGGGCCAATAGGCCGCGACGCGGGAGCTGCTTTGGAGCGTGTCAAAGGCAGCGATCACCTGCGTGGTGGCGCTGTCGACCGCGCCCGACGACGCGCTCCGGGGCAGGTCGGCCACAAAGAACAGATCGCCAAGGGGGCGAGCCTCCACATAGCTGCTGCAAAGCTGCCAGATCGGCAATTGATCGGCATCCGGGCTGACTCCGAGCGCCTTGGCCGGAGCCGCCACCAGCAGGGCCGCATCGTCGATGGCATCCAGTGGCTTCAGGTCGGTGGCAGTCCAGGCGAAGCTGCTTTCTCCCCCCACCCCACCGGCCAGCGTCACGTCCGAAGTGGCGCTGTTTGCGGGGAGTGGCAGATCGGCCAGACCCAGCGTGGAAGCCCCACTCCATCGCAGCACCGCCGAGCGCTCCAGCACCCGCCCCACGGCCTGGGCATCGGTTGCGGACAGGCTCAGACGATCGAAGCGCTCCAGCACGGTGTCGCTGGAGGCGCCAGGGGCCCGATAGGAGACGACCAGGGAGAAGCGGGTGGCATCGAGATCCGACGAGAGGCCAAAGCGCACCTTGAGGCCATTGCCCCAGGCGCCGCCCGAGGCGGCCGACAGCAGCTCGGTGTTGTTGTGGCTTCCCTTCGCTGCCAAAAGGCCGAGGCCGCCCGTGGCCGCCAGACGCAGCACGTAGAGATCGGTGCCCCCGTTGGCGAAGAAGGCCGCCACCGACAGCGGCAGCAGGGCACGCTCACCGGAGGGCAGCACCGATCCGCCGAAGAGGCGCTCAAAGACTTCGTAGGAGGAGATACGCTGCGGCGTCAGCGGGCCACGCTCGGCCTCCCCAACCACGATCGCCGTCGAGGTGCTCACGCCCTCCACGGAACGGGAGGAAGTAGGAACTTCCTCGACATATACTCCTGGATGCAGACGCGCAGACATCAAAACTCCCGGGGAAAGAACCGACGCGCAGACTATCACATCCGATGGTTGCGTCCACCCTACATGGATCTTACTCCACCGGAAGCCAAATTCGACGCGAACTACTGGTAAACCATCGTCAGGTCTACTTGTGTTATCCTGAACACCTGATGTACTGCCTTGCCAAGGTCGACAAACGTGGTAATTCCACGGCCATGCACAAACTCCTTCCCGTCCTTCCCGCCGTGCTCGCCCTCGCCTACAGCCCCACCGCCCTTGCGCTGGGCACGGGGGTACTTTGGTATGAAGGTACCTCCTATGGGCAAACCTTTAACGCCACCCAGCAGGCGGCCATGATATCGGCGGGGGCCAGCTCTTTCACGGACACAACCACCTGACCCAGCAGCCTTTCCGGCTACCGGGTCGTTTTTGTGATTCTCCCATCCGCCAACCTGAGCGCCGCTCAGATCAGCGACATGAACAGCTTCACGAGCTCCGGCGGAATCGTGGTGCTGGTGGCGGAGGCTACCGGCTACTACACCGCAGGAGTCGGCTATCTGAACAACGCGGCAGCGGGGTTGGGGCTCTCCTCGGTATTCACGGCCGGCTCCCTGGACGCCGGCTGCGGTCAGACGGCCACCCGCCTGGTGACCACACCGGTCCTTACGGCCACCATGTCCAGCCTGACCTACGCCTACGGCTCGTCCGTAAGCACCCGAGGCTCTGGAACCTCCCTGTACTCCCGCGCCGGCAATGTCTTTGTCGCACGGGAAGGACACACCTTGCTGGTGAGCGAAGGCGGCATCTTCTATGCCTCCTGCGCCGGCACCTCCGGAAACTCCGCATTCTCCGCTGCGATCTATAACTGGTCCTGTGACTACGACGAAGACCTGGTCCGGAACGTGGACTGCGGTGGAACGGACCAGGACGACACCGACGCAGCCATCGGCTCCAGCCGCACCTGGTATGCCGACAGTGACGGCGATGGCTACGGCAACGCCTCCTCCTCGACCACGGCCACCAACCAACCCTCCGGCTATGTGAGCGATAGTACAGACTGTAACGACACAAACGCTGGCATCAACCCCGGTGCGACCGAGACCTGTGACAGTGCAAACACCGATGAAGACTGCGACGGTAACGCCGACGACGCAGACGGCAGCGCCACCGGCCAATCGACATGGTATGTCGACGGTGACAGTGACAGCTATGGAGGCAACAGCAGTCTTTCCGGCTGCGACCAGCCTTCTGGCTATACCAACAACCCGTCCGACTGCGACGATGGCAACAACCAGATCTACCCGGGCGCCACCGAATACTGCAATGGCGCGGATGACAACTGCGACGGCACAGTTGATGAAAATAGTTCTGCCAACGCTGATATCTGGTATCAAGACAGCGATGGCGACGGCTACGGGAATGGCTCGGTTTCCATCCTATCCTGTACACAACCTATCGGCTACGTAGCGGATGTCAGTGACTGCGACGATGGCGACGCGGACAACAACCCCGGCGCCACCGAAGTCTGTGATGGGGACGACGACAATTGCGACGGAACGATCGATGAAAGCAGCGCCGCCGACGCCGGAACCTGGTACGCGGACACTGACGGGGACAGCTACGGCGATGCCTCCTCCACCCAGCGTGCATGCAGCCAACCCAGCGGCTATGTCAGCCTGAGCTCGGACTGCAACGACGGCGTCAACACGATCTATCCAGGCGCCACCGAGTTCTGCGATGGCACCGACAACAACTGTGACGGCAGTATCGACGAAAACAGCGCTACCAATGCGGCTACCTGGTACGCTGACGGCGACGGCGACGGCTATGGAAACGCCGCCAGCTCCCAGCAAAGCTGCTATCAGCCTAGCGGCTATGTAGCCGGCAGCTCCGACTGCGATGACAACGACACAAACGCCAACCCCGGCGCTACCGAATATTGCGACGGAGACGACGACAACTGCAACGGGGTGGTGGATGAAAGCAGCTCCGTAGATGCCCTGAGCTGGTATGCAGACACCGACGGGGACGGCTTTGGCGATGCCGGAAGCCTACAGGTGGACTGCTACCAGCCCGCGGGCTTCGTCAGCCAGAGCTCCGACTGCAATGACGCCGATGCAGACGCCAATCCCAGCGCAACCGAATACTGTGATGGAGACGACGATAACTGCAACGGGGTGGTGGATGAGGACAGCGCCGCAGACGCACTCACCTGGTACGCCGACAGCGACAACGACGGCTTTGGTGACCCGGTCAGCCCAACGGTGACCTGCTACCAACCGAGCGGTTCTGTAAGCGACAATACCGATTGCGACGATGCTGCGGCCGCCAGCTACCCCGGCAATGTCGAGGTCTGCGACGGGGCGGACAACAACTGCGACGGGCAGGTCGATGAAAACAGCGCCGCAGATGCTATCATCTGGTACGCAGACGCCGATTCGGACGGCTTCGGAGACCAGCTCACGACCGCTACAAGCTGCGCCGCGCCCGCCAGCTACATCGCCATCGCTGCGGACTGCAACGACAGCGACGCCGCCATCTCTCCGAGCGCAACAGAAATCTGTGACAACGTGGATAACGACTGCGACGGCGACACCGATGACGCCGACAGCTCTCTGGTGGGTGCCTCCACCTGGTACTACGACGCCGACGCTGACAGCGTGGGGGACACCGGCACCTCGGTGGTAAGCTGCAACGCGCCCGCCGATTTTGTGGCCGTACCGGGGGACTGCGACGACGAAGATGCGACGGTCAGCCCGCTGCTTCCCGAGCTCTGCGATCCGAACGATGTGGACGAAAACTGCAACGGCCTTGCCGACGATGCGGATTCCGGCGTGGACAGCAGCGGGTTCAGCACCTGGTACAGCGATGCCGATGGCGATGGCTACGGTGACGACAACCGCAGTGTCCTCCTCTGCAATGCGCCCGCCGGAACAGTGCTCGAAGGTGGCGACTGCGACGACAACAATATGGCCTTCAATCCGGCGGCAACCGAAACCTGCGACGACCCAACCGACTACAATTGTGATGGTAGCGTCGGCTATGCAGATGCGGATCAGGACGGCTGGGCCGCCTGTGAGGAGTGTGATGACGCCACCTCAGCCATAAACCCCGATGCTACCGAGCGCTGCAATGGCCTGGACGACAACTGCGATACCGTGGTCGATCTGGACGCGGTAGACGCGCCCACCTGGTACACGGACGCGGACAAAGATGGGCAGGGCAACGCGGAAGAACCGGTGGTTGCATGCAGCGCCCCTGAGGGCACCGTGGGCGACAGCCAGGACTGCGACGATGACGATGCCAGCATCTACGTCGGGGCCACTGAAATCGCGGGCGATGCTATCGACCAGGACTGCGACGGAAAGGACGAGGAAGCGGAGGAGGACTCGACGCCCGATTCGGAGGACTCGATTCCTGTGGTAGATTCTGGCGATTCCAACACGGACTCCGTCAAGGAAGACGATCCGGGATGTGGGTGTAGCAGCAACAGCAGCGGTAGCCTGGGCATCGCCGGGCTCGGACTGCTGGGCGTACTCGGCGCACGCCGGCGCCGTAGCTGATCACCAGCCCAGCTCTTCCTTGAGGCGGTCGGCCACCGCCCGCCCGACAATCTCACTTCCGGCCACGCTCAGGTGGTTGGCCTCCAGAAACAGCTCGGCGGGGGGCAGGCCGGAGGCGCGCAGGGCTGCGGTGGCGGCGACGACCTTGGCCCCCGGAGGAAGGCGATCCGCCGGCGCATAACTTTGGATCGGATTACCGAGAAAGGGGTAGTCTACAAAGAGCAGTGGGACCCCGACTGCCTTCGCCAGCGCCAGGATCTCGGCATGACTGCCGGCGCCGTCCAGTGCGCTCGTCGGCTGCTCGATGTTGACCACGCTCATGGGCCCGGTATTCTGTCCTCTCGCGCGCGCGACTCCAAGCCAGAGCAATCGATAGATACGACTCTCAAACAATAATTCTCGGGCGGGGGCCCAGTTGGCTCCGTAGTCACGCGGTAGCGCCGCTCCATCGTTCCGCATACAGTCTACAATCAAGAAATCCGGATCCAGAGGCAGAACATAGGACTCAATCAACCGTAGTACTTGGGCGCTTCGGTAGCCAGAGCTGCCCAGGTTGGCCACATCCACTGCGTGACCTTCGGCCCGCAGCAAGCGCTCGGTGACCGAGGGCCAGGCCGCCTTCTCCGCCACTCCTGCGCCATGGGTCTGCGAGTCCCCCAGGGCAAAACCACGCAGCTCACCACTCCTTTTCGGCCTCCGTACCTCACGCTCGTCCGCCTCCTGGAAGGTCGGGCCACGAAGCATGGGGAAGCCTGCCGCGGGCCTCCAGCCCAGTTCCGGATCAAAAACCACTTGCTTCGTCGTGATCCAACGTACAACGTCAGCAGGCAGAAATAGATGTACACCGGTATAAATGGCAACGCGTGCCGCTCCCTCCAACAACAGGAGCGCCGCCAGACTGGCCAGCGGGGCAAAGAGCAGGCGACGAAGCCAAGGCTGCTGCATGGCTCTTCCTATGCTCAGCACAACCCACCTGCCACCGCGACACCCGCCATCCGCCACAACCGTCAGGCGGGCACCCCACAGGCGGCCGTCGACTCCAGCAAGGCCGACGACGCCAACGGCCACGCCTCCGGTCAGTCGGCCGACGCGGACGGCCGTCCGTCGGCTGCTCTCCGTTGCGGTGCCCGCATGGACGGCCCCCCTCAGCCCTCCCCGAGTCGCTCTGGCAGGGCGAAGGTCGCCCGTCCGTCGGGCAGCCGCGCCCGTATGACACTCTGCACCCACGCACTCCCGACGCGCGTTGCCAGCGAACGGGCAATAGAACTGTGGTCCTGGACTTCATCCAATGCAGAAACCAGCAGGCGATAGGGACCGATCAACACACCGGTCGCGTCGGCCGGCCCTACCTCCAGCATGTCGGCCAGGGAATCCCCGCTCAGGAAGCGGAAGACCGTAGGGTTCAGCCCGTCCAGTCCCGTCCCGGGAAGCAAGCTGTCGCAGAAGGCCAACAATGCCGCAGTCAGTGCGACACCGTGCGGAGTTTTACGTTGTTGGCGACGCCGAAAATGCGCAAAAAACTCCAATGCTTCGGCACGAGTGACAAAACGCACCTGGAGCCCAAGCAGGTGGCCGGTCACCTCCCACAGGTGCATCCACCCGGCTTCCTCCTCTACCGTTAAATCAACCCCGAATTTCTCCAGGCCTTCGAGGATAAAGGCCGAGAATGTGACTAGGGTTGCCGCAAGATCCTCCTGGTTAATGGCATTCTTTTCCGGAACCAAACGGCGGATAGCCGCGTGCAGCAGACGCACCCGGAGGGTGGTGCGGATACCGCGCCCCTCGGGAGAAAAGCCCGCCGGAGAGGCCACATCAAAGAAGAACTGCAGCGTCTCGCCAAAGCGGCGGGGAACCCCAGCTTCCAAACGCTGCGTATGGCCCAACACGGCGGCAATCCGCTCCCCCGCGTACACCTCAGGAAGAGAACGCACCAGCAGGGTCTGAAGCATGGGCACCGGGTAGCGCACAAAAAGCCCCTGCCCCACCTCTATCAGGTGTGGATTGGCCCATTCCGGCAACCCAACTCCGAAAAAATGATACACTTCTTCTGGAATTCCATCAGGAAGTGGATCAGCATCCCGATGGGCAGCCCGGAGCCAGGTGACCAACGGCTGCCGCCACCCGGTGGAATAGACCCGCTCGGCCGCCCGATCTGCGGGCGGATCCAGGCGTTGTGCCAGGGAGTCGAGGTCGGACTCGGTCCAGATCATCGCAGCTCCAGGGGACCCGCTCAGTTCTGTTCAGCCGTCAGCGCGGCATCGATATCCAAGGTCCACGGCTCCACCTTCACTTCGGTTCCGGGAGCTTCGGAGAATGTATCACGAAAGATAACGTTGAAGGGCACAAACTGCATGTCACCATCGGTGATGGGGATCTCGAAGTGGGTCTTGAACTTTGCCTTGTTCCCGGGCAGGATCACATCCCGGCTGGCATTCTTCATGGTGTTGGCGTACTCTTTCCCGCTCTGCGAGCGGGCGCCGATGCGTCGCTGATCAATGAAACCCACCCCCGTACCAGTGTAGATACACTCGAAGAATCCGAAGGTATCATCCGTGGTCTGAGAGTGGTCAGTCAGGTTGCACTCGAAGGGTCCCGCCGTAAACGTATTTACAGTCGGGGGAAGCTGGAAGTCCGGCGCAGCCTGGACCGCCCCCTTGTTGGGGGCGCTGGTCAGGCCGCCCATGTTGAAGCTGAAGCTGTCCACATGGTAGCTGATGTTCTTGTTTCCCTCAGCGGTCCAGGTGTAGGAACCACTCTCGCCGGGAGCAATCACCAAAGGTCCGCCAAAAAGCGTGGGCGCTTTCGCTTTTTCGGCGCCGGAGGGCAGCACGAACTCGCCCATATCCTTGCGCAGCACAAAGATGCGGTCGGAGCTGCGATTGGTCAGCTTCGCATTCAGCTTGATGAACTCCAGCTGGGACTCAGCGCCGTTCAGGGCAAGCTCCAGGCCATCGATCGTGGGCTGCTGCACCGACTTGTAGTGATTCTCGTGCTTGGGATCATTAGGCTTCCGACCCGCAACATTGAGAAGTGCTACAGCCGTGAGCGAAAGCGCGAGGATGCGACGTTTCATCGGAACTCCAGGTCAAAGGGGGTAAGAGAGAGGCGGCGGCTTAACGCTCTGGGCAGAAATGATCTTCCACCGAGGCATAAAAATCTGGATCCAATCCCGGGCCCAGACCGGCCGCCGCTACAGCAGCATCGCCGCGCACGAAACAGGCGATACATTCAAAACATTCGATTAGTAGCTTCAGTTTCGTGATACAGCGTCGGATGTATCAACACCGGTCACGGCTGGATCATTCCACGCACAGGTGGAGGCACGGGCCTCCTCCGGGCGGTCCGTCAGGTCGGGTTGCCCCTCCTGGCTCTGGAGCATCTTCAGGGGTTTGAGGTGGGGCGGCGGCACCAGACGCTCCCAGACCGCACAGAGAGCCTCGACGATACGCGGCTCGATTTGCGTTCCCGAGATCGCTTTGCAGCGCTCCAGGGCTACCAGAGGGTCCATACCCCGGCGGTAGATGCGGTCCGACACCATGGCGTCCCAACAGTCTGCCATGCTCACAATCCGAGAAAGGAATGGGATGTTTTCCCCTTGAAGCTGATAGGGGTAGCCCTTGCCATCCCAGCGCTCGTGGTGATGCACCACCACCTTTCGCACCAAATCCAGCTCCGGCGCGCGACGAAGAATCTGGTCCGCATAGGTAGGATGGAGCTGAATGATCCTGTGCTCCTCTTCGGTCAGCTTGCCAGGCTTGTTCAGCACCGCATCGGGAATACCGATCTTGCCCACATCGTGCATCAATGCGCCCAGCTCCAGCGTCTCCAGCTCGTCGGACGGGAGTTCAAAAGGCTCCGCGATGATCCTGGCATAGTAGGACACCCGCTCGGAATGCCCTGCCGTGTAGGCATCCTTGCAGTCAATCGCGCCCACCAACACGCTGACGGTGTTCATGAACCTTCGATGAAGCTCCGTTTCCAGAGACTGGGAGTGTCCGAACAACTCGCGGTTGCGGAATTCCAGATGTTTCTCAAAGCTGCGGAGGCGTAGCAGGTTGTTGATGCGCGCCAGCAGCTCTGGTTGATGGAACGGCTTTGTAATATAGTCGTTTGCTCCTTCCTTCAGGCCACGTACACGGTCTGATGCATTCGCATTTGCCGTCAGGAGGATAACCGGGGTACGGGACCACTCCGGGGTCTTCCGCATCCAGTCCAACAGCTCTGTGCCCGTCATTCGTGGCATATTGATGTCGGAGAGGACCAAATCGGGCCGGAAGAGTGCCATCACCTCCCGGGCCTCCACACCATCCTGCGCACAATGGACGGTGTAGAGGGGGCTCAGCACGCGGGTCAGCAACCCAGAGAGATGCCGATTGTCCTCCACCACCAGAATCCGGTCCTTCTGAAAACCGGGGAGGTGGGTGCTGATATGGAGGGGGCTCTTGCCCGATTCCTCTTCCTCCGGGGGCTTGGAGTCCACCGGCAACACGACGGGAACTTCGGAGAGGGAGTCCACATCCTCCACCTGGCCCGGCTCCTCCACATGGTCCGGCTTGCGCAGGGGCAGGCGCACGGTCACCGTCGTCCCCTCCCCGACCACACTCTGGATGGAGGGCTTTCCTCCACCGTGAAGCTCGATGATGTCCCGTACCAGCGCCAGTCCGAGCCCCGTGCCCTCCTGCGAGCGGGTGGCCTTGTTGTCCGCCTGATAAAACGGCTCAAACAAACGGCCCAATTCTTCTTCTGCGACGCCGGCTCCCGTATCGCTGACCGAAAGCTCAAGCCACTCGTCGACCACCCGCAGCGCGACGCGAATCCGACCCTGCGAGGGGGTGAACTTGACCGCATTGGAAACCAGGTTTCGGAGCACCTTGATGAATTCGTGGCGGTCCAGCCAGATGCGTGGAAGACCCTCGGGTGCCTCCACCTCCAATGCCAAGCCCTTCTCGCGGGCTTTGTAGCCCCAACTGCTCAGATAGTTCCGGACGAGGGCCGCTGGATCAACTTGCCGATAACGGAGAATTTTCGCCTTATTTTCGTACTTTGAGATATCCAATATCTCGTTGATCTCTTCGTGGAGTTGCTGGGCGGCATATTCGACATCCGTCAGGATGGCGCGTTGCTCGGCCTCCAACGGCCCATTCAACAGCATCTGCACCGGCGTCTGGATCAGCGTGAGTGGCGTGCGCAACTCATGGCT
>JBEIQS010000459.1:0-1997 GCA_040376425.1 Alphaproteobacteria bacterium | reverse complement strand
AGTCCTGGTCGATGCCGTCGGCCGCCTTTTCTTCCGCCTCCGGGTGGACCAGGCCATTGGTGTCGTCGCAGTCGTCCTTCAGAGGTGCAACCCCTGCGGCGACGCACTCCAGGCTGCTGCTGGGCTTGCGCTCCGAAATGCCGTGTCCGTCGCCATCGGCATCTACATAGCAGTCTTCTTCTCCGTCGCAGTTCTGATCCACCGCATCTGCGGCTACTTCTTCCGCCATCGGGTTGACACCAACCTCGCTATCATCACAGTCTCCCGCCCGCTCGCTGCTGCCCGCCGCGGTGCAGGTAAAATCCGTACCATTCTGCGTCTGCCGATCCCCGTAGCTATCCCCGTCCTCATCCACATAGCAGGCTTCTAAGCTGTCACAATCCTGATCGACGCCATCCGCAGGTACCTCGGCCTGATCCGGGCTGCGTGCGGCATCGGCATCGTCACAGTCCTCATTCCGCCAGGAAAGCCCCCCGGAGTCGCAGGTCAGCGTGCTGCTGAGCGTAGTTTCGGTGCTCCCGACACCATCCTGGTCGGCGTCTACATAGCACAATTCCTGGCCATCACAGTCCTCGTCCGTCGCATTGCCGGGAAGCTCGGTGGCGCCCGGCCAGGCGGCCGGGTTGGCATCGTCGCAGTCGCCCCCGACAGAAGCCTCGCCGCTTCCCGAACAATCCAGGCTCCCCGAGAGCTGCAGCGTGGTGTCGCCAAAAGTATCCCCGTCGGCATCCAAATAGCAGAGGTCGCCTCCATCGCAGTCTTCGTCCACCCCATCCCCGGCAATTTCCGTGGCGCCGGGGTAGATGGTGGGGGCCAGGTCGTTGCAGTCACCCGCCACCGCCGCCTCTCCCGCGTCCAGGCAGTCCAGATCTCCGCCTGCAATGCGCGTTATGCCACCGTACAGATCACGGTCGGCGTCCAGATAGCAGCCCTCCTGGCCGTCGCAGTCCTGGTCCACCCCGTCGCCCACCTGCTCGTTGGCACCGGTGTAGATGGTGGCCACATTGTCATCACAGTCGCCACCGGTGGGCGCTTCTCCGGCATCCAGGCAGTCCAAATCTGCACTTGCAATTTCCGATGTACCTCCCTGTGTGTCACCATCGTTGTCCACAAAACAACTGTCACCTGCATCACAGTCCTGGTCCACCCCGTCGCCGGGCAGCTCTGCTGCACCGGGGTAGACCGTCGCCAGGTTGTCATCACAGTCCGTCGCGACCGGGGAAGCACCGGCACCACTACAATCCAGTGTTGTACTTTCTACAAGTCCAGAAGTCCCGTAGTGGTCACCATCCTGATCTTCGTAGCAGCTCTCCTGGCCATCGCAGTCCTGATCCAGGCTATCAGCGGTCTGCTCGGTGGCACCGGGAAAGATCGTCGTATCTGCATCGTTGCAGTCCGTCGCATCGGCGACATAGCCAGAGGGAAGGGCACAAGCCGCCTGGGATTGGTTGGGGTCACCATAGCTATCACCGTCGCTATCGGCATAGTAGGGGGTGGTCACTCCGTCGTCCACCACCCCATCACAGTCCTGATCCACCCCGTCGCAGACTTCCGTAGCACCAGGATAGATGCTGTTGTTGGTATCATCACAATCGGCCGCACCACCCGTCAAAAAATAGCCATCCCCGTCGTCATCGATGGTGCCATCGGTCCCCACATAGACATAGACCGCGCCGTTGTGGCCCGAGCCATCCGGGTGGCCCACCGCCACATCATCAAAGCCGTCACCGTTCAGATCGCCCACGCCCCCAACTTCCGACGCATAACTTTCGTAGGGAGTGGTTCCGGCGTAGACCCGATCCGCATCGGCCTCCACCAGACCGGCAGCCGATCCGGGGAAAATTTTGGCTGACCCTGATGAATAGGTGCCACCATTCGCGTAGGGAGAGCCGATGATAGCGTCGGCATAACCATCCGCATTTGTATCCCCGGCGGCCTCAAGGCTGCGGCCAAAGGTGTCGCCATAGCCGGTGCCATACAGAGTTGTGTTGGGATTT
>JBEIQS010000301.1:0-5633 GCA_040376425.1 Alphaproteobacteria bacterium | reverse complement strand
TAAACGGGCTCATGGCTTCGTAGCGGGTACGGATCTGGTCAAGAGGAGTCATGCTTCAAGATAGCACACTTGACACGTCAATGGTCAAATTGGATAACTAATTTTCGGGAAGGCCCTTAAGGACACCGCGACGATTTGACCCGCGGCTGTGGGGCCTGAACCCGCTTCCTCTGTGGAGTGGGGCCATTGGAATTGCCGACGGACGCAGCCGCTTTGGGTGGCGGGGACATGGATCGGCGGCCGCCTTCAGGCTATAGCGACGCCATGTTGTTGACCCTGATCACGACGGCCCTCGCCTGGACCTCCACCGGCTCTGAGGGGGGCTGTACCTTCTTTTCTGGTCCCGCCGAGGGCGAAATCACCCCGCTGCGGGCGGAGTGTCGCTGGGACATTCCCGCTGAGCGTCTACACCGCTTGTTGGCGCGTTTTGGCGATCACGATCTGTACTTCGGCGCGGTGACGGAAAGCACCGTGCTGGGCAGCAGCCCCGGTGGAACCCTGGTGTACCAGCGCCACGAGAGCTCCGGCGTCGCGGACCGCACCTGCCGCCTGCTGTTCAACAGCAGCGAGCTGCCCGGGGGGCGCCGCTATGCCTGGTCGATGGCGCCGGATCAGTCGGGCTTGGATGGGGTGGTTCCCAGCATGGACACCGGAAAGTGGGAGGTGGTGGCCGACGGCGCGGGCTCGAAGGTGGTCTATGAGCTGCGCTATGGGGCGGGCGGAAGTGTTCCGTCCTTTCTGGTGACCTGGCTGCAGGGGCCGGGCTTCCGCGTGCTGGTGCTGGATATGGCCGCCTACGCACGGGCGAATCCCTGACCATCGGAGCTCTGCATGTGCCGCAACATCCGCCCGCTCTTCAACTTCGCACCGCCCGCCACCGAGGCCGAGATCCAGGCGGCAGCCCTGCAATATGTCCGAAAAGTAGCAGGGACTACAAAGCCGTCCAGGGAGAACGAGGCGGC
Source organism: Alphaproteobacteria bacterium (assembly GCA_040376425.1). Lineage (GTDB taxonomy): Bacteria > Myxococcota_A > UBA796 > UBA796 > SXON01 > CAITDR01. The sequence continues at coordinate 4,671 of JBEIQS010000301.1, read as the reverse complement.
TTTTGACGAGGCGGTGGCCCGTATCGCTGCGATCACCGGCGAGCTGGTGCGGCAGCGCCTGGTGACCCGCGCGCCGCCGCGCACGCGCGAAGAAGAGGCGACAAAGGCAAAGATCCGCGGGATGCGCCGGGTCGCCCGCATCCGCGCCGAGGGCTGAGCGGTGGAATTCGGCAGGGTGGCGACACTGGACGGGGTGGACTTCCACCTTCCCGGCCCGGACCCGCGCAGTCGGGCTCTGTTGGCTGGGCGGAGGCCGGGACCCTTGCAGGTGCGTGTGGGGCAGCCCCGGTGGACTTCCGAAGGGGCGACGCCTCCTCAGCGGCTGGGGGACTATGCCGAACGCTATACCTGCATCGAGTTGAATGTCACCTTCCACACGATTCCGGAGCCCCGGATCGTGGCGGGTTGGGCGGCCGCGGTGCCCGCGGGCTTCCGCTTCTGCCCCAAGGTGCCCCGGGCGGTGTCCCACGCGCCGACTGGTTGGGAGGAGGCGGCCCAACGCTTTGCGGCCTTGCTGCCCCACTTTGGAAACACGCTGGGTCCCTGTTTTTTTCAGGCGCCACCCGAGGTGGGGCCGGAGGATCTGGAGGCGGTCCTGGTGCGTATGCGGGCGCTACCGGCACAGGTGGCCCTGGAAGTGCGGCATCCGGCCTTTTTCCGGGCGGGAAGGCTGGGGGAGGGACTGTTTTCGCGGTTGGCCGAGGCGGGTATCGGGGTGGTGGTCACCGACACGCCCGGCCGTCGCGATGTGGTACACCGGAGCTTTACGAGTCCTACCTTGATCCTACGCTTTGGGGGGCATGCGGGGGAGCCGAGCACCCGCAGCAGGTTGGAGGCCTGGGCAACTCTTTTTCAGGAGGAGCCGGGCCTTCAGGAGGTCTACCTTTTTGTGCACCAGCCCGACAATCTTCGGATGGAGGAGCTGGCCGAGCATGCACAGGTGGCGATGGGAGCGGCCTTTGTGCCACCGAAGGGGCCTCGGCAGCGGGGCTTGTTTGGATGCTCGACAAAGAGTATTCGAGATTACAATCTATAGCGGCCGACATCGACGGCAGCAGTGCGCCGTGTACGGTGGGCATCGCCGGCTCGGAACACAGCCGCAGTCTGTGCCCCTTTTGCCGGGTGCCCCGACCAACGCGCTATGGCGCCAGATTTTTCAGAAAGCGCCGGTTATCCGCCCCATCCAGCGAGTAGCCGAACATGGACCCATCGGGAACCAGGATGACCTGGCCGGGACCGACGGCCTCCCAGCCGATGCCGGGATCGCCGTTGTCATGGACCCCCAGGGCCACCCCGTCGCCCACGTCGATTTCGCCAAAATAGAAGATTTGGAGGCTCGAAACTCCCTTGGTGGCCGCGCCCACCGAGGTCACCGATAGCTGCACCGTCTGGCCGTTGCTACCGCCCAGCGCCTCCAGGCTGCTGCCGATCTTCCCCAGCCACTCGGTGGCGCCCTCCCAGTCGCCATAGCCCCCGTGCTCCACGGCCACCAGGACGGTTCCACCCCGTTCAAGCAGGGCTTTCGCAGGGCCCGGCTCTGGGAAGCCGGAGGTGGGGGACAGCAGGAGGATGGTCCCATACCGATCCGCAAGATCGGCAGGAACTTCTTCAGAAATATCTGCCGACACCCCGGCATCTTCATACAGCGCAGCCAGCGCATCCACGGAGATGTCGTAGGCGCCGCCGCCGTTGCCATTGTAGAGGAGCACCGCATCGCCGGGTGGGACAATGTTCGCGCCCGAGTCGTCTTCGCCTTCTTTACCGCTTCCTCCCGCCTTTGTTGCGCCAGCACAAGAGAGGAGAAGGCAAAAGGAGAGGGGAGTGAGGAGGCGGAAGTGCATGGTGTTGGCTATCCGGTCCGGGCGCCGTCGCCAACCCGGTACCAGCGCCCATCATGGCCGCCAGAGGTCGCCCTGCCCACTTTTTCAACTTTGTGGACGTCCACAAAGTTGAAAAACGCTGCCCGAGGGGGAGGGGAGCCGCCTACTCCCCCCGTCGCAGCTTCCATGGGCCTTCGCCCACCCACCGCATCAGGGCCTGGCTGCCGAGGCCCCGGCGGTCCCGACCATCGTGCGGGATGTTCACTTCATCCAACAGCCCGCCCCATGCAAAACCCAGCTCAAAGGTAGCTGGATAGCGACGCACCAGCTCGGTGAGCGCCATCACCGCCGCATGATCACAGTCGCCCTCCTGCACATAGAGCCCGATGTGCAGGTCCATGTCCCGGCGGTAGCGATCCAGCTCCTCGATCACCTCCCGGTCCCAGTGGTAGGGATGCTCCTTTTCCGGCCCCAGGGTCAGCAGGGATGCCCCATTGAACAGGAGGCTCTGTCCTGCGGCAACCGCCCCCCGATCACAGGCCGCCTGCACCTCTCCGGCCCAATGGAAGAAGCGGATCTCCCGAGGCCCCAAAAGAAGCTTCGCACCGACCTGCTGAGGCTGTTGAGACAACCCGGCGACTTCCAAGGGATCAAAGCTGCACACGGCGACCACATGCAGCCCGCGCCGGTTCAGCTCCCGCACCATCGCAGCCAGAAAGGCGGGCGTACTCCGGCGAGATTTGATCTCCAATACAATGCTGAAGTGCTCCCGCCCGGTCATCCGACGATAGGGTTCGAGCGCAAGCTCGACCGGCATCGGATCCCGGAAGCAGTGGTTCATACAGGCTTCCTGCTCCGAATGGCGCGACAACCTCGCGAAGTCCGCCATCATGGCCTTCAGATCCGGCGCCTCGGCCAAGCGCAGGGCCCGGCCGAACAGATCCAGCCATGCATCCGCCTGAACCCCACCCATTCGCGTTTTGGGGGTTCTCCGCACATCTTCATACTGGCAGACCCCGGCCGCTTCCTGGACGGTGTCCGCGGTGGACGCATGGGCGATCACCATCCGGTCCACTACCGATCGAATCAGCCTTTCCGTGGGGGCGTTGTCGCCACTCAGCCTCTCAAAGGCCTCGATCTGTGCCTCCTCTACAAAAATGTCCCACTCGACCCCCGCCAGATCGTTCGGATGCAGGTCCGTACGCCCTTTGCGCCGCTGCGATCCGTACCAGACGCCATAGGCACACATCACCGGGTTGTTTTCAAACATCGGAATCAGCGTGCCCGGCTCTGCCTTTTCTCTGGACGCTTCCTGCACCTCCAAGAACACGTCGGGCATGAGAAAGGCGAGAATTCTGCGCCATCGGTCGTCGTGCAGCAGTGCCGGTGCCGCCCCCATAAAGGCGCCGTGGCCATAGTATTGGTTCGTCAAGGGTGGCACGGGTACAAGCTGAGGTACAAAGGGCAGATCGTCCACCTTGTCCAGCAGGTCCAGACCGAGCTGCCGCACTTCCGCCTCTACTTCTTTGGTTTCCCGCTCGGCCCGACGAAAAAGCAGCTCCAAGCTATCCCAGAAGTGAGCGAGGCGAAGAAGCAGGCGGTTCCAAACGGAAGCAGGCATCGCGGGCGCCTAACGCAGTGGAAGAGGGTCGGCACGCTGCGGCCCATGCCGCTGTGGCCTTCCCGATGTGAATCCTCTCATCCGCCCTTCTACCGAGCAGCACCGCTCCCTTCTTTCAACGATCCGGCGACGAACCCGCAGGGCCCTTACACAACGCTTGGTGCGTACACACGAATTTCAGCCGGACCATCGCGGAATCTGTGCAACCCGGCACCACCCAGCCCAGAGGCCGCTCCGGCGAGATCCTGCGTCGTGGCAGCCGGAGAGCGCTGCCCGGTCCGACCCGCACCGCCAGGTGGCGTGGTCGCAGCCGGGACTCATCGTGCTACTTTCCGGCATGGGAGATCGACATGCTGAGCCTTTGCCTCGCCCTTTTTGCCGCCGCACAGACCCCTTACCTGGGGGAATTGGAGCTGGTGGGAGAAGGACAACGTGCGCGTTTGGTGGATGTGACCGGGCGCACCCTGAGCAACGAGCAGGCGCTTCGGGCCCTGGGCCTCGATGCGCTGGCCGACGAAGCGCGGCGGCATCAGCGCACCGTCACGGGCGGCTCAATCGCCATGTGGAGCGGTGGCGGCCTGATCGTGTTGGGGGCGGGCACCCTGACGGGCATCGCCAATACCTTGATATCCAATACGAATACCAACTTCGACATCCCACCGTTCGTGGTGACCGGAACAGGACTGTCCGTCGTCGGTGGCGGTCTTGTTCTGTACTTCGCCGATCCCATGAAGCCGCTGTCTGCCTGGGTAGACCCCACGACGATCGCCTCCATTCTGGCCGAGCAGGCCAAAGCCCGTGAAAGCGGCTTGCCACTGCTACCGGGGGATCCCGTTGCTCTTCCGCCCGGAGAACGCAACCTGTGGATCGACGAGGAGGGAGCGCTGCGCCTGGGGAGTCGCCGGGTGGATATGGACTTGGCGGTACGCCTTTTCCATGACCGGGGGAAGGCCCTTCGCTACAAGACGACCCGGATGCGCTCCAAAGCCCTGTGGATCACCCTGACCGCCACCAGTGAGATGGTGAGGTTGGCCGGTTTGACCAATACCTTGTTGGGGTGGATCAACATCAGCGGAGGAGACACGGGCGGGGAGGGGGCCGGCATAGGGGAGCTGCAGTTTTACGGGGGGCTGGTGACCACCGCCCTTGGGACTGGGGGTGTTGCCACGGGCATGACGGGCATCATCGGTTCCACGATCAAACAAAATCGAGCGGAATATTACTATACTC
>JBEIQS010000202.1:0-10485 GCA_040376425.1 Alphaproteobacteria bacterium | reverse complement strand
GGCCGCGAGCACCGCGCCCACTGCCTGCCGGAGCCGCAGCTCCTCCTTCAAAAAAATCCGCGCCAGCACCAGCAGGTAGATGGTGCCAAGCTGGTTCAACACCGCCGCCACCGAAGCGGGCGCCCACTTGAAGCCCCCCAGCCACAGCAGCAGAGAAAACCAGGTTCCCAGGATGGTGGCCGGCAACATGCGGCGCCACACCGATGGCAACAGGACGCTGCGCAGGGTTCCGGCAAGCTGGCCGCGAAAGGCCATCCACAGCACCTGCCCCGCCACACCGAACACCAGCCGGCTCCAGGTGACTTCGATCAGATCTCCCTGTTCCAACACCGGTTTTACCAGCACCACGCCGGTTGCGGTGGAGCTGATGGCCACCCAGGCCAGCAGCAGCCCCCGCTGCAGCTCCGCGTTCAGGCCCCCCAAGGCCCCTTTTTCCACGGAGGCCAGCGCCACCCCTCCCAGCACGCCCAGCGCACCCACAAAAAACCAGCCGCCAAAGCGCTCCCCCAAGAAGAGGAAGGAGATCAGCACCACAATGGGGGCGTAGACCGTGTCCACCACCGCCAGCCGCGCCGCGCCGATCCGGGAAAGGGCTGCAAAAAGCAGGGTATCCGCAAAGGCCAGGCCCAGAAAGCCGCTGGCGGCCACCATCGCCCAGTCCTGCAGGCTGCGGTCGGTGGGGATCGAAACGCCCATGACCCACATCGTGATGCCCAACAGCACGACGGCCACGGCATTCTTGAAGAAATTCATGGTCTCGGGCGCCAGATCGCCGGCCTTCCGAAAGAGAACCACCGCACAGGCACAGGTGAGGGGGGCGAGCATGGCACAGGTTTCGCCAAGGGAGGGCAAGGGGCAGCCTGGGGAGCCGGCAGCCTATCCCCGATTGGGGAGGGGCGGAGGGGGGGCGGCCCGACGGAGCCGCCCGTCTCCGTCAGGCGTAGCGGCAACTACGAAGGCGCCCATTGACTGAACAGGTTTTGAAGCTACTTTGAATCCATGAAACCTATTCATATCTTGCAGGCCACCATCCTTCTCTCAGCCGCCGCCAGCTTACTCATGAGCGTGTGGCTGTTCTTCTCCCACGATGGCTCCGCAGATGCCAAACTACACGGCATCTTCGTAGGAATCTGGGTTCCATCCATTCTCTCCTTCGGGGCCTTTCTGGTGGCTTCGATCGGTCGGGGGGGTCGAGATGACTGAAAGCACTCTCTTTGTGTTCGGCTGCGTGATCTTTATGGTGACCGCTACCGGTGGCTTTGCATTCGCCTTGATGTCGGTGAGAAAATCCGCAGAGGACCAGCGGCGCACTTGAACGGCTCGACCGTGGGCTGGCGCTGAACGGGAATCGCGCCCGAGGCTGACCGCATTTTGAACAGGTACTGAATAGATACTCCCCGGCTCAGAGCGCACCCACAAAACGTGCAAGCTCGGCGATCTCCGCTTCGGACAGGTTCTGTGCGGAGCTGTGGCGTCCAATGGCCTGTTCCAAGGTTTCGGCCGACCCGTCGTGGAGGTAGGGCGCGGTGGACCATGCGCCCAGCAGCGTGGGGCTGTCCAGCCCGGTCAGCGGTGCGCCGAGCCGCTGTCCGCTGGCGGCGCTGAGCGTGCCGATGTCGTGCAGGCGAAGCTGGTCCAGGGAGGAGTCGGTGTAGCGGGGAGCAGGGTGGCACTCGGCGCAACCTGCGGCCTCGAAGGCGGATTCCCGCTCGGGGGTGGCGTCGGCGGCGTAGGGGGAGACCGGCGTGCTGCGGAGGCTTTCCATGTAGGCGGCCAGCGCGTCGAGGTCGGCGGAGCGCCCGGCTTTGGGGAGGCCCAGCGTGTCCATCGTAAGCGCCCAGTCTTCGTCCGAGAGCAGGCCGCTGCCTCCAAAGGCGTTTCGGATATCGTTTTCGAAGTCCTGCGGCTCGTCGAAATTGGCAGACCAGTGCAGCCAGCCCATGTCGGTGCCGCCCCGGCCCAGCAGCGAGCTGGTGTTCCGCAGGCCCTCGCCGCGCGAGGTGAAATCCCAGGTGAGACCATCCTGATCGCCGTCGGGATGACAGCCCGCACAGGCGATGTAGCCGTCTTTGGAGATGCGGGTGTCCCGGCTGGTGTGGAACAGGATCTTCCCGCGCAGCACCTCTGCTTCCAAAGGCTCGGTGGCCACGGTGGACTGCACCCAGAGCCGCTGGGGCACCGTACCCGGCTCGCCCACCTTCCATGCGCTCAATTCGCGGCTCAGCCAGGCGTGGACATAGAGGGTGTCCCCCACCCAGGCCAGTCCGCGCAGACCTTCCCCCACATTCGGCAGGCTGCCCACCGCGTCCAGGCTGTAGCGGTCCAGAAATTGGATGGTTCCGGTGCCGGGGTGCGCCACCGCCACATAGTTGCCGGTGGGACTGGGCGCCGCCACGACGACCCGGTCCTGGTTGTCGAGCTGCTTGCGGGTGCGGTAGTCCTCGGTCCAATCGCCGCCTTCAACGGGGATCTCCACCACGGAGAGCACGGCCCGGACCGTACTTTCGAAGCTGAGCGGCAGCCCGCTGCCCAGCAGGCCACGCTGAATATTGGACTGGGTGGCGGGCACCCACAGGGCGGCCCCATCGGGGGTGAGCGCAAGCTCGCGGATCAGCGTGGGCAGACCTCCGGCCACGGTGTCGCTGTCCGGGCCGGGATGCAGCGGGAGTGCGAGGCTGCCCCGGTGGCCGAGATCGCTGTCGATACGCCAGACTTCGCCTCCGGTGGGCGCACTGCGGAAGCGGGCCACAAAGACGTCGTTCCCGATGGCCAGACCGCCGGGATCGGGGCCAACAACCAGCCTGCGCTCCGCGCCTCCCTCCTCCAGCCGCAGCAGCTCGCCCGTGCCCGCCAACAATAGCCACCACCGGCCCTCCCGCCCGGCGATGGCGACCGGCCGGCTGCCCACCCCGAAGGAGCTGCGGCCAATTTCGGTCCATCCATCGCCCTCTTCGGCGTAGAAGCGCGCCTCTCCTTCGCCACAGGCCACGGCCACCACACCGGCCGCCGCGATGCCGCCGGCGGCGCTCTCTGGACCCATCACCGCCACTGCTTGGGCGTCCACGCAGCTCTCCACAACTTCGGCGCCACCTTCCCCCACAACGGCCCAGCTCGCCGCCTCAGGCGTCACCACGGCGACCCGCCCATCGCCCAGCACCGCGAGGCTGCCCGACCGCACCGGCGGCACCACCAAAGCCTTGGGGTAGACCTCCACCCGCAGCGCGGCCGTCAGCCGGCGCCCATCCGGCGCCCGCCAATCGGCGATGGCGGTGTAATTTCCGGCGGTGGCCCAGCGGTGTTGTACCGTCTCTCCGCTGCCACCGGAGCCATCCCCAAAGCTCCACTCCAGCTCGCCGCAGTCCGACGCGTCGCAGCCCTCCTGCTCCACACGAAGGGTTGCTTCTTCGCCCACTTCCACCAGCACGGGTCCCGCTCCGACCAGCGCGTAGTCAGCGGGCGATCCGCCGCTGTCCCCCGGTTTTTCGGGCGACAGGCAGGCGGAGAGCAGCAGGGGCCACATGGTCACTGCACCTCAAAGGAGAAGCGGTAGAGCTCCTCCATCGGGTTGCCGTGGATGTCGGTCACGCCCTCGACCTCCATGGTGTAGCTTCCGGCTGAAAGGGGCTTTTTGGGCGTGTAGGTGACGATGGTCTCCTGCGTGGCTACCCAGCCCGGCACCCCTTCGCCCGCAGCATTCATCAGTCGCAGCGAGCCCGGATAGGCGCTTGCGGGCTCCACAAACTCGTTGAAGCCGACGCCCACCCGCATGGCCTTGTACCATCCGCCCGAGCCATCCTTGGGGTTGGTGGAGAGCACCCGGGGGCCGCTGCGGTCGGGCTCGGCGCGCCAGGGCATCACCGCCGTAGCGACCGAATTCTCCACGTCCGGGGACTGGCCCTCGGCGTGATCCACAGAAAGCAGCGCTACATTTCCCCAGGGGGTGTTGGTGTCCAGATCGCCTGCCAACAGGCCGGTGCCGATCAGCGTCATGTTCGCGGGATCGGCGGCGTCCCAGAAGGAGGCATGGTCCGACTCTCCCACAAAAACGACGTCCTCATCCCAGAAGACGTAGCCGCCGTTGCCGCTGTGCACCACGTCGCCGACAAAGACCGGCAGTGCGGGATCGGAGATGTCCACCAGAATGGGGCCGCCGCCGCCCTCTTTCCGGGCAAACAGGGCCATGTCGCCCACGCGGTTGCCGTGGTAGGTCTCCAAGGGCGTGCCGTTGCGGTCGGGCGAGGGGAAGGGCGATCCAGGCAACATCGTGGGGTTGGCCGGGTCGGAGATGTCGTAGAGGGCGGCGTGAGACTGCTCGGCCGTGGTGACCAGAAGCTCGTTTCCCAGCGCAAAAACGCCACCCGCGCGGATGCCGGAGACCACCTGGTTCACCAGCACCGGGTTGCGCGGGTCCGTCGCATCCACCACAAACACGCCGTTGTCGGCCGAGGCGACATAGATCCATGGATACTGCCAGAATACCGACAGCACCACGCGGGTGTAGGAGTCCGGATACCAGGCCTCGGGCAGGGCAAAGGCCGAGGCGACCTGCGGCGCGGTAGGGTCGGAGAGGTCCCAGATGAGGATGCCGGACTCGATGCCGCCGTAGATCTTGGCGTTACCGACGGCCCAATCTCCGGCATGGGGGTCGGATTCGGGCAGGTGGATGAAGCCCATGGCGTGGGTTTCCCGTGCATCCTGAGAGTAGGTACTGCCCACCCGCTCGGGTGCGCAGGGGTCGGCCATGTCGTACAGGGCCAGCCCTCCGCCACCGGCCTCGGGCGCCCAGGGCAGGACCAGGTGCCCGCGGTAGGGAAGCTGCAGGTTGTGCTGCATCGCATCGTCGGCACCACCGTCCAGGGTGGCGCAGCTCTGCCACAGCTCCGCTTCGGTGAACACACGACCGGGGTAGCCCGAGCCACGGAGGGGGGCGCCCTGGTCCCAAAAGGGGGAGGGGACGGACTCTTCGGAGGGGGGAGTGCAGGCAAGAAGCAGCAGCAGCATGGCGGAAGTGTAGCAGGCCCGGGCGCCGCCGCACGGGCTTCTGCGGATCAATTCCCGGTGATCGACCGATAGGCATCCAGCACCAGCGGCGCAAAGGCCGGGGTGCAGGAGTTGGTTTCTTCGTAGTGGTCGCCATCGTTGGTCAGTTGGCTGACAAAGGTGTTGAAGTCGGGGCCGGGCACGATGTAGCCACAGTAGCCGTTGGTGATGCCCACGGCGGCGCGGTAGGTGCCCGGCAACATCTGGTCGATGGGGGGCGTGCCGTCGTCGGTGATCACGTAGGGCTCGGCGTGGTAGTACAGGCAGTCGCAGTCGCCGACCGCCTCGGCCCCGATACACTGCTCCCACGGGACATCGTCGCAATCCGCATCATGTTCGTCCCAGCGCGGATCGGCGACGCGCAGGGAGGCATCGGCCATGGCCGGCTCGTCGGGCACCCCCCAGAAAAGCTCGGGAAGCAGCTCTCCCGGGAAAGTGGCGAGGGTGACCGGCCCCAGCTCCACCATCCAGATCCCCGTCGGGACGCAGGCATACACGTCCGGGTTCACCCCGTAGCCGGGGCAGCTTGAGTCCTGGAGGAGATCTTCGGGAAGGGTGTCCAGCAGGTTGAGGCGGAAGGCCAGCTTGTAGAAGATGTTTTCGATGGGTATGTTCAGCGGCTGCATCTTCACGGAGATCCGCTCCCAGGGCGCCGTGTCGGTCAGCGCCGCCGGGACGGCCTTCCCCAACAGGATGCCTTGCGAGCGGGTCAGCTCCCAGCCCTCGCCGGTCACCCAGACGGTCTCGTTGTTTTCGTCCACGGTGATGGCGCCGGCGTCGTCCAAGAGGGGCAGGACCGAGGTGACCGCCGACTGCATGCCGCCCAGGGCCCCGGGGATGAAGATGGCGGTACCACCCGCTTCCGCCTCGACCGTGTCGCGCATATAGGCCACATAGTCCGCCGAGATGGCGTTGTTATCGGTACCCACCACTTCGGGGTGGGAGGCAAAATTCATCAGGGTGGCGAGGCGGCCCTCCGGCCCGTCGAAGGCCAGCGCGGTGAGCAGGTCGGCGGTGATGATCGGGTCGCGCAGGTCGTCGATGGTGCCGATCTGGTGGGGGTTGGGGCTGGTCCCGCCAAAAAGGGTGCCGTTGAGATCCGGGTACACGTCGGACACGGCGATCTGGCCCACGGTGGGTGTTACCGGCACCATCCCCCGAGAAGCCAGCTCCACCGCGTCAAAGATTGCGGGCGGGATGGTCTCGACGTAGTCGGCGTTCACCCCGCTGACCAGGTTGTCCTGGTCGCCCCAGATGCCCACCACATCCGGCGATTGGTGGGAGTGGGAGGAGGAGATCAGGATGCGGTTTTTGTCAAAACCCTGCGCCTCCAGCAGCGTGCGGGCGCGCCGCACCCGGCTCTCCAGCAAGCCGATGCTGTCCACGCCGACAATGGCCACATACTCGCCGTTCAGGGCCAACACCAGGGCGCGCACATAGAGCGGGTCATTCACCGACATGGCGCCGCGCATGGTGCCGTAGCCCGCGATCCAGATCGCGTCGAAGAGGCCGTTGCCGTTGTTGTCCTCGAAGGGCTCGTCGCAGCCGGCGCGCCCGGAGGCGGGACCGGCGGGCTCGTTGACGCAGCCATTGAAGTGGTGGTCGCCGTTGAGATCCTGGAAGGTCTCGGTGATCTGGGGGGAGATGTCCACCGAGGCCACCCCGGCGTAGAGTTGTCCATCCTGCACCAGGGGAATGTCGAACACCCCCTCCGGCGCAGCAGATTCTTTGTCGGGAGCAGTGCAGGCAAACAAAAGGGCGAGAAGCATGGGGCGATTGTAGCACATCGCCGCCTCCCCCATCAACCTCGGGCAGGCCTCGGCGCTCGGGGAGGGGCTGCGGCGGTCGTCCACCTCCGCAGGGGGCCCCGAGGGGGGGGATGGGGAGCTTTTTGAGTGTATAGACATCTATACACTTGAAAAGCTCTTACCCACAACGGTTGAACCTACTCTTTTTGATGAAGGTAGCGAGGGGCCCGCCACGCACATCCGGCGGGTGAAAAAGCCCTCGGAGCCCCCCTCCACCCGGTTAGCTCCCTGGCATGGACTGGAACGATGTGCGCTATGTGCTCGCCCTGGCCCGGCTGGGCTCGGTGCGGGCAGCCGGGGCGCGTTTGGGGGTCAGCCACTCCACCGTGGCCCGACGCCTGGACATGCTGGAGGAAAGCCTGGGGGTGCGGCTCTTTGATCGGGGGCCCGACGGCTACACCCTGACCGCGGCGGGGCAGCGCATCCTCCCCACCGCCGAGCGGGTGGAGGGCGACATGGCGGCGCTGGAGCGCGGGGTGATCGGCGAAGACGAGCGGATCGCCGGGCCGATCTCGGTGACCTGCCCCGAGCGCTATAGCTGTGCCCGGGTGGTCGAGGCCGTCGCCGAGGTCTGCAATCGCCACCCCGAGCTGGAGCCCCGGGTGACGGTGGACGCGCGGCACTTCGACCTCTCCCGCCGCGAGGCCGACGTCGCCGTGCGCGCCCTGTCTCGCGACGAGAGCCCGTCGGAATTTCTGTTGGGGAGCCGGGTGGCGCCGGTGATGGTGGCCACCTACATCGGCCGGGAGCATGTGGCGCGGCTGGACCCTGCCGCAGGCGGGCGCCCCCACCGCTGGCTGGCCTATGGCGATGTCCGCGTGGCCCAGCACATCATCGCCGGCTCCGCCCACCCGGAGCTGCCGCCCTGGGGCTCCTTTGACTCCCTGGATGCCCAGCTCTGGGCCTGTAAGGCGGGCTTGGGCCTGGCCGCGCTGCCGGTGTACGTGGGCGACTGCGAGCCGGACCTGGTGCGCATGCGCACCCCGGACCTGCGGCACCTGGGCGACCTGTGGGTGCTCTGTCACCCCGATCTGCGCCATACGGCCCGGGTGCGGGTGCTTCGCGCGGCGCTGGTCCGCAATTTCGAGGCCCACGCCGCCCTTTTTACGGGGGTGGTGCAAAGCTGAGCAGCCCGGTCCCGAAATTGCGCCGCGTCGCCATCGGCGCTGGGGGATAGCTTGGGGAGGTCCGAGGAAGACATGACCACCGACCCCCGCTTTTGGGACCAACTCGCCGAGAAATACGCCGCACAGCCGGTGTCGGACCCCGCCGCTTTTGCCCGAAAGATCGAGGTGATGAAGGCCCGGCTGCGACCCACAGATGTGGTGGTGGAGCTGGGTTGCGGGACGGGGTCGTTGGCGTTGATCCTGGCGCCTTTTGCCGGAGCGGTGCATGGGCTGGACTACTCGCCGGAGATGATCCGCATTGCCCGCGGGAAGGTGGCGCCAGGGGACAGCCACGTCCACTTCCATGTGGGTGCGGCCGAAGATCCGGCGGCGCTGCCCGTGGCCGAGGGTGGCGCGGATTTGGTCCTGGCCTGTAGCCTTCTCCACCTCGTTCCCGATCGGCAGGCGGTGCTGGCGCGCCTGCTCCGACTTCTGAAGCCCGGCGGCACCCTGGTCGCGTCCACCGTTTGTTTAGGGGAATCCTGGGTTCCCTACAGGCCGATTTTGACGGTGATGCAGTGGCTGGGCAAGGCCCCGCCGGTGTGGGCCCTCACCAAGGCCGGCCTCGCCGACGAGCTGCGGCGGGCGGGCTTTGTGGAGGTGGATGCGCCCGATGTGGGTGCCGAGCCGAAGGTGAGCTTTCTGACGGGGCGGAAGCCACCGGCGGGGGCACCAGCCTGATCCGGTTGGCCATCCGCGGGGAGGGGATCGCCCCCACCTGAGGGAACCGAGACCGGTTACACATCCAAAATGGATCGTCGCTCCTTTCTCGGTTCCGCCGCACTGCTCGCCCTCGGCTGTGAGGGCCCCAAACCCCGCAAACGCCCGGATGCGGGCGCCATCACCGGTCGTCGGGTGCAATGGCGGATGGTGTCGAGCTTCCCGCGTTCTCTCGATACGCTGTACGGTGGCGCGGAGCGGGTGGCGCAGCGGGTCTCGGCGATGACCGATGGCTTTTTCGAGATCAAGGTGTACCCGGCGGGAGAGCTGGTGCCGGCGCTGCAGGTGCTGGATGCGGTGCAAGAGGCGACGGTGGAGTGCGGGCAGTCTGCCTCGTACTACTACACCGGGAAAAACCCGGTTCTGGCCTTTGATGCCTGTGTTCCCTTCGACATGGACGGTCGGCAGAAGACCGCCTGGCTGACCGAAGGGGGCGGTTCCGAGCTGCTTGCCAAACATTTTGCGGACTTCAACGTCCTCTCCTTCCCGGTCGGCAACACCGGCACCCAGATGGGGGGCTGGTTCAAGGAGGAGATTCCGTCGCTCGCGGCGATGGCGGGCCGGAAAATGCGGATTCCCGGGCTGGGCGGCAAGGTGATGAGTGCGATGGGCGTGGGGGTGCAGAACATCGCGGGCGGTGACATCTTTCCGGCCCTGGAGCGCGGTGCCATCGACGGGACCGAGTGGGTGGGCCCACACGACGACGAGAAGCTGGGCTTCTTCAAAATTGCGCCTTGGTACTACTATCCAGGCTGGTGGGAGGCGGGCCCGGCGCTGTCCCTCTATGTGAACCGCACCGCCTGGGATGCGCTGCCCGCAGCCTACCGGGAGGTGCTTCGCTCGGCCTGTGCGGACAGTTGCGGGTGGATGTTGGCCCGCTACGATGCCCTGAATCCGCCTGCGCTGCAGCGCCTTCTGGCTCAGGACGTGAAGCTGCGCCCCTTTCCCGAGGACCTGATGCGCGAGGCCCAGCGGGTCTCCACGCAGATGCTGGAGGACTTTGCTGCGGCAGATGCGGGCTTTCGTGCGGTCTACGACCACTGGCGGGCCTTCCGCGATGCCACCCGCACCTGGCATGGGGGCGCGGAGCTCAGCTATGCCCGCTTTGTGGCGGAAAAGCGGTAGCTCAGGGGGAGGGAACCGCTAACGGCCGACCAGGCTGGGAAAGAAAAACACCGCCGCCACCATGATCAACTGCAGCAGGATGAAGGGGACCACCCCCCGGTAGATGGTGGAGGTGGGGATGCTATCGGGGGTCACGCCGCGCAGATAGAACAGGGAAAAGCCGAAGGGCGGCGTGAGGAAGCTGGTCTGGAGGTTCATCCCCAGCAGTACCCCAAACCACACCATGTCCACCCCCAGGAGCCGCGCCGCAGGCAGCACCAGGGGCAGAAGGATAAAGGCGATCTCAAAAAAATCCAGGAAGCAGCCCAGGATAAAGAAGGCGAGGTTGGTGATGAGCACCAGGCCGACGGCGCCTCCCGGCAGGTCGGTGAGCCACTGCTCAATCCAGAAGTCTCCGTACAGGCCACGAAAGACCAGCGCGAAGGCAGTGGATCCAATCAGTAGGAACATCACCATGACCGAGAGGGCGGCGGCGGCCTCGGCCGCCTCCTGCAGCACCGCACGGCTCAGGCGCCCGGTGACCCCCGCCAGCACCAGCGCGCCCATGGCCCCCAGAGCGCCCGACTCCGTGGGCGTGGCCACCCCAAAAAAGATGCTTCCCAACACGATCAGGATCAGCGCCATCG
>JBEIQS010000377.1:0-3541 GCA_040376425.1 Alphaproteobacteria bacterium | reverse complement strand
GGGGTACTTTTTTCAACGGACAAGAATACCCATTGCCCCGCTTCCGCAGAGGGGGTAGAAAACGGACGTTCGCGGAAAACGGAAAAGCAACCAAAAGGAGTGACCAAAATGAGCCTGTACCAAGATCTGGGCGGTGCCCCCCGCCGTAGACGCGGCGGTCGATATCTTCTACCGAAAAGTGCTGAGCGACGATCGAATCTCACATTTCTTTGATTCGGTCGATATGGAGCGCCAGGCTGCAAAACAGAAGGCCTTCTTGACGATGGTCTTTGGTGGTCCAAACAATTATACCGGACGTGATATGGCGGCTGCACATGCGCCGCTGGTCGCGCGGGGGCTGAACGACAGCCACTTCGATGCAGTGGTGGAAAATCTGGCCGCCACGCTGAGCGAGCTGGGCGTTCCCAACGAGAAGATCGGCGAGGTGGCCGCGATCGCCGCCTCCGTGCGCGACCCGATCCTCGGGCGCGCCTGAGGTCATGGTCAGGCTCCGCTGCAAGGGCATGGAGCTGGAGCTGGCACCGGGGGAGACGGTGCTGCAGGGACTGGAGCGGGGAGGGGTGCGGGTGCCCTCTTCCTGCCGGGTCGGGGCGTGTCAGACCTGCCTGATGCAGGCGCGGAAGGGAAATCCGGGGGCGGCCGCACAGGGGGGGCTGCGTCCTGTTCAGAAGGAACAGGGCTGGTTTCTGGCCTGCCAAAGTCGTCCGGAGGAGGATCTGGAGATCGGCGAGCCGGAGGTGCCGTCGTGGAAGGCACGGGTGGTGGGCGTGAAGCCGGTCGGAGAGGCCCTGGTGCGGGTGCGCCTGCGCACGGAGGAGCCGATGAGCTTTCGACCGGGCCAGTTTGTGCATGTGGAGCGACCGGATGGTCTGATGCGCGCCTATTCCCTGGCAAATCAGCCAAATGAGGATCTTGAGCTTCATGTGCGGGTCCACCCACTGGGCCACATGAGTCGCTGGTTGGCGGCGGCGTCGCCGGGGCAGGAGCTTCGGTTGCGCGGGCCTGCGGGAGAGTGCTTTTACACGCCGGATCGCCCGGAAGCGCCCATCTTGTTGGCGGGAACGGGGACCGGTCTGGCGCCGCTATGGGGCATTCTGCGCGATGCCCTGGGCCAGGGACATCGGGGGCCGATCACCCTGGTGCACGGCGCGAGGAGTATCCACGGTTTGTATGGGGTAGCAGAACTCCAAGCTCTGGCTGCTTCTTTTTCGCAGCTCCGCTACACGCGCTGTGTGTTGGAGGGAGAGGCCGAGCCGGGCCTGGAGCTGGGCGATATCGCCACGGTGGCACCCGGGGTGGCGGGCAACCTGAAGGGCGCCCGTGTCTACCTCTGCGGGGACCCGGAGCGGGTGCAGGCGCTGAAAAAGCGATGCTTCCTCGCCGGGGCAGCCATGAAGGACATCTTCGCCGATCCCTTTGTGGTCGCGACGCCGCCCGTGTCGATCTGATCAGCGGATGTAGATGGCCTGCGCGCCGCCCGCACTTCCGTAATAGTACGGGGCGTAGCCGTAGTTTCCATAGAGAAAGTAGGATCCATCCCCACCACACAGGGTGAGCCCCGCATTCGCACCGGGCGACTCCGAAAAGTCCCAGCCTGATCCTAGCGATCCGTGCCCTTTACAGTCCAAGGGTGCCTGGGCCGGGTTGTTCACCGCGCCAATGCCTGCGTCGGTGTAGCTCGCGTCGCCACCACACCAGTAGTAGCCTGCCTCGCCATGCAGGTAGTAGCCGTTGTCTCCAAAGGAGATTCGCAGCGTACGTCGCGGGATGCTGCGCGAGGACCAGCTCTCTGCTCCACCGGCGGCGCTCACCAAACGAAGCTCCGTATAGTCACTGTTGTTCAGGTCCAACCAAGAGAGTATCGGAGTGGAGGTGGAAGAAGCTTCGGCAGGCGACAGTGCCAATCCGCTGGGCTCCTGCTCCCCCAAACCAAAGTCGCCCTGGCTGCCCGTCGAAGAACTGTTGCGGAGAAAAGCGAGGGTCCAGCCCCCGCCGTCGGTCTGCATGTCACACCAGACCTCCTGCACCGTGCCGGAAGCCAGCCGCAGCCACCAGGCACCACTCCCGGCCGTCGGAAAAGCCGCCAACAGCTCCGCACAGGAGGCCGTAGGGCAGGCAGCACCCGAGCCCACACTGGAGGCCCCAGAGCCATCACAGTCCCGGTCCACGCCGTCGCAAGCCTCCGCTGCTCCAGGGTAGATCGTGGCGTCCCCATCGTTGCAGTCCCCATCGGCAACAGACGAACCGTATGCTACACTACAAAGCAAAAGAACGTCGCTTCCTCCATAGCCATCCCCGTCCGCATCCGCCCAGAAGGGCAGGGGGTCCACCACATCGTCGTCAGCGTCGTCGATACGGTCATCGCAGTCGTCATCCAAGCCATTGCACATCTCGGGTAGCCCCGGCCCCACCTGTGCATTGTCATCGTCGCAATCCCCGCCCTGCTCGACAGCGCCACCGGCACAGCGGCGGGTCTGCTCTCCCGCCCCAAAACCGTCTCCGTCCGCGTCCGCGAAGCAGAGGCGGGTGGCCGCGCTGTCCTCCTCTCCCACACGCTCCTTCGGCGGATCCTCCGGCGCGACCGTCAGCCCACCGCAGCCCCATAACAAAAATATCATGGCCGCCTCCGGCGAAGGAGGAGGGGCAGCCCCAGCAGCGAGGCAACCGTCAGGGGGCCGCCCCCACATCCGCAGGCGGCCGGCTTCTCCGCCGAATTCCGGCTGTCGGCCGCCCCTCCACTGTCCTCGGAAGGCCTGCTGTCCACAAAGCCACCGGAGTCCACCTCCCCCACCGTCCCCGGTCCCCAGCGCAGCATGTCCAGGTCCTGGCCCTCGTTGGGAAGTCCGAAGCTGCTGTTTTCGGAAGGTGCGTAGGCTGGGCTGTTCGCACGGGTGCTCGAGCGGGGGACTTCGGCGAGCTGCCCCACTTCCTTGGAGGAGAGCCCGCGCCGTGGCGAAACACCCTCCCCGACCGGCCCCAGGCGGACAAAGCCCTCCGCGTCAAAGATGTGGAGCTGCCAGCCCGCCGCCGTCACCGAAAAAGGGCTTGCACTGACCAGAGTCCCCGAGCCTTCCATACCGGCGCGCAGGTGAAAACGCCAGTCTCCGCCCGCCGGATCGTAGCTGCTGTCCTCGGCCATATCCTCGGCGATGGTCAGGATCGTGCCTGCCTTCAGGTCGGCGAGGCGGGGATCCTCCGAAAAACGGAGCTCCCCCGCCTGACCATTGCGGTCCTCCATCACCAGCCGCCAGCCCCGCAGGTCCATGTCCTCGGTCACCAACAGCTCCAGCCAGTCGCCGCCATTGCCCTGCACCCGCCCCAGGGAAAGATCCCGGCTGTCGCCCGCTTCTCCGCCCAACCAGTCATCGGGATCCACGGTGTTCCACTCGTTCAGCCACAGGGGCGACCCTTCGTCCACGGTGTAGCGGCGCTGTACCAAAGGCCCCCATTCTGCGTCCCGCTTTATGCGAGCACTCACAATCATCGAGTGTTGTGCCGTCAAGACCTGAGGGCCCGCCGGTCCCTGCGCCTCCGTCGCCAG
>JBEIQS010000021.1:0-47112 GCA_040376425.1 Alphaproteobacteria bacterium | reverse complement strand
CTTCAACTTCGCCTGACGACGCTCCTCCTCCTCCTCCTTCAACTTCGCCTGACGACGCTCCTCCTCCTCCGCCTTCAGCTTCGCCTGACGACGTTCGTCCTCCTCCGCCTTCAGCTTCGCCTGACGACGCGCTTCCTCCTCCACCTTCAGCTTCGCCTGACGACGCGCTTCCTCCTCCGCCTTCAGCTTCGCCTGACGACGCTCCTCCTCCTCGGCCTTCAGCTTCGCCTCGCGACGTTCCTGCTCCGCAGCGGCCACCGCCCGCTCCCGCTCAGCCTCGGCCTCCGTAGTGGCCGCGGTCTTCAATTTCAGCCGTTTCAGGCCAGGATCGGTCACCTCATCGTCGTGTTCGGGTTCTTCCTCGTCCCGCGTCGCCCTGGATTCGCCGTCGCCATGCGCACCCCCCACCTCGCCGGAGGGACGCGGAGTAAACTCCAGCGGAAGCTCGATCAGGACCGGCATCTTGGGCAGGGGTGGCCGCTCCTGCGCAGCGGGCACCACAGCCGAGGGCAGCTCGGCAGGTACAGGCTCCACTTGCTCCACGGGCGCCGGGACTGGGCGGTCCGCAGCGGCCCGCACGGTCGCTCCCAGACCGACTGCTTCATCGGGCTCCGTCTGCACTTCTGCGCGGAGAGCCATGAATTCCGCGCCATCCTCTTCCACTTCGGAGGGCAACCCTTCGACGACGGGCCCCGGATCGTCGTGTTGAGCGTGGGAGGTCTCGTCCTGAAGGGCCCATCGTGATGCACCGGGGCGCCGGTCGGGATCACCGTCCTCTGAGTCGAGGTCGGAACGGTCGGGCGGATTCACCTCAAAAAGAGAGGTAAGAGTTGGAGGAGTCCGCAAGTAGCCCACGGCCGGGTTGTTCGACAGGGGCGCTGCTTCGGGTGGCTTCACGGCCAGCGCATCCCGAAGGCGGCTGCGATCTTCCTCTCGGAGATCCACCTGAATCCGCACCGGACCCGAGCTGTCCTCCTCCGTGATGGGGGCGGGCTCTGCCGCCGGGCCAAGGGGGGGCAGGCCACCGGGCTCCTCCAGGTGGATCACAATCGGGCTTTGGACGGTCCGGAAAGGAACTGGAGAGTCCTCGTCTTCCATGGCTTCTACCGGAGTTGCTTCCCGACGCTGCCGCTCGGCTTCCCGGCGACGCTCCAACAAGCGGCGCCGCTCGGCCTCGGCTTCGGCCACCGCGTGCTCTCGGGCAAAGCGGGCCTGATCCGCCTTTTGCTGCTCCTCCTCATACCAGGACTGCAGATCGGGCCGGGCCAACAACGCCGCCCGGCGTTGCTCGCGCTCGGCAGCCATCCGCTGCCGCTCCGCTTCCACCCACAGCCGCGCGTCTGTCTGGGCCCGATCCCGTTGGTTCAAATTTGGGTCCGGGCGGGGGGCCACCACGGGCACCACGTCAAAAGAGCGGGCCAGGGGCGGAAGCAGCCCCCCAACCCGGGCCAAAAACTCCCGCAGCGGCTCCTGAATCGGTCGACGACCGATCATGGCCACCAGCCCCTGCCGCACCGAGCGAGCATCCCCCAGCCGAGAAGACCCCAGGCTTTGAAACCATACTTTGGCTTGGGTAAAGCCCGCAAATTCCAGCGCCTCCGGCGTCACCAGTGCGGAAAGGGCTGCGGCAACCGCACGGATGTCGGCCTCCTGGCTCAGCTCCTGGTCGGCGCGGAATACAGGTCGAACGCGGAAATAACCGGCATCGTCAAAACCCCAGCCATCCAGATCGATAGCGCCGTGCGCACCCCCGAGGCGGTGGAGCAGCTCCACATCCTGAAGCACACGCTCGGCCAAGGCCAAGGCCACCACCGGCTCCGGCTCCAGGTCTGCGAGGCGCTGCAGCAGCGGTGGTCCTAGATCAATCCGGCCCGGTTCCCTCCGCAAAGGCGAAAAAACGCCTCCGGTCGGCAGCATTGCACTCCGATCGGAAGGCACCAGGACAACTTCCCCCGAGCGCCGTAGGCTCTCCTGGGTCCGGGCATAGAGGGCGTCTGAGGACATTACGTCCAGCATAACCCGATCGGCGGGAAAGGTGGAGGAGGTGCTCAGGGAGCGGAGGCGGCTGAAAGTCCCCAGTCCGTCTCGATCGCCTGCAACAGGTCGGCAACGCCCGCCTCGAAGGGAGAGGTTGCCCAGCGCCGGGCACTGTGGTCCCAAGAGGCACTAAAAAGTGTACTTCCATCCATACTGAATTCCACATACGGCACCCGGTTGCTGTGGCCCCGGAGCACCGCCAGCAGGCGACCGTCCTCCCCAGACCACACCCGGATCGGCCCCTCCAGACTCGAGGCCGCCACCCAGCGTTCGCCAGGAGAAAAAGCAACATCGATCATCTTTTCCTCCAGGGACCTCCGCCAAATCGGGCCACCGTCCGCCCCGCGGAGCTGCAGCTCCCCTCCCCCCACCGTCAGCAGCCGCCGGCCATCTGCCGAAATATCCACCGCGTCCGCTGCCGGGTCCACAAAGAGCACCTCCGCTTCCGGTTGACCGGAAGAAGGGTAACGTATGATCTTCCCCCCCTCTTCCAATGCCGCTACCCACTCCCCACCGCTGCTCACCCCCAGATCCTGTACCGGTCGCTTGAACGCATCATCCCGCCAGGTCGCCAAGTCGGCGTGTCGGAAAAACAGGATTCCCATACCGAAATCTCCGATCAGCGTGAGCCCAGAAGCCAACATCCCCACCCGACGAAGCTGGGTACGGATAGCAGGGCTGAGGAAGGTGTGCGCCGCCCGGTCGTAGACGGTGAGCGCCTGGTCCCCGCTGGAAATCATCACCACCTGTGCACTATCCAGGCTAAAGGTGGCTCCTTTCACCACGGCCTGATGCCGCCTCAGGTCCACCGACTCCAGCCCCGGAAGGAGAGGCTCAAGGACGGCCAACCCGTCGCCCCCTGTCAGGGCCAGCCAGCGACCGTCGGGCGAGGGCACAGCCGCGGTCAGACCAGAACGCTGGGCGTAGTGAAGCGGAGGTGCCCATGCCGGTAGTCCCCAGCGCTGGAGCGCGCGTCCTGCGATGACCACCCCATCGGCAACCACCCGCAACGCCTGACGCTCCGTGCTGAGAAAACGCACCGGCCAATCCCCAGAACGAAGCTCCAGCACGGCGGCGCCGGTATCCCCCAATACCGCAACGCGACCATCCTCCGGCAGCGGCGCCAGTGCCCGCACCGGCCCCACCGCACTTTGGATCGGATCGGCGAGCGTCCCCAATTCAAGGTCCAGGAGGGCGACACGTCCATTTGCCGTTCCTAACAAAAATTTATTTTGTACCCAAGCCAAGGTCATCGGCGAGGGCAGATCGCGGAGCGGATAGCTGCGAACCGACCCGCCGCGCTCGCCCACCACCACCTGCCCGGTGAAAAGTACCGCCGCCATCCGCGCGCCATCCGGGGAGATGGCACGTTGCAGAACGGTGGACGGCGCCCGTCCCCAGGAGATGCGCGCGCCCGTGGCCACATCCAGGGCCTCCAGCGCCTCCACGGTCCCCAACGGCAGCAAAGTACCGACGGGTATCCCCGAAAATACAACTTGCCCCATCGAAATATCAAGCGACCGCACGCTGCCGTCCGGCAGCATCTCCACCACCGTCCGGGGACTGGCGCTCACCGAAAAAATCCGCTCCCCCACCCAGGCCATGTCCGTGACCGAAAGCTCCCATTGCTGCAACGTTTTTTCCCCAACCTGCAGGTGCAGCTTTCCGTCACGCAGGCAAAGCACCCGGTCCCCCAACTCCGAAATCACCACTTTTTCGCAGGTGGGAAGGGGAGTACTGGCCATCAGTCGAGGGCGGGGCGCCAGCGCATAGCCCGCCAGGATGCCCCGGGCCTCGGGGCTTTCGCGAAGGGCCGCCGAGCGGATGGCAAACATCTCCGCTTCCGCACGAATTCCCGCTTCCTGAGCATGAAATGCCTGCTGCAACAATGCTTCTGCAAGATGACGATCCGACGCAGCAAGGGCAGCCGCAGTGTGCGCTTCTGCAAGGCGCGCACGATCGCGCTCGGCCATGATCCGCAGACCACTGCCCGTGAGGGAGCCCACCAGCAGCACCAGCGCGACGGCCGCCACCGTCAAGGGCAGGCGCCAGGCCCGCAGCAGCCGCAGAAACAGCTCTCTCGGCGAGTAGCGATAGGCAGCCACTGGACGACCATCCAGGTAGCTGGCCAGATCTTCGGCCAGGAGCTTGGCAGAAGGATAGCGGTCGGCGGGCAGCGGCGCCATCGCCCGCTCCAGCACTGCCACCAGCTCCGGCGGCACGTCCTCCGCGCGGTCGCGTATCGGCGGCAGGTGCCCACGGCGGAGCTGCTCCAGCGCCAACCGCGCATCCACACCACGAAAAGGCTGGCTCCCCGTCAGAATCTCATAGAGCACCGCTCCCAGGCTCCAGATGTCAGTGGGCGGTCCCACCTCCTCCCCACGCGCCTGCTCAGGGCTCATATAGGCCAGCGTTCCCAGCAACGACCCCGCCAAGGTCTGAGAACCCACCTGCTGCTCCCCCACCGGTGGCAGCTCGGGAAGCTGTCCCTGGCGGGCCAGGCCCCAGTCCATCACCTGAGTCTCGCCGAACTCCCCCACCAGGATGTTGTCCGGCTTGATGTCGCGGTGGATCACGCCCAGCGAGTGGGCGTAGGCCATCGCCTGGCATGCATGTAGGAGGTGGCGGAGAAGGCGCAAACGCTCTTGTACATCGCCGGCACCAGCGATGGCCTCTGCCAGACTACGACCGCGCACCAACCGCATCACATACCAGGCCCGACCGTCGGCACTGCGCCCCGCATCATGGACCGGCACAATCCCCGGATGATCCAGAATTGCGGTTATCTTTGCCTCGCGCGCCAGACGCGCCTCGTTCCCCGGAAGGGCCTCCTTCAGCGCCACCATGCGGCCCAAGCGCAGGTCCTGAGCCGCCACCACCCGGCCCATCCCCCCACCCCCAAGAGCGCGCCACGCACATAGCGGCTGGGCTCCGGTAGGTCAAAATCATCTGTGCTTGCCGACGAATCGGGGGCGGACACGGGAAACAAATCTCCGCTCACCGCCCCACTCCAGAGGCCACTGCCGCCCAGATCCGGACCACGCTCCCCCGACCGACTCACGCGCGATCCTCGATCTGATCGTCGGGATAGAGAAACAGCTCAAAATTGCCCGTCCCGTCCGCACGGACCAGATCCGGGCGAATCCGCTGCTCGCGAAGGTTCGCACGCAAGCGCGCAAGGTTCACATCCCACTTACGACGAAGACTCGCGCGGTCCACCTCGTCTGGCCAGATCTCGGCCGCCACCACATCCCAGGCGACCGCCCCCCCCAGAGAGATCAGCTCACAGACAATTCTGCCTTGAATGCCGGAGAGAGAGACAGGCCCCCCCTCCTTCCGATGCAGGTGCACCGTATCGAAATTTCCGATGATTTTGAGCGATCCATAGAGCGCAGCGCGGGTGGCGGGACGGGCGGCGCTCTCCAGGGAGACCGCCACCGCATGAAAGACCTGACCATCCAGCTCCACCCGATCGCCGGGGCGAAGATCGCGGGCCTCCCCGCCCGGCAAACGGATGCGCCAGGCGGCGCCGTTGGTCCAGATCCGCGCGGCCTTGGCGTCTTCGGCGCGCGGCAACAATTGGGGGCGCGGCTGGGTCACCAGCGTACAGACCCCGGTGAGCACCTGACGGCCCAGCCCCTCCCCTTCGATCGCCAGGACTTCGGAGGGCCGCTCCACCCGGATCACCTCCAAAAACAGCTCGCGGGAGAACCAGATCCGCTGGCCCTCTTCCAAGACCAGCTCGCTGATGGGCTTGGCCCCCAGGGAGAACATTCCCCGCAGAGAAAGCAGCTTCAGCTCGTCACCTCGCAGGCTGACCATCGCATGTGCTTCGGAAACGGCCGCGTCATCCAGGGGGAGAGCAGCCGACCAGAGCCTGCCGATGATGTCGCCCGAGGACAGCTCGTACTCGGTACCATCCGGATGCAGGAGGCGGACATAGGCGCGCATGGCTCAACATCCCCCACTTTCCGCAAACCCGCACCCACCAGACCCGGGGTCAGCGCACATTTTCTCTGGACAGGTGTTCCCAAAGGGCATTTGCAGCGGGCGTGATAGGCTGAAAACATGCGGAAGCGCTGGTGGATAGTGGGGGTGTTGATCGTGGCGATGACAACGATGTTTGGTCTTGAGCTTCTCGAAGAAAAAATGCTCTTTCCTGCTCCACCGCTCAGCCGGAGCTGGTTGTCCAAGCAGGCACAGCTTCAGGGGGCCGAGGAGCTCCAGATCACGGCGGAGGACGGGGTACAGCTCTACGGGTGGCGGCTGTCCGCGGAGGGACCACGGCGCGGGGTGGTGATCTGGTTTGAAGGCAACGGCGCGACGGTGGGGCAGCGGCCGCGGGAATTTGAGCAGCTCCGCCAGGAAGGCTGGGAGGTGGTCCAGGCAAATTACCGCGGCTACCCCGGCTCCGACGGTCGCCCTTCCGAGGAGGGGCTGCGAAAGGACGCCCGGGCGGTCTACGCAGTGGCCGCGCAGATCGACACGCGGGTGGCCGTGGTGGGCAAGTCCCTGGGCGGAGGGGTGGCCGTGGGCCTCGCCGCCGAGCGCCCCCTTCAATGGCTTTTGTTGGAGAGCACATTTGCTTCCGCACAGAGAGTGGCGACCGAGCTGTGGGGCTGGCCGGTGGAGCACCTGATCCACAACCGCTTCGACAGCCTGAAACTGGCGCCGAAGGTGCGTTGTCCCGCGATGGTGCTGCATGGGGAGGAGGACTACCTGATCCGGATCACCCAGGCCGAGGACCTGTCCCGAGCGCTGGGCGCGCCGCTGCTGCGTGTACCGGGCGGGCACAACGACCCGCTGATGCTCCAGCACTGGGAAGAGGTCAGGAGCTGGATCGAGAAGGTAGAGGCTGGAAAAATCCGCGTCCGGTGACGCACCCGCGCGCCAACCAATGGGCGAGCAACGGGCGCATCCACCCCACCGCTCCCATCGCCGACAAATTCCGCTATACTGCGCGCTGGAGGGCGGATGCTCCTGTTTGTGGCGACTGCGTGGGCGCTGGATCCCATTCCCCATGCCGTGGCAGTACACCTGTCTGCAGCGGGCCTGGAGCACCTTGGAGAGGGGATCGCCGCCCTTGCTCCTCAAAAACTCACCATCGGCACCACCGCCGGTGAGTTGGTCTGCGACGAGGGACAACCCGACGCGGTGCTCAGCTACGCCTTGGACGGGCTGGATGTGGGCATCCACATCTCCGATGTGGAAATGGTCCCCTCGAATGGAAGGTTAGACCTTTACCTTCGGGGAACCATCGACTCCAGCCGGGGTAGCTTGACGGTGAGCGGCGACTGCGCGGTGCTGGTGGATCTTGCCGAGGTCTGCTCTGTGGAATTGCCGGTGACTACGCTGGAAGCGCACATCGGGCTGGGGCTGGTGGCCATTCCCGGCGGTGTGGACGCCACGGTGGACGTGGTGGAGCTGGACCTGTCGCCCATCGGAAATCCGCTGGACAACTGCCTGCTTTCCAGTGCCATCGGCACGCTCCTGGGGCAGAATTCCAACGCCATCACCGACCTGCTGCTGGGGCTGGTGGAGCCCAGCCTGACCGACCTGGGCGCGAGTCTGGAAGCCCCGATTGAAGACGCTTTTCAGCAGCTCTCCCTGTCCACCGAGCTGGCGCTGGGCTCCAGCACCGTGGGCATCGCGTTGGCCCCAGACACCATTGAGATCGACAACAATGGGCTATTGATCGGGGTTTCTGCCACCATCACCGGCGGGGAGCCGAACCCCTGCGTACCCGAAGGCACGCCGCCCGGCACCGATGCGGCCTGGCCGGCCTTCAGCGGGCTGGCTCCGGACGGCTCGCTGGCCTACGACGCGGCGGTGATGGTGAACAAGCAGCTTGTGGATGCGCTCTTGTACACCGTGTGGCAGTCCGGGATGCTCTGCCTGAGTGTGCAGGATGCAGGCGGGCTTTCACTGGACACCAGCCTGTTCGGGCCCGTGTTCGGGCCGGAGTTTGAGGATCTCTTTCCGGTTTCCAAGCCGCTGACCCTGGTGATTGCCGCCGATCAGCCGCCCGCCGTGCGCTTTTCCGACAACGACGCCCCGATCCGGCTGTTGACCGAGGGCATCGCGCTGCGGGGCTACGCCGAGCTGGACAACCGGCAGGCCAAGGCCTTCGGGGTGGACCTGGCAGGGGAGATTGGTCTGGATCTACCCTACGAAAATGGCACACTGACCCCGGCCCTGGTCATCGATCCCACATTGTTGCATTTTGTGGAGCAGGACCACGAATTGTTGCCCTACGGCTACAGTGATGGACTGGCCGAGCTGGTGCCGCAGCTCCTTTCTTCGGTACTTCCTGCGGATCTGCTGCCGGTGGTCACCATCCCCACCTATCAGGGGCTGGGTCTGGCGGGGCTGTGGTGGATGCCCGACGAAAGTGGGCAGTGGCTGGGCGGCTACGCGCTGCTGTCGGTGGATGCTGTGGAGCCGATCGAGCTTCCCGGCTGTGAGGGGGCATCGCTGGGTTGCGACGGTGGCTCGCTGGACTACGACATCGAGTCGGCCCTGGGCTGCGGTGCGGAGGGCACCGGCTGCGACAATGGCTGCTCGGGAGATTCTTGTAGCGGCGGTAGTACATGCAGTACAACACCGAAGAAAAAGCGCGGAGGATCGCCGCTTCCGTGGTTGGTGGTGGGGGTGACGCTGTGGTGGAGGAGGCGGAACTGAGGGGGACCGAGCTACTGTAGTCTGTAGCCTCCCCCACCGCTCTCTCCCTTCGCGAAGATCTGGGAAGAGTGGCAGCCCGCATCCTCCAGGATCTTCGCCCTGAAGATGCCTTGGATGCCGACAAGCTCTTGCAGGCCCTGGTGCTGGTCCAGGCAGAGCAGGACGATCATCCTCTGCTGGCTCTCCTAAAAGGAAACCGCGCACGCGAGCTGAAAAAAGCGAAGGAGCGGCTCAGAGAATGGGAAGCCCGCCTTCCGCCGATCCCGCCCTCGTCCAGCGGCCTGTCATGGCCTCCTCCCCCGGCTGTCCGCCCCCCAAACCGCCCTCAGCCCGGACAGCCCTCGCCCATCCAGGTTGCCACCATCTGGATATCCGCATCCGGGATGGCCGGTAAGCCCAGGGGCATCCCCGGCTTTGTGGGACGCTGGATGTCTGCGGGAACCTGCCCGGGGAGCACCACGTCGCGCGGAAGCTCGTCGCGGCGGCGCAGCATCGCATCCAGGATGGCCGGGGCGTGCGCGGCCACTCCTTCGCGGGTTTGAAGCTCAATTCCCGTGGCGGCCCACCCGAAGCCGCCGGCATTGCCGGGGCCGGCGCGACCTTCGTTCTGGCTGGGGTCCATGTGGCAGTGGACGCAGATTTTGCCAAAAACCTGGCTTTCGACCTGCTCCCAGCGAACGGTGGGGTTGGAGGAGGGGGGGCTCTTTCCGTCACAGCTTGGCCGGGCCAGCTTGGTCAGCTTGGGCGGCGCTTTGGCCGTACTTCCACCGGGATCGGCGAGTACCAGAAAGTCCCGCAGTTGGATGGCGTCGGGAAGCGAGATGCCCAGGTTGGGCATGACCGCCTTGGGGTGCATCGCCGTAGGGTTCTGGATCCACGCCACGATCCGGTCGGACTTCATCCGCTTGCGGCTGTGTTGGAGGTCCGGAGCGCTGGGAATGCCGGGACCGGGGTACACCGCACCAAAGCTGTGGCAGGCGATGCAGCCGCGGGTGGCAAACAGCGACTTTCCAGCTTCGATATTGGCGGGACTGGGGGCGGGTGTGGCCGGTACGGGCTGCTGCTGTGCCCCGAACCACGCAGCGATCTCCCCCAGCTCGCCGGGCGTGAGGCCCAGCCGCACCATCGTCTCCGGCATGGCGGGCCGTAGATCGTGGGGATTTCCCAGCCACTCTTGGATCCACGCCGGATCGAGGCGGGCGGCGGCCACGCCCAGGTCCGGCACGGCGAAGTAGCTGACCACGTTCCGCTCGTAGCGGGGCCACAGCGGGAAAAACTCCAGGGCTTTGGCACGTGCGGTCGGGTTCTGCGACACCGAGCGCACCCACTCGTGGCAGCTCACGCAGGAGCCCGCCCGGTCCGGTGCCGCCACCCCGGGGGTGATGTGGCACATGGCGCAGTCGCCCTTCTGGACCGCCTGGTGCCCGCCGGAGGGCTCGGCCGCGACAACCGGGTGCAAGGCGGCCACCACCATTAACGCCACCAGCAGGTCAAATCCCCACCATGCAGCCTTCATCGCGACCTCCTTGCTGGGATTGGGCCGACAAAAGGGCGCCGGCGATAGCCGCCGCCCTGCGTGAATTCACGGCATGCAGGGCTTATCCCCCGAAACAAGAAAAGCCCTCCGCAGCGTGTTGCTGAGGAGGGCTTTTTTTTCAGGAGGCAGGCTCCACTTCGGGGATCATACTGGTGGGCGGGATGGGCGCAACCGGCGCGGTCAGCTCAGGGATGACCGGCCCGGTGGGCTGGGGCTGTACCACCACCGGTGCTACCGGCGCCTTTGCGGCCTCGTCCACCTGGACCATCGCCCGCTCCAGCTTTTCGTTGGGGATGTACATGGCACAGGCGAAGGCGGCGGTGGGGGCGAGAGAGAGGATTCCGACGATGAGAACGCGCATTTTGGCTCCTGTACGCTTTCTCAACGCCGCAGCAGCCTCTCTCTTACAGGCCCGCGGGAATAATTTCAGATGTCCTGGTGCTCGAAGACGGCGGGGCCGCCGGCCACGGACATCTTCCGCACCTTTCCATCGTTGGTGATGGCCAGGAAGTGGCCTCCATCCAGCCACAGTACGTCCTCGACGTGATCGAGCACGGCGCGGTCGTAGGTCTGCACGGGCTCGCCACTGCCCACGTCCATCCGCCACAACAGGCCGGAACCGTCCTGCACCAATACCTGAGCTCCGTCGGGAGACAGGTGCGGCATGGCCTTGAAGTGGGTGTAGCTGTGCTCGCTCTGGCCCAGGTAGCGCACACCCTCTTGCCCGAGCAGGTCCCAGGACTTGATGCTCTTCAGGTTTCCGTCGAGCACCTCCACCGATCCGTGGCATTCCACCACCACTTTCCCGTCCGGCAGCGAAAACAGCGCGCTGGGAGAGCTGAGCCGGGCGCCGGCCAGCACATTGCCGGCCTTGTCGGCCTTCACAATGCGGCTTCCGTTGGAGTCGGTGATAAAAAATCCATCCTGGGCAAGCGCAAGACCACCGGCATAGAATCCAGAATCTCCCAGCTTTTCAATCAGGCCGGTCTGGTTACCCTGACCGTCCATCACAAAAATTTTCTCCGAGGCGCTGGCCAGCAAGCTGCCGTCCGGCAGGAAGAGCAGGTCGAAGATCCAGTCGCCCATGTCGAAGGGGCCCGCGGTCATTTCCCCGTTGGAAGCATCAAAGATCGCAACCTGCTTATAGCCGTTGCTGGCGGCAAGCTGCTTTCCGTCGGCGCTGGCGGCGAAGGCCTTGCCCCAGCCGTGGATCTTTGCACGGGCGGAGCCGTCGGCATTGCGCAGGGAGATCTCCGTCTTCCATGTGGTGGCAAAGCCGCCATCTACCCATAGAAGTCGGTAGTCGCCGTGGACTGAGCTGTGCCGGAAGTGCCGCTCGGTGGGCAGCAGGTGGTAGCGCTTCAGATCCTCGCCCGCCCACTCGTCCTGCTCGGGCAGTACGGTGATCTTGGCTTCCGCAGAGGGATCCCAGCCGGGAACGTCCGCCGAACCTTCGATTTCGTGCCGGAAGGCGCCGCCGCTGGCGTTGGTGTCGGCGGGGACCTGCACCACAAAGTCAAAGGACATGCTGTGGTTGGG
Organism: Alphaproteobacteria bacterium; assembly: GCA_040376425.1. GTDB lineage: Bacteria > Myxococcota_A > UBA796 > UBA796 > SXON01 > CAITDR01. The sequence continues at coordinate 35,318 of JBEIQS010000021.1, read as the reverse complement.
CTCCACCGTGCGACCACCCTGGGGAATGTTCAGCTCGAACTTGGTATCGCTGTTGGTGGTGGTGCCGGACTCGGTCTTCTTCTCCTCCTTCTGCTGGACCTTCACGATGACCGCGGTGAGGGGGAGCGGACGACGCCCGCCGGTGATCGTGACCGTTCCGCGCACCAGTGCACCCTGCTTGACCTGGTTGTTGTCAATGGTGATGCTGATCTTCGGCTGGCCAATTCCGAACATTCCGAGCAGACTATCGAGAAAACCCACGGGGACTCCTTTGGAGGTCAGGGTCTAACCACCAAGACACCTTTTTGCCAGGGTTCAGAAGAAAAAGGCTTGCAACCCGGAAGGTCACGCAAGACATGGGCTTTGTTAACGTTTGACCTGTCAATCCTCTTCGCTCGGAGCCTCAGCAGGCAGCGGCCGGGCGGCCATCGGAGGGCTCAGCCCGAAGGGGGGCAGCACGGCGCCGACCACCGGCCCCTCGGGCAGCAGCCCATCGGGCACATTGCCGCGCCGGAAAGCCAGCCAAGCCCCATCCACCGGCAGCAACAGGGCATCCGTCGGTACCGAAAATCGCTCGCCCGGCACGTTGGGCAGTGCATCCATGATTCGGCTCCACACCGGAAGTGCCGTTTTCCCGCCCGTTTCTCTATCTCCAATCGAAGCGGTTCCGTCGGTCCCCACCCACACCGCCACGGTATAGCGCGGGGAGTAGCCCACAAACCAGGCGTCCACATAGCCCGACGTGGTGCCGGTCTTCCCGGCAAAATCCATACCCGGTCGTTGGCCTTTTTTTGCGGTCCCGGACAAAAATACGTTCCGCATCATGTCGATGAGCACCTGGGCGTCCCCGGCGTCCATCACCCGCTCCCCCGCTCCTCCGGGCAGTTCACGGCTTTCGTCGCCACCCAGGGTACTCTTTTCCCCCTCCAGCCCCAGCGTTCTCCCCTTCCGATCGAGAATCCGGCTGATATAGACCGGCTCGATCCGCACCCCGCCCCGCGCGATGCTGGAGTAGGCCAGAGCCATGTCCATCGGCGTGACCTCCGAGGAGCCCAAGGCGACAGTGAGATCGGAGCGCAAGGGTGTTCGGACACCCAGGCCTCGGGCCAACCGCACAATTTTTTCGACCCCCACGTCGTTGGCCAGCCGCACGGCGACGGTGTTGAGCGACAGCGCGATGGCCCGCCGCAGCATCACCGCCCCAAAGTACTTTCCGTCGTAGTTTTGGGGAACCCACGGCAGTCCGTTGGTTCCAATGAGGGCGAAGGGGCTGTCCACGACGATGTCGGTCTGGCGCCGACCGCTCTGAATGGCCGCACCGTACACAAAAGGTTTGAAGGACGAACCGGGCTGGCGCCGCGCCTGTGTGGCGCGAATGAAGCCCTCCAGCCCGACCGACCAGCCACCGGCCAGCGCGATCACATGCCCGCTCTGGTTTTCGATCACCACCGCGGCCCCCTCCGCCCAGGGACGCACCTGCCGACGCACCTGCCGCGGGTTGGGCGGCGGTATCGCCTCGTCTTCGGGGATACATACGGACAACACGTCGCCGGCCTTCAGGATCTGTCGCAGCGGCTTGGGCCCCCCCTCCTGCCCGCGCACATTCTGGTCCAGGTCCTCGGCCGCGAGGCGGAAAGAGAAGGGCCCGGCCCGTAGCTGGTCTTCCTGCGTAGAAAGGGCGGAAAAGCACTCCCCCGGCCGCGGGCTTCGGAAGTCTCTCTGGTTGTCGTCCAGCTTCAGGCCGTCGCCACGCAGGTAAAACACCTCCCTGCCCGCCTCGGGAATATTCCGGTTTGGACCTCTGGCTCCCTGGCGTGCCTCCAGTGCCCGCAGCCCCTCCCGCACCGCCTCTTCGGTGATGGCTTGGATTTCGGGCTCCAAGGGGCTGTGGACCTGCATGCCTTCCAAAAAGGGGAAGTCGCTGCCGTAGACCCGCCGCACCTCGCGCCGCAGCTCGGTGAGGTAGGCGGCATTTGCACCGCTGTTGCCGCTCTGCCGCAGCTCCACCACCGGATCCTGCAGGTGCCGACTGGCCTGTACGGCGTCCAGATAGTTTTGCTGGACCATCAGCTTGAGGACGGTTTCCCGTCGAGACGCGGCCAGCTCGGGACGGGCCCTGGGCGAGTAGCGGGACGGCGCGGGGACCAGCCCCGCCAACAGCGCGGCCTGGCCGACATCCAGCTCCCGGGCAGAGATGCCGAAGTAGTCCCGCGACGCGGCCTCAACGCCATAATTGCCGCTTCCCAGCGCGACATAGTTGATGTACAGCTCCAACAGCGCCATCTTGTCCAGCTCTCGATCAAGCCGGTAGGCCAGCACGGCCTCTCGCATTTTCCGACGGTAGCTTCTCTCTTTTCCCACCAGCAGGTTCTTCACCAACTGCTGGGTGATGGTGGATCCCCCCTGCCGGACCGAGCCGCCCTGCAGGTTGACCACCAACGCCCGAGCAATACCGATGGGATCCACACCTTCGTGCTCAAAAAAGCGCTTGTCCTCGCTGGCGATAAATGCCTGCCATACATGCCTGGGCAGCTCGTTGATGGGAACCCAGATCCGCCGCTCCAGGTAGAATTCGTCCACGGCGCTGCCGTCCGCCGCGAAGACCTGCACCGAGCAGGGAAAGCGGAAGTCACTGTCTGGACCCAGGTTTTCCGGCAGGGTGGAGAGGATCTCCTGGTCGAACCACCGCCAGGCCACCAGGCTACCCACGGCGCCAAGGAGGCCGCCCAGCAGCAGCGCCCGCTGCATCCATGTCCACCACCAACGCCACCGACCCGGTACGGGATCCGCCATTGGCGGCAATGTAACCGGAATCGCGCTATAGGGAGGAGATGTTGCTCCTGCTGGCCTGCACGCAGACCACTCCCACGCCGGAGCCGGCCTCCGCTCCCACACGGCAGGCGCCCCAACTGACCGAGCTTCGTCTTCCAATCCTGAAGGTGGAGCAGCCTTTTCGCTGGGATGCGGAGTTTCGCGGGCTAGCCACGGCGGCGATGGAGCTGGGGCTCTACGATCTGCCCGGCGTTGTGCCGCATATCTCCGCTCAGGTTCCTTCTCCGAGCGATGATGCGCTGAAGATGGCCACGCGGGTGGTGGATGGTCGCTTTTTTGCGCGCGGTACGCCGGAAAAACTTGAGCTGGAGCTGGAGCTTTGTGTGGCGGGTGGGCTCTGCGAGAGCACCCTCGCGGAGGCGACGCGCGAGGCGCCCTGGCCCGCCTTTGGTGCCCTTCTGGAGGGAGCTGCGGCCACCCTGGGGGTGGAGGTACCAGAGGCGGTGCGACTTTCCTGGTCGAAAGCGGGTTCTCGTGACAGCTACGCCGAGCTGCTGACCGGACGTGCGGCGGCACTGTACTACGGAATCCTGCCTTTGCCCGACCCTCTTCCCGCTGGCAAGGCGCATCCAGTATTCCGGGCGGTGCTGGTGGACCCCCGCCAGCCCATCGCCCAGTGGACCTGGGCACGCTGGCAGATGGGCACGCTACCCGATGCGGGAAAAGCTTCGGAGAGCCTGGGAAGAGCCATGCTGGAGCGGCCGGACTCGCCGCTCTTTGCGGCCCAGCGGGCCTGGCTGGCAGGACGCGCCGGCCATCGCGAGGAAGCCCTGTTGGACTGGCAAGAGATCTTGGGGAACCACAAGGACGACCCCCGCTTTCTGGAGCCTACGGCGCGCGCGCTTTTCGCGACGGGGCGCGCGGACGATGCCCGCAGCCTTCTGTTGCGCCTGCCCGATGCCTTTTTGTGGATTCCCGAGGTTGCGCAGCTACGTGTGGAGGTGACCGAGGCGGTGGAAGGGACAGAGAACCTGGATCCTCTCCTGGAGCACTGGCAGCGCACCGACAGCATGACTGTACTTCCTGTTCGCCGCCGCATCGAGCTGCGCGTACAGCGCCGGGACTACGAGGGGGCGCGGGCACTGGTGGGGGTACTGCGGACGCGGGCGCCGGGGCCGGCCACCGATGCGCTGGAAGTGGCGCTGTTGGTGGCGCTTGGACGCCTGGATCTGGCGATGGGTCGCGCCCCGGAGGAGGTGGCGGCGCGGCTCTCCCTTCGGGCAGCCCTTCAGGTGGACCCGGGCGCCGAACTGGGAGAGGGAGAGGAGGATATTCCCGCACTTTTGGCACGGGCGCAGGCGGCGCTGTGGCGCAACGACCCGGAGGCGGCCTTGCAGCTTCTGGGGCAGGCGACCTGTATGCCGCCCTGTACCGATGCCCCCGAGCGTCTGGCACTGCTCGCCCGGGCTCTGGAGGCGCAGGGGCGCTCCACCGAGGCGGTGGAAGCCTGGAAGCAGGCCTGGCTCTTGGACCCGGCCTTGGAGGGAGGGCCAGTGCAGAACGGTCGGGTTGCGACCGCCTTCCGCCTCCTCCTTCCCCCAGAAGCTCCGCCGAAGGATGAGGCAGGGAAAACGCCCGGTTAAGTGGCGTGACTCACAACCGAGTCACTAACCATCGATGGCATCCTGCTTCAGGTCCCGGAGGGAGCGGATCACAAATCCCTCGCGCTGGGTGTCGATCACTTCCCGCCGCTGCCAGTCGGTCATCACCCGGATCACGGTCTCCACCCGGCAGGCGACCAGATCGGCAAGGTCTCCCCGCCGCAAAGGGACGGGTACAAAGCGGCCGCGTGCGTCGTCAAGGCCCTCCTCTTCGGCCAGTCGCAGCAATACCCGCGCGACCCGACTGCGCACGGAGCCCACGGTCATCTCCTCCAACCGGGTGCTGACCGCCCGGGCGCGCTGGTAGGAGGTTCGGAGCATGGCCTGGGTGAGCTTGGGGTCTTCCCGTACGAGCAAGGCCAGGACTTCCCGAGATACCCGCACCGCTTTCCCCGCAGAGAGCGCGACACATCCGTTCAGACGGGTACTGCCCGGAATGGCAGCTTCTTCGCCCACCATCTGGCCACGATGCGCCAGATCCAGGATCACCTCTCGGCCCTCTTCCCAGGGCTGGGTGAGCTTCCAGGTTCCGGTGCAGAGGCTATAGACGTGGGTGGCCTGATCACCGCGCTGCCAGAGCTGTTCGCCCCGGCGGAAGCGCACGGGCTCGCCGTGCATCATCAGCGGCGAAAGCTGATCTTCTGCGGCACAGGGACGCAGACAGGGACAACATTGGGTGCGAGCACAGACCATGGAGAACTCCGGGGCGCACCGGTCTATGCAAGCGGCGTACCAACCTGTGTGGGGGGCCTTGGCGACCGGAAGGGGTTAGCAGCGCGCGGGAGGAACGATGAAGCGCGTCGATGCTCAAACGGCCATTGCGGCCCTTCCGGTGCAGGGTCGGATCGCGATTGGAGCCAATGCGGGCGAGCCGCAGATCCTGGTAGAGGAGCTGGCCCGGCAGGCGGCCCGTTTTGGGACACTGGAAGTGGCAGAGATGCTCTCCATGCGCTGGTCAAAAGCACTTGTACAACCCTCTGTATTCGGCCACATCCGCGTGAATGCACTGTTCATCGGGGCGGCCGTTCGCGCGGCCGTGCAGAGTGGGGATGCGGACTACACGCCGGTCTTTCTTTCAGAAATACCCGCTCTTTTCCGGCCGGGTGGTCCACTCCCCCTGGATGCGGCGCTGGTGCAGGTCTCCCCGCCCGACGACCACGGCTACTGTTCGATGGGTGTTTGTGTAGATGTGATGCGTTCAGCGGTGGAAAATGCGCGGATGGTGATCGCCCAAATCAACCCGCGCATGCCGCGCACCTTGGGCAATTCCTTTATTCACAGCTCCAAGATTCACTATGCGGTCGAGCACGACTGCCCACTGGTGACCTTGGATGGTCCCGAAACCGACCCGGTGCAGGATCAGATCGGGGCGCGGGTGGCAGAGCTGGTCGAGGATGGCTGTACCCTGCAAACGGGGATTGGCGGCATCCCCGACGCGGTTTTGTCGCGACTGCGTGACCGCAAGGATCTGGGCGTCCATACCGAGATGCTCTCCGACGGCGTGATGGCCCTGATCGAAGCGGGGGTGATCACCGGGGCGCAGAAGCCCCTTTGGCCTGGAAAGGCGGTGACCTCCTTCGTGCTGGGCTCGGAAAAACTCTATCGCTTCGTGGACAACAACCCGATGGTGGAGATGCAGCCCTCGGACGTGACCAACGACCCCTACCTGATCGCCCGCCACCCCCGCCTGGTGGCCATCAATTCGGCTCTGGCGATAGACTTGACAGGTCAAGTGAATGCGGATTCTATTGGTACAAGGTTCTATTCCGGCATCGGCGGACAGGTGGACTTTTTGCGCGGTGCCGCCCGGTCAGCGGGGGGGCGCCCCATTGTGGCGCTGCCCTCCACTGCGAAGAAGGGCACGGTGAGCCGGATTGTACCCACACTGGCCACCGGCGCGGGGGTAGTCACTTCGCGTGGCGATGTCCACCATGTGGTTACCGAGTGGGGACGCGTAAATCTTCATGGTCTGACCATACGCCAACGCGCACGGGCCCTGATCTCCATCGCCCACCCGGCCTTCCGCGATCAACTGGAGGCCGAGGCGCAACGTCTGGAGTTTCTCTAAGCCCCAATTTCGTGTATTTCCTGACCCGGATCATTGCTTTCCGCACAGGGGGTCTGGGCGAAATCGCACAACGGGGAGCTGAGGCGCCTCTCTGGGGCTACTGGAAGTTGTTCCAGAAGCTCGGGGTACCGTACTTCACGCGGGTTTCGTCCGACTTTTCTTTCATCACCGCGAAGTTGTCCAGCGTGAGGCGGGCGCTGGCTTCGCAGGTCAGAAGCTGATCGTCCCGCCTGTGCTCGGCGGTCTCCTTGTCACGACGGTGCTCTTCCATCCCGGCGAGATCCTGAAGCAGCCAGTCGGCGGCTCCCGCATTCAGGGAGTTCAACGTGGAATCTGCACGATGTTGTTGGTCCAAGGATGCGGCCACCTGCTGCACCTGAGCAAGGCTGCTCCACACCAGCACGCCGTGCGCCGGCAGGTGGGCTTCGGCCAGTGCAGAGGTGACCGTGGTGTCCGGCTTTCCGCCCGTATCCACGTCGGTGAGGTAGTCCCCCTCCTCGCCCATGCTGTGCGTCTGGGTGCTGTCCCGGGGTACGTGTTGGTCGCTGCGCACCTTCTGGTTGCTGGTCTGTGTCGCACGCTGGTTCGCGCGGGTGTGGCCGCCCGTGGTGTCCTGGATCGCCTGCTTGGCGGCACCCTGGATGCGCACCCCCTCCACCAGCAGCCCGGCCCAGCGGCCCACCCAACCGGCGGCCTCGGCCTCACGGCTGAAGGCTGCCCGGGCCTGCTCCTCCGCCTCCCGCCACGCGAGGTTGGCCGCCGCAGCTTGTTGGCGTTGCACATGGGCCTGCGCCACTGCAGCGAGGAGCTCGGGCAGTGGATCATCCACCGCTCGGCCACCACCCATGACCGGAAGAACCCGCGGCGCCAGGCCTTCGGCAAGCTGGGCGGAGGGATGGGCATCAAGCTGCTGCTTCTTGCGGCTATCGACCTGACGGCGGTGTGCCCGCAGCTTCAGTCCCCACTCCAGATCCGTTTGTTTGCCCTTCGCCAGCAAGCCGCCCGGCTCCTTGGGCTCCTCCTCGGCACTCAGCCACTCCGCCCACTCCCGGATACTGAGCCACGCCTTCCACGCGGAGCCGAAGCCGCCGGTAATGTTCAGCGATGAGCCTTCCATCAGGGCATAGTGCCATGCGGAAAGCAGGACCCGCATTTCTGCAACCGTACGGCGATGCTGCGTGGACTCAGCGTCTGACAAAAGCTGCTTGCGAAGAGCCTCCGTCTGCCTGGCCAGCTTTTTGTAGCGTGGAATACTCGCCAATTTCTGCTGGATGACCTCCATCTCCGCAGCCAGATGTGCACGATCGACTTTCTCTTTCCGGGGAGTACGATTGCGCGCATAGCCCAACTTATTCAGCTCTCTCTCCAGGATCTTCCGCCGCTCCATAGTAATGTTTTTTTGTAACAGCTCCATACGAATCTTGTGTTGCTGATCGAGAACTGCTTCCGAATCAGCCAGCTTCCGGGCGTTTTCGTCCTGGGTGGAGGACCCGCTGTTCCCCTGAGGGCCGGCGATTTTGTAGCTGGAGATGCTCTTCTTCGTATCGGCCATGTCACTGTAGATGTTCTTGCGGTTCTGGCCGAACTGCGGCTTGTAGTGTTCGACAGTCAGAAACTTCTTCCAGCCCCGGTTGCCCAGATCGGGTGAGGGCGCCGGGCCAAGCCCCTGCTGCGCCAGCTCGCTGGCCCGGCCATGCTCGGCCCGGGCTTGGCGGTGGTCCTTGGCGGAGCGATCGGCGCGGTAGGACGCCGATTTCTGCGCATGATTGTTGACAGCATCCTGTAACAGGGCCGCCTCTTCGTGGTAGCGGTTCGCGGGCACCACCAAGGCGGCACTGGTGCGCAGCATGGTCACCAAGGGGGTCAGTGTGAGCAGCGACAACAGGGAGAGGAAGGAATTGAGGGCCCCCAGCAGCTCGCCCAGGCCGAACATAAAGTTCGCCATGGTGAAGAAGGGAGGACTGAGCCAGGCCAGGAGGAAGGTGAAGGAAAACGCAACCGCCATGATGCAGCACAGGATGCCCAGAACGAAAAAGAGTGCGGAGAGATTGCCGAACATGCCGGCGATCGCATCCAGCACGTCGCGAAGGACCTCGGCGCCGTCGGCGACCAGCCCGAAGGAGTCGCCAATCTTGTCACCCAGGTTCCCGTCCCCGAAAAACAGGCGATCCCAGCGATCTCCGAAGCGCCCAGCAGATTTGCCTACCGTACCCCAGCCCTCGGCATTGCTCGCAAACTCAGTCCAGAACCTGGGATCATCCAGATCCCGCTTTCCGCTGTACCAGGCTCGCGCCAGCGTGTAGAGGGGCCCGACAACGTATTTTCCTTTCAGAACCTTGGAAAGTCCCGAACCTTTGGCCAGCCTATCCAGGCCGGTATCCAGAAAAGAGCCCGCCCGGTCGACGAGCAGCGTATCCAGGTACTGCTTGGTATATTCGTATGAAAAGGTGCCTACCCCCGTGGCAAAAATGGGAATCAGGCTGGCCTGCCGGGACCAGAGGCCAGGCGAGGGGGGAGGCCCCGAAGACTTGAGCCCCGCAAGTAAGCTATCTACGTCGGTAAAGGGCTGATCTCCCGCAGACTCCATCTGCGTGAAGCTGGTCAGTGGCGCTGCTGTGGCCACCGGTCGTACGAAGGCCGCCGACTGCAGCGCCACGGCCGCCAGGCTGAGCGCGTCGGCCATGCTGAGGCCACGGGCGTTGGTCTTCTTTTTTGTATTCAGCTCCGCGATCTTGCCCTCTGCCAGCGAGGGTACGTCTTTGTCGGGAACGGCAACTTCAGCCGGGGGCGGGTGCAGTTTTGCGTCTTCAGCTACACGCCAGTAGGCCTGCCTGCGGGCACGCGTGTTGCCCCAGAAATAGACCTCCCAATCGTAGGCTTTCTGTTGAAGCCGTCGGCTCTCTTTCAGCTCTTCCGAAGAGACTTTTTCGTCCCCATCCGGGGGTTGGGTGACCGCCCACTGCCGCGCGAGCTCGTGGTAGGCGCCCGTGGTCCGCACCTGCGCCAACGCGGACTCCTCTTGGCTGGTGCCGATCGCATCGACCAGCTTCCAGAACAGGTCCTCCTTTCGCAGCAGGCCCAATACCTCTGCCACCTCGTCCTGATAGGAGGATACGAGCTGGTCCACATCCGGCTTTCCGGTTGGCTCATCTCCTTTCAGAGAGTCGGCTTTTTGAGTGGTTTTGTCCAGGTAGGCCAGCGCCTGGAGCAGCGGCTCCCCCTCCGCCGCCACTTGCCCGGCGCCCAGTCCCAGGGTCGGCCGCACCGAATCTCCGCCCATCAGGCGCAGCGACAGCGCCCATGCCTCCGCCTCGGCCGCTTCTGTACTTCCTCCTCCCCCTTTCCGGGCCTGCGCCGCATGCACCAGCTCGTGGGCCATCAGCCGCTCGCCGTCGGCCCCCCCGACATCAACCCGACGTTCGTCAATCCAAATCTGGCCCTCTTCCCACAGACCCCGTGTACGATGCGACTCCGTACGCTTCCAGGCGGCAGGACCGGTGCGGATCGGTGGCGCATCCATACCCAGCTTGCCGGCAAGGCGCTCGGCCAGAAGCTGGGCCGGACTCTTGGGAATTTCTGAAACCTGCCCCACCGTAAGGTCCGGAGTGCGAACCACCACGGGGGCGGCCGGTGCGGACCGGCGCTCTGGGCTGTGTGCGGCGCGGGCCGAAGACATAGGCGGGATTAGCACGCCCTCGCGCACGGTTCAAGCAGGCGTTGGGAAAGCCCCGCCCGGCCGGCGCGGCCGCGGCCTGCAAAGATCCTGATCCAGATCATGCCTTTCCGCACAGGCAGAGCGGGCGAAATCGCACACCCGCACTTTCTGGGCGGCGAAGAAAGCCCTTCCCCCGTTGGCACGATTCTTGCTATACCCCATTCCGGAGGCCGAATGGAATTTCTCCTCGCCTATGCTCACCGTCGGGTCCCCACGGCCCAGCGCCCCATTGATGCCCTGGCTGCGGGCGGCTCCATCGCGGAGGTGGCCGCCAGCTCCGGGATGCCCCCCGTGCGGGTCCAGGGGATCCGTAGCTTCTATGATCAGCTCCACAGCCCGCAAGATGTACGGGTATGTACAGGTACGTCCTGTCATTTTGCGCGCCATGTGACGGATTTGCCCGCGGGGGCGGGGGAGGTGCGCTGCCTGGGCCACTGCTATGCGGCCCCAGCCCTGCAGCGCGCCGGAGTGACCCATGATCGCTTGGGAGCGAACAGCCCCAGTCCCCGACGTTCGCTGGTGGATTCTCCCGTCGTTCTTCGGCATGTTCTGGGCGGTCCGCGCTCCGATGAAGCGACCGGTCTTCCCGACGGCGAGGCACTTCTGGCGATGCTGGAGAGCTCGGGCCTGCGGGGGCGCGGCGGTGCCGCCTACCCCACCGCGGCCAAGTGGCGTGCCGCCCGCGAGGCGCCCGGGGATATCAAGTATGTGGTGGCCAACGGCGACGAGGGCGATCCCGGCTCCTATGTGGACCGGCTCCTGCTGGAGGAGGACCCGGAGAGTATCCTGGTGGGGATGTTGGCCTGTGCGCGAGTGGTCGGTGCAACGCACGGAATCGTCTACATTCGCGAAGAGTACCCCGAGGCGATTCGCCGGATGAAAGCAGCGATCGCGGCCTGGCGCTACCGCCGGGAGCTGCCGGTGGAGGTGGTGTCCGGGGCGGGCAGCTACGTCTGTGGCGAGGAGACGGCGCTGCTGCGCTCGATCGAGGGTCTTCGCGGAGAACCTTGGCCCAAACCTCCCTATCCCACGACGTCGGGCCTTTGGGATCGCCCGACGGTGGTCCAGAACGTGGAGACCCTGGTGACGGTGGCGCAGCTTGCACACAGTGGTGGGGGGGCCCGCTCCAAGGCACTTTCGATCTCGGGCGCCGTGCGCGAGCCCGGAGTCGTGGAAATCCGCTTGGGAACTCCTCTCCGCGAGGTTTTGGAGCGGGGCGCTGGGGGCGAGATCCCCGGTCGGCCCTGGAAGATGGCCCTGATCGGTGGGCCGATGGGGCGCGTACTGCCGGTTTCCGGCTTTGATACCCCACTTTCCTATGGCGCACTGCCGGGAATGGGCCACGGCGGGATTGTGGCGCTGGACGACAAGGTGACCCCTGGCGCCTTGGCCCGCCACCTTTTCGACTTTGCTCGCGCTGAGTCCTGTGGCAACTGCACGCCCTGTCGCGTCGGTACGCAGCGACTTGCGGGCTGTCGGGATCGGGACAGCCTGGAGCGGCTGATGGAGACCATGTCGCTGGGCAGCCTCTGCGGTTTTGGTCAGGGTGTACCGGCCCCTTTGCGCGATCTCTTGACACACTTCGGCGACGAAGTCTTTAGCACCTGAGGATCGAATGTTGCGCATCAACGGAAAAGAGGTGGCGGCCTGTGGGAGCCTTCTGGATGCCTGCCGCAGCGCCGGTGCGGAAGTTCCCGCCTTCTGTGCGGATCCTCGCCTGTCACGGGGGGGCCACTGCCGGAGCTGTATGGTGGAGGTGGAGGGGCGTATGGTGGCTTCCTGCACGACGCCTGCGCGCGATGGGATCTCGGTGAACACGGAGAGCCCGCGCTTGGCGGCCTATCGGCGGGATCTGGGCGAGCTGATCGCGTCGGAGGCGAGCCCGGGCGGGGCCGTGGGCGCGACGCTGCAGGACTGGGGGGTGGACGGTAGTCGCTATGGCGGCTTTGTTGGGGGGAGGAAGAAGGACCGGACACATCCCTACATCCACCTGGACTTGGATGCCTGCATCCTCTGCCGCCGCTGTGTGCGCGCCTGCGAAGAGGTGCAGGGCGCTTTTGTTCTGGGGGTGGAGGGGCGCGGCGCCGAGACCACGCTGGCGTGGAAAGAGGGGGACTTTTCCAGCTCGGGCTGTGTAAGCTGCGGGGCCTGTGTGGTGAGCTGTCCGACCGGAGCGCTGACCGACCGCGATCGCGAGAAGCTCCAACCAGGCGAAAATGGAAATGTAGTCAAGACTACATGTTCCTATTGCGGGGTGGGTTGCCAGTTGGAGGTCCACACGGACGGGCAGCGGGTGCAGTGGATCGACGGCGCTGCCGTGCCGCCGAACCGCCAGCATTTATGTGTAAAGGGCCGCTACGCGCACTCCTTTGTGGACCATCCAGACCGCCTCTGCAGCCCCCTGATCCGTCGCAACGGAGAGCTGGTGCCCTGCTCCTGGGACGAGGCCCTTGCCGCGGTGGTGGCAGCATTCCGCAAGGCGGGCACTGCGGTGGCCGGCCTCTCCTCCTCCCGCTGTACCAACGAAGAGAACTACCTCTTCCAACGTTGGATCCGCTCCTTCGGACACACCAACAACATCGACTGCTGCGCCCGCGTTTGCCACGCGCCCTCGGCCGCCGGCATGCGCACGGTGCTGGGAACGGGAGCTGCAACCAACTCTCTGGACGACATCGAGCGCGCAGATCTGCTGATGGTGGTGGGCAGCAATGCCACCGAGGCGCACCCGGTGACCGGCGCGCGAATCCGTCAGGCGGCACTGCGCGGAACCACGTTGATCGTGGTGGATCCGCGCCGCACCGATCTGGCGGCGATGGCCGACATCCACCTGCAGCTTCGCCCGGGTACGAATGTCCCCCTCTTCAACAGCCTGGCCAGCGTCCTGGTGGAAGAAGGCCTGTTGAACCGGGACTTCTTGGACAGCCGTACGCAGGGCTGGGCAGCCTACGAAGCCTTTATCCGCTCGCAGTCCCCGGAGCGCTGGGAGCCGGTCACCGGCATTCCGGCTGCCAAAGTGCGCGAAGCCGCCCGCCTGTACGGCAAGAGCCCCCGCCCGATGATGGTGCACGGTCTGGGCGTTACCGAGCACTTCCAGGGCTCGGAAGCCGTGATGTTGCTATGCAACCTGGCCCTGCTGGTGGGCGCCATCGGCAGACCCGGGGTGGGCGTGAACCCGCTGCGCGGCCAGAACAATGTGCAGGGGGCGGCTGACATGGGCTGCCAGCCGGACTCCTTTACCGGCTACCAGAGCGTGGCCGACGCGAGCGTGCGCGCCAAATTTGCGACGGTATGGGGAGAGGAACCTGTGGGAGAGGCTGGTTTACGCCTGCCGCAGATGTACGAGGCTGCACGGGCGGGAAGCCTGAAGGCCATGTACATCTTTGGCGAAGATGTGATCCACTCCGACCCCAACCCAGATGCGGTCGCGGAAGCCTTGTCCAAGCTGGATTTTCTGGTTGTTCAGGAGATCTTCCCCTCGCTGACCACGGCCTACGCCCATGTGGTGTTGCCCGGAGGCTCCTTCCTGGAGAAGGACGGCAGCTTCACCAACGGGGAGCGCCGGGTGCAACGGGTGAGGAAGATCCTTGCTTCTCCGGGAGAGGCGCGCGCCGACATCGACGTCTTCCGGGCCCTCTATCGGGCCAGTGGGATGCCCGATCCCGGCGATGCTGCCGCAGTGATGGAGGAGATTGGCTCCCTTTGGCCTGCATTTTCTGGAATCCGCCAGTCGCGCCTGGACGAGGTGGGCCTGCAATGGCCGGTGCTCGGTCTGGATCACCCCGGCACCCCCACGCTGCACACCCAGAGCTTTCCCGTAGGCAAAGCCGAGCTTCGCTGCATCGACTTTGCCCCCTCCCCCAACTTCGGGCAGCCCCTGACCTTGACCACCGGCCGGGTCCTGGAGCACTACAACACCGGCTCGATGACCCGGCGCACACCAAACAATGGCCTGCACCCAACCGATCTGCTGGAGATCCACCCGGAGGACGCCGCTGCACACGCCCTGCAGGACGGGCAGCCGATTCGGATTTGGAACCAGCACGGCGAGGCCTTTGCACAGGCCCGGGTGACGACCCGCGTAGCACCCGGAACACTTTTTCTCAGCTTCCATCACCCAGAGTCACGTACCAATCATCTTTTGGGAGACGTACACGATCGCGTATCCGGGTGCCCCGAGTATAAGCTGGTAGGTGTACAGATTGACAGTCTGGTGACTCTGCAAAGCTCTACGGTGACATGAGGTTTGGGGCGGGTTAGCCCGCCCTTCGGAGCCCAAGCCCATGCACCGAAACCAGACCGATCCGGACCTTCTGACACGATCACTCCACCTGATTGAGGCCTTCCACAGCCGAGGCCAACTTGCGACCCGCGAAGTCCAGCAAATCTTGGATCTGGATCGGCAGAAGGCCAGGCGCACCATCAAGCGCCTGCAGGAAGCCGGGCTCCCCATTGAACCGCACGGGCATGGCAACGCCACTTCCTGGGTTCTGAACGATCACTACCGCCAGACCCGCCTCCGCCTGGGCTTCGGGGACGTCATCTCTCTGGAGTTAGGGCATCAGCTCCTTGGTTTCCTGGAAGGCACCGACCTTTCCACCTGGTTGGACGACCTCCGCGATCGGACGCTGCCAACGCTGGGTCAGAAGGAAGGCGCCAAGCTGGCGCACCTGTCCCAGAAACTGTACTATCAAACGGAACCCTATCGGAACTATGCAGCCCAGGATGAGCTGCTGAACCTGCTGCTCACCGCGCTCTTTGCAGAGCACGAGCTGGCCATCAGCTATGCACCCGGTGAGGAGGAAGCGCAGGAGATCGCCCGCTTTCAGCCCCTCACCCTGGTGGTGTACCGCCGTGCGCTGTACCTGCTGGGCCGGGACGTGGGCGAGGAAGGCGCGCGGGAGCGCCTTCTGGCGGTGGATCGCATCCAGAAAGCGGAGCGGGGCACGGGTTTTGCCTACCCCCTGGACCACCAGCCCGCCGCAACGCTGGGCAACCGTTTCGGAATCTGGAAGGAAGAAGCTATAGAGCAGGTGATCATCCGCTTCGCCGCCGACCGCGCGCACCTGGTACGCTCGCGCCAGTGGCATCCCTCGCAGACGATCACGGATCTGCCGGACGGTAGGGTCGAGCTGCGGATGAACACCGGCGGCCGTGAGCTGGTGCGCTTTGTGTTGGAGTGGGGTCCCAAGGCCGAGGTGGTGCACCCGCCGGCACTGCGCGAAGCGGTGGCCGCCGAGCTGCGGGCCGCACTGGCACCTTACGAGGCCGATCCCGTTCCCGCAGTGACACTCCTACCCGAGGCTCCTGCAAAGTCTCGCCGGGGACGGAAGAAGAAAGCCACATCCTCCTGAATGAAGCTTCATTCAGCGTCGGGAGGCCGGTCTACAAGCACTCCCGGTAGTCGGCAGGGTTGTTATCGGGGTCGATGACGACCCCCGCCAGCTCGGGCGACCAGGCGTCCAGGACCTCGGCCTCCACACAGACCGGAGCACCGCCGGGGCAGGCGACACAGGACACCAGGGAGCACACCTCCAATCCGAAAGCCTGTGAGATCACTCCCCCGTCCAAAAGCATGGTGACGGTGGTGTTGGTGGAGCCGGTACCGTCGGGAGAAAAACTGCCCTTCACCTCGATATTATAGGCGGGAACGGCATAGCCACCCACGGAGAAGCTGCTGTCGATCGGCCCCACGGCAAAGGCCGGTTCATCCACAAAGGAAGTCTTCACAAAGTCGATGGCCGGCGTACACACGTACTGACGCAGGCCGGTGCCAGGGTCGATGCCGGGAGCGCCCACCAGGTCAATCTCCCCTCCCCCCACCGACTCCACCTGGAACAACACGTCCTTGGTCAGTAGATAGGTCACCAAGATGCTGCCGATACTGGGCTTCACCCAGGTGAGATCACTGTCCTGGAGGTTGATCCGATAGGTCTTGCCGGTGATGTCCACTTCCAGGCCCGGCTTTGTGTGAAAGCTGCTGGAGAGGCTGCTGTCGCATACGCCGGCGGTCAGGACGTAGTCC
The DNA here is from genome assembly GCA_040376425.1 of Alphaproteobacteria bacterium. Taxonomy (GTDB): domain Bacteria; phylum Myxococcota_A; class UBA796; order UBA796; family SXON01; genus CAITDR01. The sequence goes on along the minus strand of JBEIQS010000021.1, from coordinate 19,080 downwards.
CAGTCCCGTTCCAGCGGCGCATCTGGTACAAAAGTGGCAGACAGGCCATCGGAGGCCAGGTTGATCTGACCAGGCACCACGCCGCTGTCCGAGGTCAACTCCAGGGTCACCTCGGTGACCGCCTCCGAGAAGTTGGCAACCAGCTCCGCGTCGGTCGCAACGTCGGCGGCGCCGTCCACCGGCGACAGGCCGGCCACGGTGGCGGTGCAGGGAGCCGGGCCATCCGAATCGTCGGCACCCTTGCTATCCACGGTCGAGTCTTTTCCAGAGTCCACCTTCGGACTTTCCTTCTGCGTGTCGTCGCTCTGACAGCCGAAAAGCGCGATCCAGAACCACATGTGGCCTCCCTCTCCTATTGTGCCCTAAAAACCGTTCAGTGCGTCGACAACGGCAAAAAGATCGCCGGTTCGGTACATATCCACCGCCACAAGGTTGGGAAGCTGCCGCTGCTCCCCGCACACTTCGGCGCGGGACATCAGCATATCGTAGGCGTTTGCCTCTGCAGAAAGCTCTTCGGAGGGAATGGGGTCTTCGACCCAGTGATTGAGGAGAAACAATGGGTTCTCCAAAGAACCCCGGTTCAGCTCACAGGAGAATTCTTCGGTGGACCGAAAGGAATAGGGGGTGTCGCTGAACAACTCCCAGGCGGGGTGGTACCATGCGGGCGGAGGCCCACCAAACTCAGCCGTGATCAGCAGCCGCTGCTTCTGCTCCACCAGCTCCCCGAGTGTGGGCCATACCCCAGAAGTCCAGGTATATACTTCTGAATCCAGCCCAACCTCCTCAAACACCTCGGCGGTCTGCTCGCCGCTGATGTCATCCTGGAAGATGATCACAATGACCTCTTCAGGATTCTCCTCCAAAAAATCTCGTACTTCACCCAGGCCTTCGGTCATGGGAGTGGCCCCAAGCTCGCAGAATCCGTGGCAAAAATAGTACTCTCCCTCCCACAGGTAGCTGTCCAGCAGCATGCCGCGAATGCCGGCCTCCAGCTGGGCGCGGATGCCATCGGGCTGGTTGGGTAGCTGCCAGCCGTCGGCGGCGCTGGACATGCTGTTGTGCGTGGCCGGGAACACGACCTGATCCAGCGGGCGCGCACACAACTCTGTATGTCCGTTACAACGCGGATCTTTGGGAGCTTCCGTTTCGCCAGTACAGGCAAAGAAGAGAGACAACCACACGTTTCAGCGCACCAGCTTGGTGGCGGAAAGGGTGGAGGTGGTCGTCGTGGTTCGGGTGGCCGCGAGCTGGCTGCTGAGGGTGCTGTCCAGCGAAGCCACCGTCCCGCTCACCGCCCTCAGGCTGCTGTCCAGCGTACTGACCGTGCCACTGAGGCTGCCCACACTGCTGCTGATACTCTTCATCGAGCTGTCCAGGCTCCCAAGCTGGGCAGCCTGCGTGGCAACCGTCGTGCTGACGGACTTGATCTGGCCGGCCTGGCTGCGCACCGTGCTGCTGAGATCCGACACCGAGCTCTGGATTGTAGCGACAGTGTCGTTAAGCCTGGACAATCCGGCAACAGTCTCAGCAAGGCTAGACAGGCTGCCCACCCGCTCCCCGACGATGTTGGCGTTGTATTCCAGGGTGGAGAGGCTGCTGCTCACCGTGGACACGGTGAGGGAGACAGTGCTCAGGCTGCTCTCCAGCGTGTCGGCGCGGCTGCTGACCGTGGCCACACTGCTCTCCAACGTGTCGGCACGCGTGGACAGCGTCGCAACGCTGCCTTGCAGGCTGCCCACGGTTTCCGAGAGTGCCGAAAAGGTACCCACCGTCTCGCCCACCGCGCCGATATTGTGCTCCAGCAGGCTCAGGCTGCCCCCGAGGGTGCCGATTCCGCTCTCCAGCGTGTCCGCGCGGCTGGACAGCGTCGCAAGGCTGCCTTGCAGGCTGCCCACGGTTTCCTGGATGGGTGCAATCGCCACCTCTACCGATCCCAGGCGCAGGCTCTGCGTGCCGAGGCGTCCGTCCAAGTCGCGCAATTGGCCTTCGGCCAGGGCGAGGCGACCGTCCGCGAGAGAGGAAAGGCTGCCTTCCAAGACCCCGATGCGGGAAAGCTCCGACGACATCGACAGGCCCAGGTGCGAGAGGCCGGCCTCGGCCGCCCCCAGGCGCCCGACAGTGCTGTCACTCAGCTCCGCGAGGAGGCCAAGGCGCCGGTCCAGGCCGCCCAAGCCCTCTTCCAAGCGACCGTTTGCGGTACTGAGACCGGTCTCGACCGTCGCGAGCCGGCCATCCAAAAGGCTCCCATGCCCCCGAATGCTCTCCAAACCGGACGCCAACTCGTCGATCCGGGCAAGGGGGGCCCGCGAAAGCTCCTCCATCCGGCCTTCTGCGCCTTGGATTCGCTGCACCAGATTCCCCAGGTCCACCCCGAGGTTCAGCGTGCTCCCCTCCAGACTCCCAAGGCGGCCATCCGCGCCGGCCCGCAGCTCGGTGAGCTGCTGTTCGGTGATGGTCACCTCGCCGATCAGTTGCTCCAGCCTGGAGGTCTGGACCCCGATCTCCCGCTCCCATCCCCGGCGATGCTGATCCACCAGCACTTCCAGGCTACCCAGGCGACCCGCCAATTCGATGTCCCCGGGGCTGCCACCGGAGGCGGCCACCTCCAGACGCGACTCGACTGAACCCCGCCACAACAGCAGGCCGGCTGTGCGCTCGGCCTCCCCCTCAAGGCGGGCCAGAAGCTCCTCCATGCGCGAGGAGAGCTGGTCCACCCGCCGCCCAAGCGTCGTAAGTCCCTGTGCGTCGGCGGCCACCAATGTGTCGAGGTTGCCGAGGCGATCCGTGGCGCGATGTACCTCATCGGCGACGGCCGCAAGCTGAGCGCCCAATCGTCCAGAAAGTTCATCCAGAGCACCCTGGACTTGCGCCTGGGCAGCACCCGTGACACCCGCATTCAGCAGGGCTCCGACATTTCCTTCCAGGGACCGAAGGCGCTCGTTCACCAGCGGGTCCATGGCCGGAGTCGCCGTCGCGGCAGTGGACACGTTGGTTGCGACGGTCTCTACACGGCTTGCAAGCTCGGTGAGGCTGCGGGTACTGGCCGCAAGGGCACGTTCCAGTGCTTCCATCCTGGCGGTGTTGGCAAGGCCGCGGGTGAAGACACCGAGCTCCTCCACACGCGCAAGAAGGCTGTCCACCCGCGGATCCTGAGCGGCGAGGGGATCGGCGACATGGCCACCCTCCACCCGAAGCCGGAGCAGGCGTACATCGTGGACAATGTCGTCGGCGCGCCGGGCAAGCTGGGCGTGCCCCTCCTGCAGGCGAAGCTGCTGGTCCTGCATGGCGAGTGCAGTCTGGGTGGGGGTGCGGGCCGCCGCTTCGGCGCGTTCCAGGCGCGGATAGATGTCGGTCAGGGTCTCCAGCCGCCCTCGCAACAGCGCCACTTCGGCACTGCTGTCCGGGGCGAAGCGGGAGGGTAGCGCTGCGATGCTGGATTCCAGGCTGGAAAGCCGGCTTTCGAGGGAGAGCAGCGCCTCTGGCAGCGTGGCGCCGCCCGAGGGCGGATTTTCCCCTTCCAAGCCTGGTAGTGGGGCGGGCATCTCCGCCCCCCCGGCCTCGCTGCCGCCCAAACCCTGTGCCAGCGCGGCCACCGCCGCCAAAAGCTGGTTCCAATCGGCTGCTCTCAGGTTTCCACCGGTTTCCTTGCGCAATGGCACCAGAGCGGAGACAACGGAAGCGTAGAGCGATGGATCGGGCATGGGAACTCCGAAGGGCGGCCAGAGACTTATCACCCTACGGATCGGGCCACAACAAAACTCGGTGGTTGCACGGACGACCGCAGCGATCACCAACGTTCATCAGGCGCTTACAGGGCCTCGACGTCCTCTACACTGGGCGGCAGGTGGTTGGCCAGACCCACTCCGGCGCACCAGCCGCTACGCGCACCCTTGGGCAACAATGAATGGCTATTCATTTTTTCTCCTCTTGGAAGAGGGAGAAGACGGAGGTGGCGGCTCCGGTTCCAGGCCGGACGGCATGGGAAGGCCCAGCTTCCGGCACTCCAGAGAGAGACCCCGCAACAGCTCGGACCAGCCCAGTGGATGCCCAGCCTCTGCCGCAAGAACGGCTGCAGCGAGCACCACATTGCGCACATTTCCACCGGCCAGGTCGCAGTGGGCGGCGAGGCGGTTGATGTCGCGGGGGCTAAGGGCGTGGCCCCGGCCCAGGTGCGCCTCCCACAGGCGGCGGCGCTCGTCCGGCCCGGGCGCAGGAAACTCGATCACCACGTCGATGCGTCGCGAAAATGCTGGATCAAAGCGTGAACGACTGTTGCTGGCCAGGATCACAATCCCCTCGTAGCTCTCGATGCGCTGCAAGAGGTAGTTGGTCTGAGCATTGGCAAAACGATCGTTGGAGTGGTTTACCTCGGTACGTTTGCCGAAAAGGGAGTCCGCCTCGTCAAAAAAGAGCACCACTTCTGCGGCCTCTGCCCGCGCCAGCAGCTCCGCGAGGTTCTTTTCTGTCTCTCCGATATATTTGCTTACGACTGAGGCCAGATCCACCCGATACAATGGCAAGGCCAGCCTGCCCGCCAACCAGCTTGCCCCCAGGGTTTTTCCGGTACCGGACGGACCCAGGAAAAGTGCCCGCACCCCGGCGCCATAGCGGGAGGCCACCGCCACTCCCAAGGTCCCCGCGAGTCCCTCGCGCTGCCGGCAGCGGGCCAGGAGAATCTCCAAGTCCCGCCGAGCACTTTCGGCCAGCACCAGACCTTCCTCCTCCACCTGCACGGGGATGGGTTGAGCCAGGGCATCCAAGCCGCCGCTATCCCCCTGGCGGGAGGCCTCCACCACGTCCAGCGCGGAGGTCCGGCCGCGTCCGGCAACGGCGGCACGATGTCCCGCCATTTTTGCCAGAGAGGCGATACGCCCCGGCCCGTGGCGATGGTCGCGCCCCAAGGCCCCGGCCAGAGCCGGATCACAGCCATGCGCCTGCCAGAGCGTCGCGCGCTCCTCCGCTGAAGGCACGGGGATCTTCCAGGAAAGCGCCGAGCGGCCGCGGCCCTCCACACCGCCATCCGGGCCCGCAACCACAATCACCGGCTCCTCCCACGCGGGAAGGTTGGGCAAAACAAAGCGCTCCGAAGGCGCCATTCTCTTCACGAAGACCGGAAGGTAGCCCCCTAAAAGCAGCCAGGGCACCAGCCCGCTCACCGTATTTGCGTTTTCCACAAAAAGTGGCTTACGCCCTAACAGCTCACAGAGCTCCGCAGCCACCACCCGCGCCTCCCCCTCGTGGCCGGACCGCAGCAGGAGCACCCGCCCCTCCCCCAACACCAGCGCTTCCGCCTGGCGCTGAATCTCCGCCTTTAATGAGGCTGGAAGCAGAATCTTCTCCTCCAGCACCGTCGAGGCACCGGGAAGCCACGCATGTTTGCCCCCTGCCGCAAGGAGCAGATGCGAAGGCATGGCCAGACAGCGTTCCGGGCTCGGCCCTCCGCCCTCCGTCAACACCAAAAGACCGGTGGCAATCGCCGTGCCTGCCAGAATTGCGGGCACCGACGACTCCGGCTGCACCTCGCGGAGCAGGCGCGAAATCAATCCCAAAGAAGGACGGGAAGCGCCAACCGGTGCCTGAAGCCACGCGATCAAGCGGCCGGCCTCCGGCTCCAGCTCTACAGCCATGCAGAGACAAAGAGCCAATAGCTCTGCGTCGTCAAGGGATAGGCGCTCCGACAGATCCGCGACCCGACGATCGTTGGGATCGGGCGCCTGCCGGAGCGTGCGCAGCGCCACCGTCGGCGTGCCCCAACGTTCGGACAGGAGAGAACCCCAGGCACGAAGGCTACGAGCCTCCATCTCTTCCCCCTGCGGCGCTAGAAGCGCACCCAGGATTCCCAGCCCCACTTCCACCGCCTTGGCCACCCACACCTCGTGCGTGGGTAGTGTATCTGATTGGCGCTGCCGAGGAGGGGAAGGCTATGGTTGCGGCACCTCTCCTGTGAGCCACGGACCTTGACCGGACACTCCTCCTCGACCCGGCCCTTTCTCATTCTGTAATTCAGAATACACTTTTGAAATCAGGCTGGGAGGAAGTCTCTTCTACGGCACCGGCGCTGTTGCGCTCCCCCGGCCACCCATCGTGGGAGTTCCCGGGGGGCTATCGCGCAATTGCCGGCTTTCTGGAGCCCAGCCGCATCTGGCTGTGCTGGCAGTACCACCCGCCCGGCGGCGCCGGGATCAGCTACGATGGGCTGGTGTGGCAGGGAGAGCGGTGGGTGTGGTTTCCAAAACCCTGGCGGATGGTGGAGCGTTTTTTTTGTGAAGAGGGGTATTTTGTAAGAAGGGAGCTCGGCAGCCAGAGAGCGGCACCTTCAGACAGAACGGCGCATGGCCAATCCCCTCCCCCTCTACACAATTTGACCGACCCGCCTTGACCACCCCTCCCCCCGCCGTGCTACGCTCGCAACGCTCCAGAAGGTCCGTTGGCCAACCTGTTCGCCATTCAATCCGTCGGAGAGTCCCTGCGCCTGTACCTCCAGGCCAGCTACCCTGACGCCCTGCGCACCCTGCACCCCTGCAATTTTCGGGTGATTTCCAGCGGGCAGCTCGCCAATTTCGAAGATCCCTCGGGATCGGACGTCGCGGTCACCCTCTACCTGTACCGGGTCACCCACTCTGAACATGCTCGGCTGATTCGTCCCGGAATTTCCCCCCCGGATGGCGTGGTTTCTCTGGAGTTGCACTGGATGGTCTCCGTCTGGTCCTCCAGCGCCATGGCTGAACATGCGGTCTTTGCCTGGGTGCTCAGGCAGCTTCATGTCATGCCACTTTTGGATGGCGCGCTCTTGACCACACAAGGGGGATGGAGTGCGGGCGAAGCGGTCCAACTTCTCCCGGTGGAGCTGCCCATAGAAACGCTCATGCGCATCTGGGATGCCCTGGACCCCAGCTACCGCATCTCTGCCTGCTATGTAGCCCGTGTTGTGAAAGTGGGCGATGCAAGCAGTGATCCTCCGCCTGTCGTCGCCACGCGCATGACGCTCTCCGGGGATGGCACATGACCGCCCGGCCCATTGAAAATCGCTACATCGCCGCCGTGCGTTTTGTCGATCCCTGCACCGGCGCGACCATTTCCGATGGCCTGGAGGTGGTGGAAGAGGGCGGTTGTCGCTGGTTTCCCAACCGCTCCGGTCTCTGGGTCCTGGCCGAGGAGCCCCGCCTGAGCGCGCTGACCGAGTCCTTCCTGGCGCCCCCCGCCTCCACCCCGGCGGCCCGGGCCTTCACCTTGGACGTCACCGTACGCTCGCGCACCGGCGCCTGGCAGTCCCGCCGCTTCTCCCTGGCGATTCCCCGCCCGCCCAAAAGCCGTACCGACGACCTGTTCAAACCTCTGGTGGTGCCCATGCCCCCAGGGCCTTTGGCACCCACCCGCCCCGGCTGGGGGATGGCGAGGGTCCGGGTTCGTCTTGCGCCCACACCCGCTTTTCCCGAGGGTACACCTCTCGAAGGTGTGGTCGTGCGATCCGGTGCTCCGGGCATCACCTCCATCAACAGCCTGACCTCCGCTTTGGGGGAAGCCCTCCTTCCTGTTCCCGGAATTCCACTCTTTCGCGCTGGCGATGGCAGTGCTGCAGTGTTGGAAGCGGACACCCCCCTGAGAATTCAAATTGTTTTCGAGCGCGCCGCCACCGATCTGGCTACAGGTCGACGGCAGCGTCTGCCGGACCCAGACGACCTCTGGACCCGACGGAACGCTCTCGTCTCCCCCTCCCAGCGCCTCCCGCTTCGGGTTGGCGAGCAAAAGTCCATCCTCTTCGACCTTCCCAGGAGCTAGGCCGTGGCAGAGTACCTCGCACCCGGTGTCTACATTGAAGAAACCAGCTTCCGCTCGAAATCTATCGAGGGCGTAAGCACCAGCACCACCGCCTTTGTGGGCCCCACCCGTCGTGGGCCCGCTTCCGGCACCCCGGAGCTGCTCACTTCCGTCGCCGACTTTGAGCGGATCTATGGCGGCTCCGCCGACCTGGACTTCGGCTCTGGCAAAGATGGCCGGAACTACCTGGCCCTTGCCGTACAGGCCTACTTCGAGAACGGGGGCTCCCGCCTCTACGTCTCGCGCGCCTTCAAGTCCGCCGCGATGGGCGACAACGGCTGCTCCAGCGCATCGCTGGACAGCGGAAAGATCACCATCGCCGGGCGCTTTCCCGGTGCAGCGGGCAACGGTTCCGTGCGGATCACCGAGCAGCGCAGCCCGGTTTCCGGCAGCGCCATCGCCAACCTCCCCGTCGGAACGGTACTTGCAACCGGTGTTTCCACCGTTGTGGTTCTCAGCGCCACCGGCTGGAAGGACAGCGCCGATGCTGCGGCCACCGCGCCCACCACCGGCGAAGTCTGCACCTTCACCCTGACTGCGGTCGATGCCGATGGCAACGTCCAGAGTTTTGAGGGTCTGGGCTACCATACTGCCCATCCCCGCTTTGTGGGCAATGTGCTTCCCGCCAGCCCCAGCCGCCGGCTGGAGCAGCTCCAGAACCAGGTGAGCGTCACCGTGGACAGTACCGAGAGCTGGTCCGCCCTGCGCACCGCGCTGTTGGCCACCAGCGGCGTCCACGCCCTTACCAACGGGGACGACGGCGCCCAGCCCGACTCCACCGCCTACACCGCGGCCCTGGCCGCCTTTGAACGGGTGGAAGACATCTCCATCGTCGCCGCCCCTGGCCACACCGAGCAGGATGGCGCCGCCGCCATCCGTCAGGCCATTCTCACCCACGTCCACAAGCGCGGCCTCTACCGGATTGCGGTGTTGGATAGCGCCAAAGGCGACACCGTCTCCGAGGTGCGGGACACCCGCGGCGGTATCGACTCTGACCGGGCCGCCCTGTACTACCCCTGGGTGACCATCGCCAATCCGCTCGCACGCGCGGGCGACGCCCGGCAGCCCCGGGAGATCAACGTCCCCCCCTCCGGCTTCCTCTGTGGCATTTTCGCCCGGAACGATGCGGAGAACGGCGTCTTCAAGTCCCCGGCCAACGAGATCGTTCGCGGCGCAATCCGCTTCGAAAGCGACATCTCCTTCGCCGAGAACGAGGTGCTCAATCCGCTGGGTGTGAACTGCCTGCGCTACTTCTCCGGCCGCGGCTACCGCGTCTGGGGCGCCCGCACCACCACCTCGGATCCTGAGTGGAAGTATGTGTCGGTCCGCCGCTACTTCAACTTCCTGGAAGCCTCGATTGAGCGGGGAACGCAGTGGGCGGTGTTCGAGCCCAACGGCGAGGCGCTCTGGACCAACATCCGGGACACCATCTCCAGCTTCTTGTACAACGAGTGGCGCTCCGGTGCGCTGCTTGGGGCCAGCCCCAAGGAAGCCTTCTTTGTACGCTGCGATCGTACCACCATGACCCAGAACGACCTGGACAACGGTCGTCTGGTCTGCCTGGTGGGTGTGGCGGTGGTGAAGCCCGCCGAGTTCGTGATCTTCCGCATCGGCCAGATGACGGCCGACGCGCGGCAGTAGAGCCCTGAGAGTATCTGGAGGTTTTCATGTCTATCGCACGCGAATTTCCTTATGGTGCCTTTAATTTCAAGGTGACCATCTCCGGGGTGGTGGAAGGCGACGGCTCCCTCGGTGGTTTTTCTGACGTCTCCGGTCTGGGTACCGAGCTGATGGTGGCTGAGTACCGCTACGGAAACGACAAGGAAAACCATGTTCGGAAGCTGGTCGGGCTCCACAAAGTCTCCGACGTCACCCTGAAGCGCGGCCTGTGCAACGCCGGCCAGCTTTGGGGCTGGATCAACCAGGTGCGGGTCCGTGGATCGGCCGAAGCCCGGGATGTCACCATCCAGCTTCTGGACGAGGCGATGACCCCGGTACAAACCTGGAAGTTGGTCCGGGCGGTACCGATGAAGTGGACCGGACCTACCCTCGCCGCCAAGGCGCATGGGGATGTCGCCATCGAAGAGCTGACCCTCTCCGCTGAGGGTCTGGAATTCGAATAGCCGGAGGACGCTGAGCCTTGTGGTCCAGCCTGCGATTTGAGATCGCCCCCCCCCGTGTGCGCGCCGCGCCCGCACGTGCTGACGTCGCCTGCTTTGTAGGCTACGCTACAGTACGTGCGGGGGACGTGCCAGCGGGGGTGCGCGCCCAGCTCCGCGAGTTCGGGTGGGAGATCGGTGTCTCTTTGCCTCAGGGTCTGCCTGTGGTGGTCGAGAGCCATGCCGACTTCGCCGCGCTCTTCGAGCCGCTGATCCAGGAGGGAAGCCTCTCCTGGGAAAGCTACCTCTCGGGTGCTATCCGCGACTTTTTTGCGCAGGGTGGGTTGCGGGCCTGGGTGGTGGCCGTGGCACCCGCCGAGGCAGCGCCGCAGGAAGAAGCCAGGGCCAACACCGCGATTGACAAGCTGCTTCCCGGCTTTGTGGCCTCCACCCCGAAGCCTTCCCCCCACGAACGCAGCCAGTGGAAGGGCATCTGGCACCTGCTGGGCATCCCCGAAGTCAGCCTCCTATGTATGCCTGACCTGCCTTCGCTGTTGGGCGACGCCCCCACCGCACCGGTGATCGACGTCGAAGCGCCCGTGGTTCTTCCCCAATTTGTGGAATGTGCTCCCCCGGCAGAGCCCGTACCTCCCCAACACCTGCGCCGGATTCCGGGTGCCCCCCGCACCGGGCCCGATGGCCGGGAGCGCTGGGCCAACGCGACACGGCAAGCCATCCAGTGGCTGGCCCGCTTCCGACCGGACGTGCTCTTCGTGGCCGCACTGCCGCTGGCCGAGCGCGGCAGCCCTGCCGAAAAGAACCCCTTGGAACACATGGAACGCGAAGGTATGCTCGCCTCGCCGGATGGCGGCGGCATCGCCTCGGCCTGGCTGCAGGCCACCTGGCCCTGGGTGGCGGGCGAACGCACCCGCAACCGGCCCGGCGGCATCGCACCCGCCGACGGCATCCTGGCGGGCATGATTGCCCGTGGCGCCCTGGACCAGGGTTGCTTCCGCAGCCTCCGGGGCTTCCCCATCGAGGGCATCCGTGCCCTGGAGCCCCGCCCCAGCCCGCGCATTCTGTATGGTAGCCCACAGAATGACTCTGAGATCCCCGAGCGCCTTACCGTTTTGGGTCCAGCCACCCGCGGCTTCCGCCTTCTTTCCGACACCACCCTCTCCCGCAGCCAGAGCTGGCGCAACGGCGGCGTGAGTCGCCTGATGGGGGTGGTGCGTCGCAGCCTGATCCACATCGGCGAGCCCTTCAGCTTTGAACCATCCGGCCCGCAGACCTGGAGAAAAATCCAGCAGGCGGTCGAGGAGATGCTGGGTGATCTCCTGAAGGAAGGCGCACTCGCGGGCTTTGAGGTGCGCTGTGACCGGAGCACCATGTCGCAGCAGGATCTGGACCAGGGCCGCATGCGGGTGGAGGTGGGCCTGAAAGTTTCCACGCCGATCGAGCGGATTCTGGTCGTGCTCTCTGTCGAAAATGGGCAGCTACACCTGTCTGGGGAGGGCTGATGGCCGCCGAAGGTCTGGATCCCCTGCACGCCTTCCGCTTCCAGGTGGACTTCCGCTCCACCAGCCTGGGTGCTGAGTCCGGCACCGATCGCATGATCTGCCAGGGTGCATTCTCGGAGGTTTCTGGCCTGGAAGCCACGATGGAGCCCATGGTCATCTCTGAGGGTGGCCGCTCCTGGGGCCAAATCCAGCGGGTGGGGCGCACCACCTTCTCCACGGTGATCCTGAAGCGCGGCCTCACCACCACCCGCCACCTCTGGGACTTTTTCCAGAAGGTGAACAAAGACCGGGCCTGGGCTGCACGCATGACGGTCAAGATCACCCTCCAGGATCTCTCGGGCGAAGGCCGCATTGCCTGGACCCTGGAGCGGGCCATGCCGGTGAAATTGAAGCTGGCCGACCTGAACGCCACCAACAACGAGGTGGGCGTGGAAGAGCTTCATCTGGTTCATGAGGGCCTCACCGAAGAGCTGCTGATGAGTGGATCTCAGGAGGACGAGAGCTGATGGCCGCCTCTGCACCCGCACCCGCACCTCTGGGCCCCGACGATTGGGCATCGGCCACCTTTACCAAGGTCACCCGTGCATCCTCCTCTTCGCGGGGGGGGCGCAACCGGCGCGGCGGTGGGGGCGGGGGAAGCCAGCCCAGCGCCGTACCCGTCAAGTTCAATCCCGAATCCCTGCAATTCGACGCCTCTCACCAATTCAAGCAGGACCAGAACACCAACCGGGTCCAATACGTCACCTCCAGCAGCTCCAAGCTCTCGTTGGATCTCACCTGGGACAGCACCGACACCGGCGAAGATGTCCGCAAGCTGACGGACAAGCTGTTGCAGTTGATGAAGCCGGAGGGCGAGGAGGGCGCCTCCAATCGGGTGCCTACCTGCGTCAAGTTTGAATGGGGCTCCTTCGCCTTCACCGGCTACATGGAATCCTACAAGGAAGTCCTGGACTTCTTCTCCTACAACGGCGTGCCGCTGCGGGCCAAGACCTCGATTGTCCTGGTGGCCCAGGACCACGTCTTTGACAGTCGCACCGGCAACTCCACCGCGACCGCGCGCACCGGCAATGCCGACGATATCGGCGAGGTGCAGCCGGGCTCGGAGGACGACTTCTCGCAGATGAGCCAAGGGGCCGGCGGCGGTGAAAACGACACCGGCCGCGATCTGGCCGGGGGCAACGGCGAAGAGAGCATCCGCAACCCCAGCGGCAACCCCGTGGAAGCGGGAGGTCCGCCGCCCAAAAAAGAGCCGCGTGGTATCGTTCCGTCCGGCGGCGGAGCGGGGGCAGGCGCCGGAGCCGGGGCGAGCGCGGGCTTTGGGGCTTCTGCCAGTGCCGGCTTTGGAGCCTCGGCGAGTGCAGGATTCGGCGCCAGTGCTGGATTTTCTGCGGGTGCCGCCGCATCGGCCGGGGGCAGCTTTGGGGCCACAGCAGGGGCCGGGTTTGGCGCGGGAGCCTCGGCCGGGTTTGGTGCCTCGGCCAGTGCAGGTTTTGGCGCTTCGGCGGGGGCTTCTGCAAGCTTCGGTGCATCGGCCGGTGCAGGTTTTGGCGCTTCGGCGGGGGCTTCTGCAAGCTTCGGTGCATCGGCCGGTGCAGGCTTTGGGGCCTCCGCAGGAGCCTTTGCCGGCGGGAGTGCGTCGGCGGGCTTTGGAGCCTCGGCCGGTGCGGGTTTTGGGGCCTCCGCAGGCGCCTTTGCGGGTGGATCTGCCGGTTTCAGTGCAGGCGCGGGAGCGAGCTTCAGTGCCGGAGCCGGAGCCAGCGCCTTTGCGGGGGCGGGCGCAAGCTTCTCTTCCAGCAGTAGCTTCTCTTCCAGCAGTAGCTTCTCTTCCAGCAGCAGCTTCTCTTCCAGCAGCAGCTTCAGCAGTCAGGCGGGCTTCTCGGCCGGCGCGGGCGGCTCGTTCGGGGCCTCCTCGTGGTCGGTCCAGAGCCGCTATCCCGGCCTGCGGATGGAGATCCTTGGGGGTGGGCCACCGGTAAGTGTACGCCGTCTTCAACAGCTTGTGGAGACCACACAGATCAGCAACCCGACGAATTTCGCGCCGGGTGGCCGCGCGGTGGTACGCAGCAGCAGCTACCGGGTCGATGTGGTGCGAGGCAGCCGCCTCCGCTTTGAGGAGGAATAATGGCCATTCACTTCGACGAGGTGACCGCCTCTGCACCCGCCGCCCAACGCGGCCGTGGTGCCGACAGCGCCACCGCTCCCTCCCCTTCTGACTCTCTGAATTTCCGCGCAATCGAGCGGGATCTTCGGCGCCTTCAATCCCGTCAATCGCGACTGAACGCTACCTGAGTACCCATGCCTCCCTCTGAAGCCATCTACAGCGCCCGCCCCGTCGTCCGTTTCAACGGTCGCGACGAGGATCGTGTGGGCGACCGCTTGGTGAGCCTGAAGCTGGAGGAGCAGGAGGGCGGGTTGTGCAGCTTAGAGCTTCGCTTTATGAACCTGATGTCCAACGAAGACGGAAGTGCGGAGCCCGCCTTTCCCAACGACGACATCATCCGGTTGGGGGCCGAGGTGGAGGTGGATCTGGGCCCGTCGGAAGACAACGAGCCCATGTTCAAGGGCAAGGTCACCGCGATGGAGGAAATCTACGGCGAGGAAGCCCCGGCTTTTGTGGTTCTTGCCGAAGACGTTCTCATGCAGGCCCGCATGACCCGCAGGACCCAGCTCTACGAGAACACCACGATTTCCGACCTGGTGCAGACCGTTGCTGGGCGCATCGGGTTGACCGGAAACACCCGTGGTTTGAGCGGGTCTATTCCCATTGCACTCCAGCTCAACGAGAGCGATCTGGCCTTCCTCCGGCGGATGGTGGAGGCCAAGGATGGGGAGCTTCAGGTGGTGGGGCGCGAGCTTCAATGTGGGGAACGCTCCAGCCTTCGCCGCGGCGAGATCACGCTGAACGTCCACAACGATGTGCGCTCCTGCCGGATCCTTGCCGATCTCGCCCACCAGGTCAGCGTCGTGACCACGGCAGGTTGGGATGAGAAGCAGGGCCAGCCAATCAACGCCTCCTCCGCCCCACAGTCCATGGGACCGGGCAGTGGTCGCACCGGTGCATCCTGGGTGGAGCGGGCCCTCGCGCGTCGCTCCGAGCATGTGGCCCAGCCGCCGGTGCACAGCCAGGCGCAGGCCGACGCGTTGGTCAACACGGTCCACACCCAACGCGCCCGCCGTTTTGTGACCATCGAGGCCACCATCTCCGGCAATCCCCTCCTTCGTGTGGGCACGCAGGTGACCTTGCAGGGCACCTCCGCCCGCTTCCGCAACACCTACCTGGTGTCCAGGGCCGTACACAGCTACGACCTGCAAACCGGCTATGAAACCAGCTTTGAGGCAGGTTGTGCCTACCTCGGGGAGCCAAGCTGATGAGCAGCACCCACGAGCGTACTCCCGGGCTTCCCGGCCCCCGCTACCCCGAGTGCCTTCTGGGCAAGGTGGTGGCGGTGAACGATCCCGACTCTTTGGGTCGGGTGCAGGTGCGGATCTACAGCTTTGATGGCGTGGATCAGCAGGATGCCGCCATCTGGGCACGCGTGGCCGTCCCCGTGGCCGGTGCGAGCCGGGGAACCTTTTTGTTGCCCGACGTAGACGATGAAGTATTGATCAGCTTTGTGGGTGGAGATCCGAATCGGCCCGTGGTCATCGGATCACTGTGGAACGGCCGCGACACCCCCACCGAGCGGCTTGGTGGCAGCGGCGATGCGGTGGATCGCTGGACCTTCACCGGCCGCAACGGCACCCGCATCTCCATCATCGAGGAGCAATCGGGCCAGGCAAAGCTGAAGATGGAGCTTCAGAATGGAGTTTTTGCTGAGCTGAAGGAAGAGGGCGGCGGCAAAATCGAGCTTTCCTGCAACGGCTCCACCGTGAAGCTGGAGATGTCGAAAATCACGCTTCAGACCGATGGAACGGTAGAAGTCCAGGCCTCCCGCGTCAACGTGAGCGCCGGCCAGGTCAGCGTGGACGCGGCCATGGCCAGCTTCTCCGGCGTGGTCCGCTGCACCACCCTGCAGGCCACCACGGTCGTCGGCACCACCTACACGCCCGGAGCGGGGAACATCTGGTGAACGATCACCCGACTATCCTCCGCAATCCCGACTTCCTGGGCACAGGGGAAGGCCCGGTCTTTTTGCGCCGCACCGACGAGCGCTTTATCGAAGGCCTGCTGGAGGCGCTGGAGGAGGAGGAGGGTCGGCGCCTGCTCAAGGGCAAGGTCCTGCCCACGACCTCCGAAAAACGCAGGGGGGAAGGTATCAAGCTCTACCTTCCGGTGCACCGCTGCTTCAACCTGGTGGTGATGGAGGCGGTCTGCGACACTCCCGGCTATCCCCGCCTGGATCCTCAAAAAATCCATAGCGCGGGCATGGTGATTCGCCGTATCCCCCGGCCCAACCAGCAATTGGAGCGCTACCTGGTTCGGGAAAGCCGGGTGATCGGCTGGAAGACCCTGCCCACCACCGAGCGCCTGCAGGATCCCGAGCCCGCCTATCGGCCGCGCCCCCACCTGGGCAATGCCGACTTGGACCGGATGATCGCCAAGATGCAGAAGACGGTGGACGAGACCGAGGTGGTGGCCCGTCTCTTTCCGGTGCCGCCGGAAATCTGCGCCGCCGCCGGCCGCACCCTGCTCTACGGGCTGGTGCCGGTCACCGACTCCGAAGTGGTGGAGGAGGACGTCCAGCCTACCGCTCCCAACAATGCGGATATTCTAGAAGTTACAAAAATGCTCCCCGGCTGGCTGGCCCGCAAGGCACCCAATGGCGTGCCGACGGTTCCCACCGAGCTGACTGGCCGAAAAGTACGGGTGGTCGAGGTGAAGTCGGAGCGGGTGGTGCAGGTGAAGTCCGGCAATGGCAACTGGAGCCGCATCACATTGCCCGAGCCGGGCGCGGGCAGCGGCTGGAAGCTGGCCGACTTCATGCGTATGCTCTGGCAGTTCCGTATCGAGCTGGACGCCTTTTCAGGCAGCAACGAAGGGGAGAAGATCCTGGAGGTGCTCAACCAGCAACAGCTTGCCCTTCCCGACGGTCGCTCGGTGAAGATGGGCGACTGGATGGCCGAGGCCTCTCGGGTGCTGGTGCGGGCGGAAACCGGCCTTGAAGTTCAGATGCCCGAGAGCTGGCCCACCTTTCCAGCGGCAAAGGTGAGCCTGCTGGCCCAGCGCTGCTTTGGCGCTCTGGATGCCAAAGCCCGCAGCTCTACAGGAAATCGTGGGCGTTTCTCCTCTAAAGTGGCCCACTACGAGCTGTGGCCCTTCATGCGGGTCCACTGCGACGACGGCTGTGGTCCCAAGATCGTGTGGGGCAAGGCATCAGCCCGCTACACCCTGGCGAGCTGGTTCGAGGGACCGCCCGAAGGCGCCAAGATCCCGCAGCTTGAACTTCCGGACATCAGCCGGGCCTTCCTGGAAAATGTGCGGCCGAACATCGCCATCAAAGTGCCCAAGCCGCTGTTCAACCTGCTGCGCAACAACGCACCCGGCGACTTTTTGAAGGGCGAGGCCAACAACAATACCGACGGCTTCGACTTCGTCTGGATCTGTTCCTTCTCCATCCCCATCATCACGATTGTTGCGTTCATTCTGCTGTTTATCTTCCTGATCCTGCTCAACCTCATCTTCTGGTGGTTACCCTTCGTGAAGATCTGCATCCCCCTTCCCGGCACCCTGGCCCGGAAAATTGGAGACCAGTGATGGCGAGCAAGGAACCCCGCTCCTGGCCGCTGCTTCCCGTCCCCGACGAGAGCGGACGCCTGTCCTGGCCCAGCCTGGAGGACAGCATCACCCAGTGTATCCGGGCGATTTTGCGCACCCGCCCCGGCGAGCAGCTCATGCGCCCCACCTTTGGTGTGGGGCTCGAAGATTTTGTCGGAGAGAACGACGATCCGGCCACCCGCCGTCGTATCCACGAGGCGATCACCCTGGGCCTTGGCCGCTGGGAACCCCGCATTCAACTTTCTGATGTAGCGATTACCGAAGGTGCGGAGCCAGGCTGGCTGCGCATCGACATCCACTACCGAATCCGCCGAACCGGTGCCCCGCGCCGGCTGGGCCTCACCCTCTCTCTGGAGGAAGGCTGAGATGCCGATCCGCCCTCCCCGGCTTGACGACCGCAGCTACCAAGACCTCCTCGCCGAGCTGGTCGCCCGTATTCCCGCTCACACTCCGGAGTGGAGCGACCCGCGTCCGGGAGACCCTGGCCGTACGCTCATCGAGCTGTTTGCCTGGCTTGGAGATACCCTTCTCTACCGGGTAAACCTGATCCCTGAGCGGCAGCGCATGGAGTTTCTGCGCATGGTGGGACTGGGCCTGCGCCCGGCCGCCCCTGCGTCGGGACTGGTGGCGTTGAGCCCCAAGACCCTGGACAAGGGCAACCTCAAAATCTGTACGATCAACGCCGGTGCCAAGGTTTCCGGTCCCCCCGATTTTGAGACCCTGCGCCCGCTCACCGTGCTGCCGGTCACCGCTGCCGCCTACCACAAGCGCACACCCGATGCGGAAGAGCAGAAGGACGTGGCCAAGCTGTTGCCTCAGCTTAGCCGTTTCTACCAACTTGGAAACAAAAAAGCCAAGCCCTACATCACCACCGCGACCTTCCCCATGGGGGCCGCCCCCATCGACCTGAAGGCCATGTCGGTGGATGGCTGCCTGTGGGTGGCGATCCTGGCGGGTCGCCCGCAGGATGTGGAGGCCGCCCGCGAAAAACTCGGCCGCGACCCTGACTCTGGCATGCGCCGGGTGCTCTCGGTGGGTGTGGTTCCCGCACTCCGCGCCGAGGGCGGCGATCCGCTGCTTGGAGGCGCATCTCTGCGCGCCCTGCCCCTGGTGTGGGAGCTGACCACCGGCAGAGCCAAGGGCCCGGCCCTGGTGGAGCTGGAGCTGGTGCGTGATGGCACCGCGGGCTTCACCCGCACCGGTATTGTTGAGCTACGCCTCCCCGAAAAAGAGTTCATCGGTGCGCCTGCCAACAATGTGATGCGCGAGCCGGACGCCGGGGTGGGCCCCCGTCCCCCGCGCCTGGACGACCCCAAGGTCTCCAGTCGCCTGGTGACCTGGCTGCGCCTGCGCCCCAAGGTGTCCGTGGATCGCCTCGCCCTGCAATGGGTGGGCATCAACGCCGTGGATGTGGACCAGCGCCGCTCGGTGGCCGAGCTGGGCGTCGGCGTGAGCGATGGCTCTCCCGATCAGCGTTTTGCGCTTCCTCTTGGCTCTATTCTCCGCAGCAGCTTTGCGCTGCAGGTGGAGGAGGAGGGGCGTGGCTGGGTGGACTGGAGCCTGGTGGAGCACCTCGCCCTGGCCGGCCCCAACGACCGGGCCTACTCGCTGGATGACGAGGAAGGTGTTGTCCTCTTCGGCGACGGGCTGCGCGGGAAAATCCCCGGTGTCGGCCGCCGTGTCCGCGTGCTGCGCATGCGCGCCGGAGGCGGCATTGCCGGAAATCTGGCCGTGGGAAGCCTCAAAAAAATATCGGCAACGCTGGTGGACGGCAGCGCTTACACCGAAGCGGTGGAAGTGGTGCAGCCCATCCCCACCACCGGTGGCACCGCTGCAGAGACCCTGGAGGAGGCGGAACGTCGTATCCCCTCGGTGCTCCGCCATCGGGACCGTGCCGTCACCGCCGAGGATCTGATCGAGCTGGCCG
>JBEIQS010000383.1:0-3452 GCA_040376425.1 Alphaproteobacteria bacterium | reverse complement strand
TCGACGACAATTGCGACGGCCTGATCGACGACGCCGACCCGGCCTTGCTCTCCTCCAGCGCATCGATCTGGTATGCGGACGCCGATGGCGATGGCTTTGGCGACCCCAGTGTGGCCCAGACCGCCTGCGTTCAGCCGAGCGGCGCCGTGGCCGACGCCTCGGACTGCGACGATGCGGACAACGGGCAGGGGCCATGCACAAGCTGCATGGACATTCTGGCTTCCGGTCGCTCCACCGGAGACGGAATCTACTCCTTTGATGCCTGCGGCACGGGCAGCAGCGACTATTGGTGCGACATGACCACCGATGGCGGCGGCTGGACGGTGGCGGGCTGGCAGGCTTCCAGCGCGACCACGAGTATGGGCATCGCCGACCGGGGGGTGGTGGGCGACGTGAGCTGGTCGGTGGACCTGGCCTGTATCGACTACAGCGAGATCTACGTCAAAAACCACTCTACCAATCAGCATTTTCAGCAGAGCTATACGCCGTCGACATGGAGCCAGACTTCACTGAACATCACCATCGGCACGGCAGGAAACGCCTTCCGACATGGGACCTATGGGCCTTCAAACTCCCGCATCGTCATGGGTTGTGTGGACTACAACTACTCGGGCGGGATCAACAACAACTGGGCCTGCGACAGCGATAGCCAACGCAGCGCCAAGGGCCACCTTGCCGACTACGCCGGGGAATACTGCACGGGCGCCCGCCTCGACTACACCTGGGCCTGGTCCAACGGCAGCACCTGTAGCCAGCGGGGGGTAGCCTATAGCTGGGGCTACGCGATCCGCTAAGATGTGGTTTTTTCTCGCCTGCAATTCGGCGGTGGTAGAACCGGTGCCTTCGCCGGTCCGGTCCTTGCCTGAGGCCCAGATCCTCCGGCCGTTGCCCGACGTGGCGGTCGGCATCGGCTTCGGCCTGGCCAATGTGGTGGTGTTGGAGGGGCCGGAGGGCGCGGTGGTGATTGACAGCCTCGAAGGTGCCACGCCCGCGCGCGAGCTGTTGGCGGCCTGGCGGGCCCAGTCCAGCCTGCCCATCTCGGCCTTGGTGCTCACCCACAACCACCCCGATCACAGCTTTGGGGGAGGGGTTTTCCTGGAGGAGGGCCCCATCCCGGTGTGGGCCCACGAAAAGACCCCGGCCGAGCTTGGAAAATTGGTCAACATCCTGCGGGATTCCCTCCAGGTCCGCTCCACCCGCATGTTCGGCACCCGCCTGGACGATGTGGACGACCGGGGAATTGGCGCACAGTTACGGTACAAACCGGAAGATGTGGCACTGGCATGGCCGGATCATCTGGCGAGCGGGCCCACCGCACTGCGCGCCGGGGGGCTCGACCTGGAGCTGATCCCCATTCCGGGAGAGACGGACGATCAACTTGCGGTGTGGTGGCCCGCCAAAAAGGTGCTGATCGCCGGGGATGACATCTATGAGGCCTTCCCCAACCTCTACACCATCCGGGGCACCGCCTATCGCGACGTGATGACCTGGGTAGACAGTCTGGACCGCATGCGGGATCTGGGCGCCGAGCTGCTGATCCCGATGCACACCGGTCCGATCCAGGGTGCGGCGGAGGTGGAGGAGACCCTTCGTATCTACCGAGACGCAATCCAATTTGTCCACGATCAGACCGTTCGGCAGATGAACAAGGGAAAAAGTGCGGATGACATCGCCGCCACGCTGAGGCTACCCGCCGCGCTGGCCCGGCACCCCTACCTGCAAGAGCGCTATGGTCGGGTGTCCTGGTCGGCGCGGGGGGTCTACAGCGGCTACTTGGGCTGGTTTGAAGGGGATCCCGCTCGTTTGGAGCCGCTGGCACCCGAGGACCGGGCAAAGCGCTACCGGGCCGCCTTTGCGTCGGGCCGCAGCCTGCCTCAGCAGGTGGAGGAGGCGTTGGCGGCCGAGCAGTGGTCCTGGGCGGCCGAGCTGGCGCTGCTGTGGCAGCAGGCCGAGCCGACAGAGGAGCGCGCGAAGCTGGCGCGGGCGCAGGCACTGGAAGGCATGGCCACCGTGGCGGAGAACCCCAACCTGAAGAATTGGGCTCGGACCCTGGCCGCGGAGCTGCGGGGTGAGCTGGTGCTGAAGCCCACCCCGGTCGAGCAGAACCCGGTGAGCCTGATCGACAGCCTGCCCATCGAAGGTTTTCTGCGCGGGCTGCCCACCCGCCTGAGGGCCGAGGATACTGAGGCGGTAGACCTCAAGGTGGAGCTGCATTTTCCCGACATCGATCGCCGGTACAGCCTGCATGTGCGGGGTGGGGTGGCCGAGCTGCGGCAGCGACCCTGCCCGGATGCAGCGCTGCGCATCGAGACCAGCGCGCAGAACTTCAAGCGCCTCCTCGCAAAAAAGGCGTCGGTGCTGAGCCTGATCGCCGACGGCGATCTGAAACTTTCGGGGGATCCTGCCAGTCTGGTGGCCTTTCTGCGGCTCTTTGATGCGGGGACCGATTGAGCCACCCAAACCCGCGGGTTTCGTTGGGCCGACAGGATTCTTTGTGACCCACCAGACCACCACGTCGCAGAAGCCGATAATAGGCTCTTTTCATGCTGTTTCTCCTCCTCGCCTGTGCTGACCCCCCCACCCAGACGGCGGCCTGTGCCGACTACGTCGCCTGCTTGGAAAAGCGCGATGCCGCCTTGGGTATCGAAACCAACATGGATCGTTTCCGCCCCGACGGGGAATGCTGGGGGGGCATAGAAGCCGGCTCGGCCCTGTGTGACCGCGCCTGTACCAATGGCATGGTCTGGCTGTTGGACGCAGAGCCTTCGCTTCGAGAGGTGTGTACGCCATGAAGACGAGCTCCGTTGCGATTCTTCTCCTTGTGCCTTTCGCAGGCGCGCATCAACCGAGCGCCAACGAGGGCATCACCGAGATTGAAGATGCCACCATCTCCTACGCGGTCTACGGGGACTTTCCGACCGGCTCGGAGCTGCGGGAGATCCACCTGACTCTGCCGACGCCCTATGCATTGCCTTTTGAGCTGCTGGTGCCTCACATCACCCGGAACGAAGACTTCCGGCCGATGTACGCCGTGGTAGGGCCGGGTCTGCCGGCGCCCACCGCTGAGGAGCTCGATTTGTTGCCCAAGGAGCTTCCTGAGGGCTGGGGGGTCTTTCTGGACCAGAACGACAAAGAGCCACGGGACGTGATCTTTGAGGGCTTCATGCGCCGGGTAAGCTGGAGCACCGGTACCATCGCCATTCCACTGCGGGAGGGGGATCACCAAATCTGGATCTGGTCCCCGGAGCAGACCCCGGGAGAGTTTGTGATGGGCTTTGGCGTGGAGGAGGATTTTTCGGAAGGCTTCGGTGGGGTCTTCGCGAATTGGGGGACCTATGCTTATTGAGCTCTTGCTCTCCACTGCCCATGCCTGGGATGGCGGAGAGTGGCGCATTGGAGTCCCGGCAGAGGTGAACCTCGTGGGGTTGGCGGCTGGGGTGCGGCCGGAGCTG
>JBEIQS010000453.1:0-2059 GCA_040376425.1 Alphaproteobacteria bacterium | reverse complement strand
GTGGGCGGCGCGGCAGCGCAGCCACAGGCCGCAGGCTCCTCCTTCCCATCCGTTCCGGAGTCGTCTACCGCCACCGGATCGCTGTCCTCCTCGGTGTCCACTACCCGCTCAAAGCTCAGGCTGAAATCTGCCCGCTCGTGTTTGCCCTCGGCGTTCAGATCGGGCGCGGCGAGGTTGGCCACACCCACCATCACGCGCGTTGCTCCGGCAAGATCCAGGGTGCCTTCCAACGGCTCTCCCACCGCCACCCGCTTCCGCAGCACGGTGGCCGGTGCGCCCTCCTGCCAGGCCGCGGCCACAAGGCCCCACTGAAGGCCCGCCGCCCCCTCGACCGACAGACGAAGGCTGCCCCCCTCGGCGTCGTCCACGTCGATCGCCCAGTAGGAAGTTCCCAAATCGTAGGGGGCATCCTCCGGGCTGACCGAGGTGCCAGAGAGCGTGGAAAGGGTCAAGGTACCCTCGGTGGCCACCATCGAGGCCTTGCCCCAGTCCGCCCCTTCCTGGTAGTGGGCGCCGTCATCGTCGGTATGCACAAACATACGCCACTCGGCCAGACCCAGGTAGATGTCCTCATAGGGGGTATCGGCGGCGACCATGCCCAGCGCGTCGACATAGTCGGGTTCCTGCGCACGGCTGCCCTGGGCGAGGTTCAGCCACAACTGAAGCAGGGTGGTGCCGTCGCGCTCCCCGTAGGCTTCTTCCAGATACAGGCCCACGATGGAGCCCCCATATTCATAGAGAGAGTACCGGTCATAGGCGGTGATCTCGCTGTCGTAGCCTGAAAATAGCAGCGACGCGAAGGGCAGCTTCTGGAAGTAGGGGATGTCCAGCACGTAGAGGTCTGTGTCGGGAACCACGAGTTCCTCCATCGCCTCGGCAGTGGACTCCCACACAAAAAAGTTGGCTTCTACCCCGTCGATCGTGTACTGGAGGGCGTGGTTGAACTCGTGGGCGACAAAGTCGTCCATGTCTGCATTGGTGATCTGGGTGTCGTCCAGGGCCACAAAAGCGGCGATGCTGAACCAGCCGTCGTCGGCTACCACGTCAGTAGGGGGGCCCCAGGTCCAGGCACCGCCATAGGTCTCTTCGTTGGTCAGGTAGTAGTCGAAGCGGTCGTCGCCGCCCAGGCCGCCGTCCGTGGCGGGGGTGGGCCAGCCCATCTCCTCCACCTGGACCTGCCAGGCTCGTTCGGCCGAGGGAAGAATCACATTGATTGCACGGCTCATATCGCCGTCGCGGCGGTAGTGGACGCGGATGGGGTAGAGCGCAGAGTCCACATAGCCCACCGAGGTGGGGCGGTCGGCTTCGCCCGCGTTGGCAAAGGCGACCTGACGGCGCAGCTCGCCGGTTCGGCAGTCGGGCCGGGCCTGTGCGGTCAGGGGGAGGAGCAGAGGAAGGAGGAGGAGGCTGCGGTGCATCGGGATCCCGGAAGTGCTCCATGTAGCCCGGGTGCAGGGGGGGGCGCCAACCCGTTGCAGGGCGATCCGCCTCCAGCGGGATAGGGCGGCGTAGCCCTGAGGATGTATGCCCCGCCTTCACCTGATCAGCTTTGACCTTTGCCCCTTTGTCCAGCGGAGTACCATCGCCCTGCACGAGAAGGGTGCCGCCTTTGACCTGGACTATGTGGACCTGAAGGCCAAGCCGGACTGGTTTTTGAAGCTGTCGCCCCATGGTCGGGTTCCGTTGCTTATGGTGGATGATACGCCTCTTTTTGAGAGCCTTGTCATTCTGGAGTACCTGGACGAGACCCTGGAGCCCCGCCTGCATCCGGTCGATGCGCTGGAGCGGGCCCGCGATCGGGCGTGGTTTTCCGTGGCCGACGCCCTGAACGCCGCGGCGTACCAGATGATGGTGGCACCGGACGATGATCGTCTCCACCAACACGCTACCGTGGCCCGCCAGCACCTGGCCCGCCTGGAAGAGCAGCTTGTGGGCCCCCTCTGGCGTGGGGAGCACTTCTGCGCGATGGACGCGGTCGCCTATCCGGCCCTTCAGCGTCTGCACTGGTTTTCAGAGCTCTACCCGGCCTTGGAGCTGTTTACGCGGACGCCCAAGGTGG
>JBEIQS010000259.1:0-7287 GCA_040376425.1 Alphaproteobacteria bacterium | reverse complement strand
CGCCTTCTTGAAAGACCACCCCTACCCGACCGATATCCCCACGGTCTCCCTCGCGACGTCCTCGAAGGCGCCGATGTCGCTGACCGCAGCCGCGGCCGCGTACCTTCTGAACCGCTACGATGAGCCTTCCGACGGACTTGTCCTGGTGAAGGACGCGATCGTCCCGGGCTCACGGGTCATTCTGCTCGACGACCTCGATCATGCTGGACCCGCCATGCGTGGACTTCTGGGACCGAGCAAGTACCACCCCGCCGACCTCACCGAGGCGCTCATCGCCATCGCGCTGTCCTGAAGGTAGCTTCTACCACGGTGGATCATTTCTGTTGGCCAGAATCAGGCCATCAGCCTCCCACCTTCTTCTCGTGAAACTCGGCCAGGTTTTTGCTCTTCCCCGCCCAGCCCGCATAGGATGATCCGGGCGAATTGCCCTGCACGTACTTCTTGCCGTCCGCCGCCTTTCCGATCGTGGCGTTGTTGTAGCCGGCGCTATCGGCCTCTACCGCGCCCCCCGGGTTTCCATTGGGATTGTATTGCTCTAACAAAAATGCGTCCTTCCCAGAGTTTTTGCTCTTGTTGTTCCGAACCTTGTTGTTGTCCGCATGGTTCGTGAGCTTCACCGGCGCGCCGGAAATGCTGGAGAAGTCGTTACCCCGGACCGCGTTGTAGGAACTCTGGTCCCGCAGGTACACCCCGTGGATCAGCCCAAGCCAGTTGACCTTGCCCCCATCAGCAGCGGTCTTTTTGCTGTCCCGGTTCTCCAGGTTGGCGAAGGTATTGCCTTCGATGGTGGAGTAGTTCAGCCCCCGCGCGACCACACCACCATAGCCACAGGACTTGTACCCATCCTCCTCGCCCGGCGCGTACTTCTCGGCACCCGGCTTCATGTACTTGGTGCCCATCTGTTCGAAGACGTTGTCTTCGATCGCCGCTCCGGAGATGAAGGCTGCCAGCCCGCCAGAGCCGTGCCCACTCTCCGGGTTGTAGCCCGCGCCGGCGTAGGTCTCCGCACTCGGCAGCGCCCCCCGGCGGGGGTCGATCTCCACACCGCCGGAGACGTAGCCCCGTACGGTGAGGTCCCGCATCTCGAAGTTGGCGGCGGCCGGACTCGATGCGGACATCTCTTGGGGGATGATGGGGCGGTAGCACAGAAAGTAGCCGGGCGTCGCGTACTCCTTGCCGCCCGAGGCCTCGCTGAACCCCGTCACCACGGCGTTGCCCGTCCCTTTTAATACCAGCGTCTGCTGCGGGTGGTAGTAGGCCCAGATGACCTGCTCGGGCTGCTGCACCGTGCCCGAAAACCTCACCGTGAGCGGCCCGGCGTAGCTGCTCAGCGCCGCCTGGTTCGCCATGAGCCAATCGTGCAGGTCCGCGAGGCCCCCCGGGAAGGCGGGAGGGGTGACGGCCGCCCCGGAGAGGCTGAGCGACACCTTGCCCTTTTGCGAGGACTTGCCCGAGCTTTTGGAGAACTGTGGCGTCTCGGCAGCCCCTCCCCGAACCTCCACCTGCTTGCCTGCGGCTACCGCGCGCCCGCCCGCCTCCGCCTCTGCCTCGCCCCCGCCAGAGCCACCCTGGCGCTGCTGGAGCAGGTGCGTCACTTCATGACCCACCAACTCCACCGACGGATTCCCCTCCGCGAACAATATAGTGTCCCGAACGGCCACCGCTTCGGCCTTCTGCTCGGCGAGCAACGCCTCGCTCTCCTTGCCGCCCCGCACCACCCGAATCCAGCCCAGATCGCGACCAAAGCTTTGCTCCAGCTTTTCGCGGTGGGGCAGCTCAGAGCCGGCTCCGCTCCCCGCCCGCGCGATGCGTTCCCGGAGACCCTCGGCCGCACCCGCATTTCCGACCCCCGCCGCTTGGTGCGTCGGCCCCGCGCCCGCTGCGGTCGGACTCTTCTGCGGCGGGACGGGGCGGTGGCTCTTCATCTGGACTCCACGCTGCCTGGTACCGGTAGCGGCCCTGAGGATACCGCAAACCGTCCTCCAGGTCTACCGCCTGAACACCACCACCCGATTGTTTGCGGGCATCGCCACTTCCTCCTCCCCCCACAGCCCGTGCTCTGCCGCGATCCGACGAAGCACGGCCAGATCCCGCACCCCCCAATCCGGATTCCGACGCCGCAAATCCGCATCAAAGGCCTCGTTCGACGGCGCATTGTGGACACCATTGTCCTGGAAGGGTCCGTAGAGGATCAGACGTCCCCCGGGGCGCAGCACCCGCCCCGCACCCCGCAGTAGACCCAGGCTGGCCTGCCAGGGTGCGATGTGGATCATATTGGCGGAAAAGACAATATCGACCACCTCTACCGGCCAATCCTCCGTCGTAACGTCCAGCAGAAGCGGAGCCCGCACCTGTGGCAGCTCTACCGCCCAGGCCGCCGCACTGGCGATATGCGCGGGGTCCAGATCGGTGGGAAGCCAGCTCTTGATCGGCAGATTTTCCGCGAAAAACGCAGCATGTTCGCCTGAACCACAGCCGATCTCCAACACCTCGGCACCCTCAGGCACCCGCCCCTTCAACTGCTCCAGAATCGGAAGGCGATTGCGTTGGGTGGCCGGAAACTGAAGGCGAGCCAAGCTATGCCCGCTTACGACGTAGTGACCGGACGCCGAAGAGCACCCCAAACAAAAGTGCAGCAGAGGAGGATTTACCACAGCCGTAGTGCGGCGGCTCGGGCAGCGGATCGCCACCGCAGAAGTCGGTACCGGTGGAGGGGTCGATGCCCGCCGCAAGCTGTTCCGTGTCGATGACGCCGTCGCCATCGCTGTCAACCCCTGCATTGGCCAGCGCCGTCAGTGCAGCTTGCAGACCGGCGATGTCGGAACCTCCGGTCAGTCCCTGTCCCATCATCGCCACCCCGAAGTCGGCGGTGACGGTCCCGCTGCCGCCCGCATTGCTGGCGTGGCAGACGGTGCAGGGTGCGGGGGAGCAGGGAATCGACAGGTCGGTAACCAGCGTCCCCGGGTAGACGGAAGATGCAGCAGCGAGGGAAAAGAGAAGAGTAATCATGGCATCTTCCTACAGGTAGAAGTGGGCCTGAAGCAGACCCATCGGCCGCGCCTCGACCCCTTCAGTACAGCTCAGCACGCCGTGGAAGGCATCAATCCGGATGTCCGCCCGCGGCGCGAAGAACCACTGCACCGCGCCCCCGCCAGTCCACGCCGGAGATTCTGTGGCCTTGAAAGAGCGATCACAATACTGACCGATGGCCTGCACATGCAGTCCCTGGGTGGGCTCCCAATCGGCCATGCCCAGCGCGGCAAGGCCGGTGCTCTTTTCGCCTGCATCGTTGCTGCGGAGCATGTCCACCTCGGCCATAAAGGCCAGCGAGGGGATGGGTGCTGCCCGCAGGTAGACGCCGTGCGCCTGCCGAAGCCGCGATTCATAGGTGTCTACGTCGGCCTTCGCCACCGTCAGCAGGCTGGAGACGCCCACATCAAAGGTCTTCGTGATCGAGTACGAGGCGTAGCCGGAGTAGCCCCGCTCCCGATACATATCGGGAGAAAGTTGGAAGTTCCCAGCGATTCCCATCAGCTCCGCCCGCACTTTGCGGGAGGAGTAGGTCATAGAAAGACCCACCTGCTGATCGTCGTTGGTGTTGGTCCGGGTGGCCTGGCGCACATACAGGACGTGGTCCTCGGTGCGGATCCCGAAGGGGAGGTTCAGCCGCCCGGCGCGGATCATCAGACTCTTTCCGGGCTTGAAGCCCACCCAGTAGTCACGCGCCACCAGGTTGAAGCCATCCTCGTTGCTGGTCAGCCAGGCACCCTGGCCACCTTCGCTGACCGGGCCCAGGCTTCCATAGGCCGAGAACTTGCCCAATTGCAGCCCCGCCCGCAGGTCGGCCTGCATCAGGATGAACCGGAAGTTCCCGGGCTGAGGAATCACCAGACTGCGCACATCCGCCTGCACCAGCAGCATGTCATTTTTGGGCATCGGGAGAAGCCCAAACATAAACTGGCTTTCCTTTTCGACGTTCCGCTCCTTCTTGCTGTAGTGCGTGCGCAGCAGAATTTCGCCCTGCGCGCGCCCATAGGAAGTCAGCGCGCCGCCCCCGGAGGGATCCATGTGGCACTGGGCACACTGCGTGTACCCGTGGTGGATCATCCAGGGGAAAGCCTGAGCTTTAGAAGGAAAGAGCGCCAGGAGCGCCGCAAGAAAGACAAGCTGCCGGAGCGAGCGCATAGCTTAGCCGTCGATGAGGTCGATGGTGACTTCCGCGCGCTGCTTGGCTTCCACCGACACCCCGAGGTAGCTGGGGATTTCGATGCCAGAGGCAGAAGTATCGTAGTTGAACTTGGCACTTACGCGCCAGCCGGTCTTGCTTTTCCGGTTGTTGTACTCCACGTCGACCGCCTGATCCTGACCGTGGATGTTGAAGGTGGCCTTCACCTTGCCGTCCGTGGCCTTGCCCACTTCGGTGGGCCACTGCACGTCGGCTTTGGCCAGTGTGAGGATGGCGTCCGGGTACTTGCCCTGCACGACGTACTTGTCGTTCATGTGCTCGTCCCGCAGGTCGATGCCGGTCTTGACCGAGGCCATGGGTACGGTGAACACCAACTTGGTGCCATCATCGACCACGGTCATGGTGTTGGACACGCCTTCGATGTCCAAAAAGCCGGGATTACCAACGGCGAAGAAGGAAATCTTGGGCTTGCCCTCAATCTTCATCGCGGCATGGGCGATCAGCGGGATGGCGAGCGCGACCACGGTGGTAGCCGCGAGAAACAGGTTGCGAAGGGGAAGTCGGGTCATCAGAATCTCCGGGGTGTAGGATAGCGGCTTGAGGGGGCTTCCGACAAGGTGCCGGACATTAGAAAACCCTTACAAGCAGGTTGTTGCCACGACAACACAGGAACCGCGCCTACTATTCCTCTCGTATTACGGCCCAAGAAGGCATGCCTCAACTCCCGGCTGCCACGATAGATCCCTCGCATGTGCGGACGCTTCAAGCTCAACGTCACCTGGAAAGAACTCGTCCGCCTCTACCGCCTGATCAACGAGGTGGAACGCGGATCTCTACCCCTCGGTGAAGTGCGCCCCACCGATCAGGTTCCCGTCATCCTCCCCGGGCCGTATGCCGAGTGGATGCGCTGGGGCTGGCCCGCCATGTGGGTGGCGAAGGACGGCAAAGATCCGTGGCGAAGCCAGCCGCTGATCAATGCGCGCGTAGAGGAGGCTCCCCAGAAGCCCACATGGTCCAAGGCCTGGCGAACGCGGCGTTGCCTGGTGCCGATGAGCGGCTTTCTGGAGTGGGAGAGCCGGGGAAAGGAGAAGCTGCCCAACCTGTTCAGCCCCCACAGCACCGTCGCCTTCGCGGCCTTGTGGGGCGAGTTTTTGAGAGAGGGAGAGCCGGTACGCTGCGTCTCCATCCTGACCCGGGCCGCCAACACCGTGGTCGCCCCCGTCCACGATCGGATGCCGGTGATGCTGGAGGAGGCGCAGTGGAAGGTCTGGTTGGACCCCAACACCCCGCCGGCCGACCTCCCCGGCCTGGCGGAGGGGCTCCCGGAAGACCGACTCCAACGGGAGGAGCTGCTTCCACAGGCCCCCCGCCTGTTCTGAAGCCCGGCGGGTGGCCGGAGCGGCAACATCGGTGCCCCCCCCCACCGCTACCAGGTGATGACCACCTGCCCGTTCCCCGTGCGAACACCGGCCGCAAAGCTGGGGGAGGCCAGGGTGCCGGTCCAGGAAGATCCGCCCCCGGCGCCGCCACCCCCACAGCAGCCGCCCGCCACGCCGCCGCCGCCGTAGTAGCCGCCCCCGCCGCCCGCTGCCCCGTAGCTTTGGCAGCATCCAGTGGGAGAAGACGCGCCCGCACCACCGACCCCCAGCGTGCCGGTCCCGGCGCTGTAGATGCCGTAGCAGGTGGTGGTGGCGCCGACGCCGCCTCCGGTGGTGCCACCGCCGCCGCCCGCGCCTCCGTGGCAGCCCGTGACGCCGCTTCCACCGGTGGTGCCGCCATTGCCCCCGGAGGTGGTCGGATAGCCCGACCCGCCCTCCCCGCCGCAGTAGTTGGCGCCGCAGGTTCCGCCTCCGCCGTCGCCGCCGTTGCCCCAGTTGGACTCTCCCGAAACACCACCGCCGCCTCCGGCGACGATCACCCGATCGCTGAGTGCGGTGCCACCGACACGCACGTCGCTGGCCCCACCCCCGTTACAGGTGCGGGTGGAGCCGCTCCATCCGGCGGCGCCGCCGTTGTAGCCGTTGGAGCCCCCAACATAAACGTAGAGGGTGGATCCGCCGCTGGTACTGAGGACCCCCTGAGCCATACCGCCATAGCCAGGCACATAGCCATAGCTGCTGTAGGCCGCCGTACCCTGGGCGCCATAGGCGGCGATGGTGACTTGGGTGGCACAATTGGGGACACTGAAGGTCTGTTGAGCGCCGGTGTACGTGAAGATCTGGCTGCCGGGGGTGGGGTGCCCGGGGTAGGCAGAGGCGCTGCTGTCGTCGCAGTCCGTAGAGCTGGAGACGTAGCCGGATGGCTGATCACAGAACAGGGCGCTGGTGGTGGAGCCATAGCCATCGCCGTCTGAATCCAGGTACCAGGTTGTTTTTCCGGAGGAGGAGGCGCTGCTGTCGTTGTTGTCGGCGCTGCCATCGCAGTCCTCGTCGGTGTTCAGGCTGTCGCAGACCTCCTGGGCGCCGGGGTTGATGGCGGCGACGCTGTCGTTGCAGTCGGTCGAGGTGGACACGTAGCCAGAGGGTGCATCACAAAACGATGCACCGGTAGTGGCTCCGTAGCCGTCACCATCTGAATCCAGGTACCAGGTGGTTTTTCCGGAGGCCGACGCGCTGCTGTCGTTGTTGTCGGCGGTGCCGTCGCAGTCCTCGTCGGTGTTCAGACTGTCGCAGATCTCCTGGGCGGCAGGGCTGATGGCCGCGGCGCTGTCGTTACAGTCTGTGGAATTCGCCGCGTAGCCAGAGGGCTGATCGCAGAACAACGCGGCGATGGTGGAGCCGTAGCCGTCGCCGTCTGAATCCTGGTACCAGGTGCTCTTTCCGGAGGCCGCCGCGCTGCTGTCGTTGTTGTCGGCAAGCCCGTCGCAGTCTTCGTCGGTGTTCAGACTGTCGCAGACCTCCGGGGCGCCAGGGTTGATGGCGGCCACACTGTCGTTGCAGTCGGTGGAGGTGGAGGCGTAGCCGGAGGGTGCATCACAAAACGATGCACTGGTTCCGGATCCGTAGGCATCGGCATCGGCGTCCACGTACCAGGTGCTTTTGCCGGTCGCGCTGCTGTCGTTGTTGTCGGCAAGCCCGTCGCAGTCTTCGTCGGTGTTCAGG
>JBEIQS010000300.1:0-5645 GCA_040376425.1 Alphaproteobacteria bacterium | reverse complement strand
TCCCTTCTGGGAAACCCCACAGGCCCCTGAAGCCGCTGTGGCCTTTTCGCCCCTGCCCTTCACCGTCTCCACCCCGGTCAGCGTCACCGTGGACGGAACCTGGTCGAGCGCCACCTATGCCGTCTACTCCCTGGATGACCACGGCTCTCTCGAAGGTCCCGTCGGTACGGCTTCGGCGGACGGCACTCAATTGGTGGCAAAAGACCTGACCCCTTCCTTCCTCACCTGGCTGCTTTTCGTTCCTGAGGGTTGATGGAGCCGCGTGCGGCGGATACCGAGCGGCTGCTGACCGCCCTGGAGCGCCATCGGCAGCTCCGGGGCTCCGTGGAGCTGTATGATGCCCTGTTGGAGGAGCACGCGGAGCGCCTCCAGCTTGCACTGGGCCGAGTGCCGCTCCATCCGCTGCGCCCTGAGCTGATCCAGTGGCTTTTGAGCCGGGGGCACCGCCTGCCCGAGCTGCCCAGTCCCAGCGAGCTCGCCCTCGCAGAGGTAGAGGAGCGCCTCGAAGTACAACAAAAGCAGATCGTGACGCTACGGGAGCAGGTGGAGGCGCTACAGGGCCTGGGCCTCAACAGCCGCCGGATCACCGAGGCCTACGCGGCCATGGTGGTACTTTTTGTCGGGATCGCGGTTCTGGGCTGGGCCGCCGCTTTTGGACTCTTGCCGTTCCACCCTGAGGATCCTACCTCTATGGTCGTCCCCCAATCTCAGACGGCGCCGCCGCGCCCGGGAGGTACCCCCTGATTCAGCTTGGCCGGATCCTCGGCTTCCCCACTCAGCTCGATCCTTCGGCGATTTTTATTCTGGCGCTGCTGGTGCTGGCCGGGTCCGGCAATACCCCGCAGGATCTGGCGATGGGTGTGCTCAAGGGTCTGCTGATCCTGGGCTCCGTGCTGATCCACGAGCTAGGCCACGCGCTGGTGGCCCGCCGCTATCGGCTGTTTCCCATCGACATCACGCTGCACGGCCTGGGGGGCTACACCCAGCATGGGGGGGCCCGCAGCCCGGGCCAGGGGCTGGCTGTCACTGCGGCGGGGCCCTTTGCCAGCTTCCTGCTTTCTATCGCCTTTTTCGCGCTCAGTATGGTGATTCCCAACGACTACATCGCCAATTTCTGCCTGTATGGCGGACTGATGAACGCGGTGTGGGTGGTGTTCAACCTGCTGCCTATGTACCCCTTAGATGGTGGGCTTCTGGTCTTTCACGGCTTGAGCTTCCGTCTTTCGCGTGAGTCTGCATTGCGATGGGCCGCACGGGTGGGCGTGGTGGTGGGCGCATTGGTGGGCGGCTGGGCGCTCTGGACGGGTCAATACCTGCTGTTCTTCATCGTCGCCATGCAGCTTTGGCGGTCGGTACCGGTGGCCTTCAACCGCTGAAGGGGCGGTGCCATTGGGAACACGGTGCAGGGCGCGCGATCCGGTTAAGCGACAGGAATGGACTTAGCTACCACCGCGCGTCGTATCCGTTGGACCACTAGTCGGGGCACCCGTGAACGGGAAAACCCTGGAGGGATGCTGGCCCGCACGCTGGACCGGGAGGGCGAAGAGGCGCTGCTGGATCTCCTGGAGCCCGGTGTGCAGCAGGTGGAGCTGGTGGACGGGAGCCTGAGCATTCGCCTGCGCCTGGAACCCGACGGGGTGGCCGTCGAGAGCCAGTGGTCCGGGGGAGAGGCATTGCACAGCCGCCTGCCCCTGCCCGCCGCGCGTGTGGTGGAGTCCCTGGAGCCGGCGCTGCACCGTCCTGAGCTGGCCCTGCACGTCGCCGAGGGCCGCTGGTGGGAAGGTCGGCCATCCTCCTCCGTTACCGGCTATGTTCCTGCTGTGCTGCCGGACCACCTCGGCAGTGCCGCCTTCCGCCGCTGCTATCGGGTGGAGCGCAACATCATGGCCGGGGCCATGGCGGGCGGAATCGCCTCGGTGGAGCTGGTGCAGGCGATGGCCGCCGGCGGCATGCTCGGAATTTTTGGCGCGGGAGGCCTGGATCTGGGGGAGGTGGAGCGCGCCGTGGATCGGCTGTTGGCCGACGGGGGCAACTTTGGGGTGAACCTGCTCCACAACCCGGTGGAGCCGGCGATGGAGGAGCGGAGCGTCGATCTCTTTCTGAGCCGCGGCGTTCGTGTGGTCGAAGCCTCCGCCTTTATGCAGTTGACTCCTCCGGTCTTGCGCTATCGCCTTGCCGGGATCGAGGAGCGCGATGGTAGGGTCTACGTGCCCAACCGACTCATTGCCAAGGTCTCCCGGCCGGAAGTGGCCGAGCCCTTCCTGCGGCCCCCTCCCCCCGCGATGGTGGAGGAGCTGAGAGAAGCCGGCCACCTGACCGAACGGCAGGCACAGCTTGCCAAATATGTCACCGTCTGCGACGATCTGACCATCGAGGCGGACTCGGGCGGGCACACGGACCGGCGACCGCTGTCCGTTCTCATTCCGGCCATCCGGCGCCTGCGCGACCGCATCGCGACGGAGTGTGCAACCGCACGGCCACCCCGGATCGGAGCGGCCGGAGGACTCGGCGATCCCTGGTCGATCGCGGCAGCCTTCGCCCTGGGTGCGGACTACGTGGTGACCGGCTCGGTGAACCAGTCCACCCGAGAGGCGGGCACCTCCCGGGCCGTCAAAGAGCTGCTTGCAGCAGCCAACTACACCGACGTGGGCATGGGCCCGGCACCGGATATGTTCGAGCTGGGCGCCGAAGTGCAGGTGCTCTCGCGCGGGAGCATGTACGCCCAGCGGGCGGGGAAGCTCTACGAAGTCTATCGGGGACAGCCCTCCTGGGAGCAGACCCCCGCGCACGAGCGGGACCGCATCGAAAAGCACATTCTCGGGCGAACTTTCGCAGATGTATGGGCGGATACAGAATCCTATTGGAGCCGACGCGACCCCAGAGAACTGGAGCGTGCAGCTCTGGATCCCCGCCACCGAATGGCCTTGGCCTTCCGATGGTATCTGGGGATGTCCAGCCGCTGGGCGCGGCAGGGGGAAAGTAGCCGTAAGCGCGACTACCAGATCTGGTGCGGCCCGGCGATGGGGCTGTTCAACGACTGGGTGCGCGGCACCTGGCTGGAGCCGCTGGAGGCCCGCTCGGTGGCCACCGTAAACCGCGCGCTCCTGCACGGCGCGGCGGTGGCCACCCGACTCAACATCGCCCGACTGACCGGCATGAGCCTGCCCCCGGAAGCCCTGCGCATTGTCCCCCACCGGAGCTGAGGGACTCAGGGGGCGGACTACTCCATCAGGCTGACAAAACCCTTCTGCACCGCCGTGGTGAACTCCCGAGAGCAGGAGTTGGTTTCTTCGTAGTGGTCGCCCTCTTCGGTCAGCGCGGAGGCATAGGTGTTGAAGTCAGGATCCGGCACGATGTAGCCACAATAGCCGTTGGTGATCCCCATCGGCGCCCGATAGGTGCCGGGGAGCATGTCCCGAATCGGCAGGATCTCCGGGTCGTCGCTGACCCGGTAGGGCACCGCGTGCACCTCCAGGCACTCGCAGACCCCGTCGCAGACCCCGCCCTCACCATCGCAGTCGTCCACGGGCAGGCGCGCGGTGTCCCGGCAGTCCTCGTAGTCCACCGTGTCGCAGTCCGGGTCATGGCGCTTCCAACGCCGATCCGTGGGGCGTTTGGTGGGATCCACCATGGCTTCCTCGTCCGGCACACCCCAGAACAGCTCGGGAAAGACCTCTCCCGGCACCGAGCCGAAGGTGATCGGGCCAAGCTGCACCACCCACACCCCGGCGGGTACACAGCCGAAGACGTCCGGGTCCACCCCGTAGCCGGGGCAGCCGCTGTCCTGCATCAGATCTTCGGCCTTCGTGTCCAGGATTCCCAGGCGGAAAGCAAGCTGGTAGTACTGGTTGGTGACGGGAATCGGCACCGGCGCCGACCGGACGCGAATGGACTCCCAGGGAGTGCTGTCGGTGGTGATTTGATCCACGGCCTGGCCCAGAAGGATCCCTTGGGACTCGGCCATTTCCCAGCCACTGCCCTCGATCCACACCTGCTCGCCTCCCTCCATCACCCGGTTCCCCTCGCTGTCCATCTTGGGTAGGGTGCCCGAGAGGGCCGACTGCATTCCACCCAGGGCGCCGGAGATGAAGACGGTGGTGCCCCCGTGCTGGCGCTCGATCCAGTCGCGAAGGTAGTACACATAGTCCGCCGAAAGCTCGTTGTTCTCGTCTCCCACCACTTCAGGATGCGACGAAAAGTTCACCAACGTCGCCACACGCTGCCCATCGGTGCCGTTCAGGGCGATGGCCAAAAGCTCATCGCCTGCAACCAGCGGATCACGGATGTCGTTGATGGTACCGATCATCCAGCTATCCGGGTTTGTTCCACCAAAAACTTCGGCAGAGGTGGTGGGATCCACCCGACCGACATTGTCCTGGCCATAGACGGGGTTCACCTCCACCATCTCGCTGGCTGCGGTGGACACCGCATCAAAGATCGCAACCGGGATGGTCGCCGCATAGTCTTCATTGACCCCCGACTCCAGCGCATCGATGTCTCCCCAGATCCCGACGGTGTCCGGGCTCTGGTGGCTGTGCGAAGCCGATACCACCACCCGATCCATGTCGAAGCCCGCCTCGCCCAACAGCTCGCGCCCGGGACGAATGCGGCTCTCCAGGATTCCCACCGCATCTACGCCCACCATCGCCACATACTCCCCGTTCAACGACATCACCAGCGCCGTCAGGGTGATGGGATCGTGTACCCCCAGAGCGCCACGCTGGTCCCCAAAGCCCGCAATCCAGATCGCGTCAAAATAGCCGTCCCCATCGGCATCGGTGAAGGGCTCGTCACAGCCCGCCCGTCCACTGGCCGCTCCCGTCGGTTCGTTCGTACAGCCATCGAAGGAGCCGTTCCCGTTGAGGTCCTGAAAGGTCTCATCCAGGGACGGCGTGATGTCCAGGCGGGTAATCCCCGCGTACAACTTCCCATCCTGCTTCAGGGTCATGCCAAAAGGGGGGCCTTCGGTCTGCGGTTCTTTGGGCTCACCGGTGCAGGCGACAAGGGCAAGAGGAAGAAGAAGGCGATACATGGTGACCTCGGCGGCGTATTCTACTGGAGAGCGGGCATGGCGGTCAAGCCGCGGACAGAATGGCTGATCTACGGCGCGATTGCCTTTCTCGGCGTCATGCCCGCGCTGCAGCACCCCGGCTCCGTGGTCGGCGAGGGCGCCGACGCCTTTGGCACCTGGTGGTTCTACGACTGGATCCGCCGCTGCGTGGAGAACGGCTGGAACCCTTCGTGGACCCCCGATTTTTACTACCCCCTGGGCAAAGGCATTTTTGCCCACACCGGCAACAACTTTGTGGACGCGGTGCTCTCTGTCCCCTTCCAGTGGATCTTCGGACCCTATTTCTACTTTCCGATCTTCATCTGGGTCTTGCAGGTTGGCAATGCGGCCATGTTCCGGCCCCTGGCCCGGCATGTTTTAGGCGAAGAAGGGGTCTTTCCTGCCACGCTGCTCTACACCACCAGTCCCTTCGTCGTCTTCGAGCTGACCGCCGGGCGCCCCACCCAGGCCATGTGCTGGTTTTTTCCGGCCGCTGCCCTCTATCTTTTGAAGCTGATCGAAAATCCCGGCTGGCGCCCCGCGCTGGGGCTGGGCCTTGCCGTGGCCGTCTCCGGTTGGACCTATTGGTTCTCCC
>JBEIQS010000390.1:0-3283 GCA_040376425.1 Alphaproteobacteria bacterium | reverse complement strand
GACCGCGGGTGTGTGGAGCGGAGGGGCTTCCTGGTCGCTGAGTCTGGGGGCGCTGGATCCGGCAGCCTGGGCCAACGCGGGCCAGCAGCAGGCCCAGGCGCGCGAGGCGGGGGTCATCGCAGATGCTACCGTGTTGGATGCGCAGTATGCTGCGGCATACCTATACTATGACCTGTTGGCTGCGCAGGCTGCCTCGCTGGCCACCGAGCAGTCCTACAAGGCCGCTCAGGCGACCCTGGACGCCTCCAAGGCGCGGGTGCAGGCCGGCCTGGAGAGCGAATTGTCCGGGCGCTCGGCCGAAGTGGAGCTGCTTCGGGCGGCAGCCGATCGTGAGCGCGCCGGCGCCACCGAGCGGATTGCCAAGGCGCGGTTGGAGCGCGCCCTGGAGCAGAGCGTGGATGGCGTGCAGAACCCCGGTCCGCTGGAGCTGCCGGCGGAGATGGACCCGCTCTGGCTGAAGGTGGCCGCTGCCAGTCGGGAGAGCGCCCGCTGGGCCCACATCGAAGGTGTTGCCGGCCTTTTCCCTGCCGGAAACCTGAGTATCGGCCAGGCCGCGGGTGCGGGTGCATGGACGCTGAATGTAGGCGTGACCTGGACCTTTGATGGGATTGCCGGACCTTTTCTGCGGGAGAGGGGACTTGCACTGGAGAGTCGTATCGCGCAAGTGCAGTATGAAGCGCTGCGGCGGGATCTGGACCTGGGCCTGGTCGAGGCCAAGGAGCAGGCCCGCGCGGCACGCGCACTGGCAGAGGCGGCACGGGCGCGCGAAGAGCTGGCGACCGCGACCTTGGAGGTGGGGCAGGCACGGCTGAGCGCCGGACTGGCCAGTGTGTTGGAGGTGCTGCGGCTCCAGGACGATGTGGTGGAGGCGCGTGCGGACCGCATCGATGCCGAGCGTGGCGAGGCCTACGCGCTGTTGAGCGCGCGGCAGGTGGCGGGCATGGAGTGGGGGGACTGAGCTGGCGCCCGGGCCTGGCCGCTCTCAGATTTTCCGATAGATGACGGTGTCCCGCAAACATCGGGGATCCACCTCGGGGTAGTCCAGCGTATAGTGCAGCCCGCGACTCTCCCGGCGTCGTAAGGCGCTCTCGATCACCAGGTCGGCTACTGTCGCCAGGTTGCGCAGCTCCACCAGGGGTGCGGTCAGGCGAAAATCCCAGTAGTACTGGTAGATCTCCTGCTGCACCAGCTCGATACGCCGCCGGGCGCGCAGCAGCCGCCGGTTGGTGCGCACGATGCCCACATAGTTCCACATAAAGCGCCGGATTTCGTCCCAGACCTGGTTGATCACCACCTGCTCGTCGCTGTCCTTGGCCGCCCCGGGGTCCCAGTCGGGCAGGCCGGGGTCCCAGCTCAGGTCTGGCAACCGCCTCCGTGCCTCCCGCACCGCGTGGTCGGCAAAAACCAGCGCTTCCAAGAGGGAATTGGAGGCCAGGCGGTTCGCTCCGTGCAGGCCCGTCGCCGCACACTCCCCCACCGCAAAGAGGTTTCGGATGCTGCTCTCGCCTTCGAGATCCGTTTGTACGCCCCCACAAAAATAGTGGGCGGCCGGCACCACGGGAATGGGCTGCCGGTCGATGTGGATGCCCAGCTCGGCGCAGCGCCGGAAGATATTGGGAAATTTGTGCTGGAGCTCCTCGCGGGAAAGGTGGGTCATGTCCAGAAAGGCGCAGTCATCCCCGTGTCGCTTCAGCTCCGCATCGATGGCCCGCGCCACAATGTCGCGGGGGGCCAGCTCGCCGCGGGGGTCGTAGCGGGGCATAAAGCGCTCGCCATTGGCCCGCACCAGCTTGCCCCCCTCCCCACGCAGTGCTTCGGAGATCAGGAAGCTCTTTGCGTGCGGATGGTACAGACATGTTGGATGAAACTGGACAAACTCCATGTTCGCCATCCGGGCCCCCGCCCGGAAGGCCATCGCCATGCCATCTCCACTCGCAATGTCAGGATTGGTTGTGTAGAGGTAGACTTTTCCGGCTCCCCCCGTACAGAGCGCTACCACTTTTGCGCCCACGGTGTATACCTCGCCCGTCGGCACATCCAGCACATAGGCGCCCAGCACCCGGTCGGGATCTTCGGGCATCGAGCCCCGGCTCCGCGACAGCGAGTTCACGGTGATCAGGTCCACCGCAAGCTGCTGCTCCCGCAGTTCGATATTCGGGTTTTTTTGCACCGAATCCAGGAGCGCGCGAACGATCTCCGCGCCCGTCAGGTCGGCGGCGTGGAGGATCCGCCGGTGCGAGTGTCCGCCCTC
The DNA here is from genome assembly GCA_040376425.1 of Alphaproteobacteria bacterium. Taxonomy (GTDB): domain Bacteria; phylum Myxococcota_A; class UBA796; order UBA796; family SXON01; genus CAITDR01. The sequence goes on along the minus strand of JBEIQS010000390.1, from coordinate 1,032 downwards.
CCGATGCAGATCGTATTCGGTGGGATTATTGTCATTTCGAGAAAATTCAACACCAAGATCGATCAGCTCTTGCACACGCGCGGGCGCCTCCCGCACGGTCTGCTCCACCACATCCCGCCGACACAGCCCCGCGCCGGCCACCAGGGTGTCTTCGACATGGGCCTCCACCGCATCCTCGGCGCTCCACACCGCGGCGATGCCGCCCTGTGCCCAGGCGGTGTTGCTCTCGGCACCGGTAGTTTTGCAGATCAGCAGTACCTTGCCGGATTCCGACGCCTTCAAGGCGAACATCAGCCCGGCGACACCTGCCCCGAGCACCAGAAAATCCACGCGATTTCGAGCGTCCATGCCCTCCCGTTATTCTGCAAGGCGCCGGGGGACCAGTTATAAGGGCCGCCATCCCAGGAGCATCCGTGCTGAGTTTGCTTATTTTTCTCGCCTGTGAGTCCGAAAAACCCGCTCCCAAGCCTGTAGAAGCACCCAAGCCCGTCGCAGCACCTACCGTGACCGTGGCCAAGGAAAAACTCGCACTTTTCGGGGCGCTGCCCACCGAGATGAAGTCGGACAAGTATCCCATCACCCCCGAGCTGGTCGCGCTGGGACGCGCGCTGTACTACGAAAACCGCATCTCCAAGAACCAGGATATTTCCTGCAATTCTTGCCATCAACTGGACGCATTTGGTCAGGATGGCCAGGCCACGTCCCCCGGTCACAAAGGCCAGCGCGGCGGCCGCAACTCTCCCACGTCGTACAACGCGGCCGGGCACTTCGTCCAGTTCTGGGACGGACGGGCGGCCGATGTAGAGGCGCAGGCCAAGGGCCCCGTGCTCAACCCTATCGAGAGGGCGATGCCGGGTGAGAAGCAGGTGGTGGCAATTCTGAAGAGCATTCCTGGCTATGAAGCCATGTTCAAGGCGGCCTTCCCGAACGACAAAGATCCCATCACCTACGACAATTTTGCCCTGGCCGTCGGCGCCTTTGAGCGTGGCCTGGTCACGCCCGCTCCCTGGGATCGCTACCTTGCGGGCGACG
>JBEIQS010000100.1:0-20091 GCA_040376425.1 Alphaproteobacteria bacterium | reverse complement strand
TTAGCTTGAAGCAGAGGTTCTATGCCCGCCATCGCCGCCATTGAGGATATTTTTGGCTGGATACTCCGGGGTTTTGTAGAGGGTGGCGTCAGCGATGGCACCGGTCGTGGGGCCATGCCCACCGAGGCCGGCGTGATGGACGCAGCCGACCTCCTTGGGCCGGGGAGGGGAAGCCAGGGCATCCGCCTCGCTTTTCTCCACCAGGCCCGCGATCTGCCGGGACCGGAGGACGAGTACCACTACAGCATCAAGCTGGTGCGCGAGCCACAGCAGCAGGGCGTGCTGGTACGCTGCGCCGACTGCCTCTACTTCAAAGTTTTTCCCGAAAGTCCGCCAGAAAGCCTGGGAGCGCGCATCCTGGCGGACATTCGAGCGCACAACCAGACCTTCACCACATGGCGTCGGAAAGGTGGCGAGCTTGCCTACGGAGAACGGGAGGGTGTCCCGGATATCCGAGGGATGGCCTGCTCCGCCGGGCTGTCCAATTTTCTGGAGCGGCACTACAAGAGTGGCGCCACCCTGGCCGAGGGGCCGGATCACGGCTGGTGGAACGAGCGTTTTGCCAAGCGCAGCCTGGGGCGGCAGATCGGCATCGGCGGGGGCCAAGAAGCCTTCGTCATGAAAAAAGCGTTGACGGAGGCACAGCTTCCCGAAAACCGCGCCTGGCTCAAGCGGGTAGAGCAGGCGGGTGTGGGCATGATTGTGTCCGGGGCGCTGAGCCTGGCCTGGTGTGGAGGCTTGGCGATGTACGCCCTCTATCGTTGGTACGACATCGGCTTTGGCAGCATGTTCACGATGGGCTGGCCGGTGGCGAGCCTGGTGCTGACCGGCATCGCGGGGGGCGCGCAGGTCTGGGCGGGGATGCAGGCGCGCGCACTGGAGTCGGCCTTTTGGGTGCAGGGAATCGCCATCTTTGCGATCATTCCCTGTGGCGGCCCCTGCTGCATCCCGGCCCTGCCCTCCTCTCTCTACACCCTGTGGACCCTGCGCGACGATCGCACCGAGCGCCTCTTCCAAAGCTGACGGCTTGCGACAAAGCGGCAATTGCGAGGAGAGCCGGATCGGGCTACATGGGCGCCCTCTGAGGCAGTCGTGACCTTTCAGGATCTCATCCTGTCCCTGCAGTCCTACTGGGGACGCCAGGGCTGCGCAATACTCCAGCCTTACGACGCGGAGATGGGGGCAGGTACCTTTCATCCTGCTACTTTCCTGCGTTCGTTGGGTCCGGATCCCTGGCGTTGTGCCTATGTGCAGCCTTGCCGCCGGCCGGGTGATGCCCGCTTCGGCGACAACCCCAACCGGCTGGGGCACTACTACCAGTTCCAGGTGCTGATGAAGCCCGCGCCCATGGACATCCAGCGCCTGTATCTGGGCAGCCTGGAGGCCCTGGGCCTGGATCTCAAGCAGCACGACATCCGCTTTGTGGAGGATGACTGGGAGTCTCCGACGCTCGGCGCATGGGGCCTGGGCTGGGAAGTGTGGCTGGACGGCATGGAAGTCACCCAGTTCACCTACTTCCAGCAGGTGGGCGGCATCGACCTGGATCCCGTTCCGGTAGAGCTGACCTACGGCCTGGAACGACTGGCGATGTACCTCCAGAAAGTGGACAACATCTTCGATCTGGAGTGGGTGAAGGGCGTCAGCTACCGCGACGTCTACCACCGCAACGAGGTGGAGCAGTCGCACTACAATTTCCACCACGCCGATGTGCCGGAGCTCTTCCGGCAGTTTGAAGCGTCCGAAAAAGAAGTACAGCGCCTGTTGACGGTGCAGTTGCCGCTGCCGGCTTACCACGGCACCATCCGCTGCTCGCACCTGTTCAACCTGCTGCTGGCCCGTGGCGCCATCTCGGTCGCCGAGCGGGCGCAGTACATCCGGCGTATCCGTACGCTGGCCTGCGAGTGTGCCAAGAGTTTTGTGCGCGGTGGCCGGCCGGGGGAGGCCCCCGTGGAGGAGCTTCCCGCCGACGCCATCCGGGGGGCAAGCTGATGACCGAGGAGCTGTTTATCGAGATCGGGACCGAAGAGATCCCCGCTCGCTTCCTGGACACTGCGCAGGCCGCGCTGGGTGAAGCTGTGGTCAAGCTGCTGGGCAACATCGCCCACGGCGCCGTGCGCACCTTTGCCACCCCCCGTCGCCTTGCGGTGTCGGTGCAGAATGTGGCCGCCACCCGCCCGTCTGCGGAAAAGTTGATCACCGGGCCTGCTGCTGCCATCGCCTTCAAGGATGGGCAGCTCAGCCCGGCGGGCGAGGCTTTTGCCAGGAAGAACGGTGTTCCTTCGGGGGCCGTCTTTGCCCAGCCCGGTCCCAAGGGTGATGTCGCCGCCATCCGCAAAATCGAGGGGGGCGAGGCCAGCCTGGACCTGTTGGCTGCCGGCCTGGAAGGCCTGGTCATGGGCCTGCCCTTCAAGAAGACCATGCGTTGGCGGAGCGGGAACTACAAGTTCGCGCGTCCCATCCACTATGTCTGCGCGCGTCTGGGCGGGCGGCTGATCGAAGCGCGGGTCGCCGGGGTGGTCACCACGGTGCAGTCGCGCGGGCACGGCCTGCACGCGCCCCAGCCCTTTGCCTTCAAGGACAGCCTGGACTGGATCTCCAGCCTGCGCCAGCATTTTGTGCTGCCCGATCCGGGCGAGCGTCGGGGCGAGCTGCTCCTGCAGCTCCGTCGGGCCGCCGAGGATCTGGGCGCAGAGCCCACCTTCGATGCCGAGCTGCTGGACGAAGTGGTGAACCTCGTGGAGTGGCCGAAGGTGATCGTCGGCTCCTTCCCGGCCGAGCTTCTGGAGCTTCCCTCTCGACTTCTGGTCGAGTCGATGAAGAAGCACCAGCGCTACTTCCCGATCTACAAGAACGGCGCGCTGACCAACCAGTTCCTGGTGGTCACCAACGCTCCTTTTGGCGATGCGGCGCTGATTGCCGAGGGTAATGCCCGCGTTCTCGCTGCCCGCTTCCACGATGCCAAGTTCTTCTACGCCGCCGATCGCAGCATCCGCCTGGAGCAGCATGGCGAGCGCCTGGATGGCATGACCTGGATCCGCGGCCTGGGCACCATGGCCGACCGGCAGCGGAAGCTGGCGGTGGCCGCCGCCGAGCTGGCACCTGATCTGGGCGCCGACGCAGGTGATGTGGCGAAGGCCGCGCAGCTTTGCAAGGCCGATCTGGCCACGCAGATGGTGGGCGAATTCCCCGAGCTGCAGGGCCATGTGGGCCGACTGCTCGCCCTGCACCAGGGCGCAGGCTTTGCCGTGGCGATGGCCATCGAGGAGCACTATCTTCCCCGCTTTGCCGGGGACTTTCTGCCGCAGACCCCGGAGGGACGGACCTTGGCGCTCGCCGAGCGTCTCACCCTGCTCTCGGCCTGCTGGAGCATCGGCCTGCGGCCCTCTGCCTCCTCGGATCCTCAGGGATTGCGCCGGGCGGCCCAGGGGATCTTGCAGATCCTGCTGGAGCTGGACTTCCGCGGGGATATTCGCAGCTTGCTGGACCGGGTCTGTCCCGAAAACAAGAGCTTCCACGCGGAGGTTGCCGAGTTCATCCAGGGGCGTCTGAAGGCGCTCTTGGTGGCCGAGGGGCACCCCACCGATCTGGTGGAAGCGGTGCTGGCCACCTCTGGCATGGATCTGGTCCACGACGCCGAGCGGGTGCGCGCCCTGGGCGAGCTGGTGAAGAATGGCAGCTTCGGTCCGATCAAGCTCTCCTTCCGCCGTGCGGCCGGCCTGGTCAAGGATTTTGGTAGTGCAGACTACAGTCCTGGACTTTTTGAGCATGAAGCTGAAAAACTGTTGCATGGTGCGCTCATGGGCCTGCCTGCCTCGGACGAGGTGGCGGAGACCCTGGCGGCCCTGGCCCGCTTCCAACCACTCCTGGCTGGCCTCTTTGACGGGGTGCTGGTCATGTGTCCGGACGAGCGGATTCGCGACAACCGCCTTGGCCTTTTGAAGGCGGTCACCCTGCGTTTTGGACGACTTGCAGATTTTACCCGACTTTCGGTAGACTGATCTACCGGCGGAGTTCTGATGACCAGCGTCTTTTCCTTCGGCAACGGCGTAGCGGATGGCGACGGCAAGATGAAGGCGGTGCTCGGCGGCAAAGGCGCCGGGCTGGCGGAAATGACCCGCTTGGGACTCCCGGTTCCGCCGGGCTTCACCATCACCACCGCCGTCTGCAACCACTGGTTCCGCAACGGGGAGAGCTACCCCGATGGCTTCTGGGAAGAGGTGGCGGCGGGCGTGCAGAAGGTCGAGGAGCAGACCGGCAAACGTTTCGGCGACCCGTCTAACCCCATCCTCTTCTCGGTGCGCAGTGGGGCTGCGGTCTCCATGCCCGGCATGATGGACACCGTGCTCAACCTCGGGCTCAACGACGAGACCGTGGTGGGGATGGCCCAAAAGACAGGTCGCCCCTGGTTTGCTTGGGACTCCTACCGTCGCTTTATCACCATGTTCGGCGACGTGGTGTTGGGCGTTCACTACAGCCGCTTTCACCGGGTCACCGACACCTTCCGGGCCGGTCGCGAGCTGTCGGACCTGAGCGCAACCGAGCTGGAAGTGCTGGTGGGCCTGCTCAAGGGCGTGGTCACCGAGGCCTGGGGCCCCTTCCCTCAGGACCCTCAGGTACAGCTTAAGCTGGCGATTGAGGCGGTTTTCCGCTCCTTCAACTCTCAGCGCGCGCGCTTCTACCGCAAGTCCAACCACCTCGCCGACGAGATGGGCACTGCGGTCAACGTGCAGTGCATGGTCTTCGGAAACATGGGGGGAACCTCCGCAACCGGCGTGGCCTTCACGCGGAACCCCAAGACCGGCAAGCATGTCTTCTTCGGCGAGTGGCTGCCCAACGCCCAGGGGGAAGATGTGGTCGCGGGTACCCACACCCCGCTGCCCATCAACAAGGCCCAGGGCGGCGTCGGCCTCACCCTGGAGGAGGCGCTGCCCGCCGCCTACCAGGAGCTGTTCGAGGTACAGCTCAAGTTGGAACGGCACTTCCGGGACATGCAGGACATCGAGTTCACCATCGAAGAAGGGAAGCTCTACCTGCTCCAGACCCGCACCGGCAAACGCACCCCGGGTGCGGGCGTCCAGATCGTGGTGGACATGGTGCACGAGGGGCTGATCACCGAGGAAGAAGCTCTGCGTCGCATCAAGGCTAACGAGCTGGAGATGGTGCTGCGGCCGGTGCTGGACCCCGACGCCAAGCGCAAGTGTGTGGCCAAGGGCCTGGATGCATCTCCCGGCGCCGCCTCGGGACGGGTGGTCTTCCACTCGGAAGAGGCGCAGGAGCTTTCGCAGAAGGGGGAGCCCACGATTCTGGTCCGCCTGGAGACCTCTCCGGAAGACATCCAGGGAATGACGGTTTCTCGCGGGATCCTCACCTCGCGTGGGGGCCAGACCTCGCATGCGGCGGTGGTCGCGCGCGGCATGGGCAAGCCCTGTGTGGTCGGTTGTACCGACATTCTGGTGGACTACGGTCGCCAGCTCTTCTATGCAGGCGACACGGTGGTGCGTCGCGGCGACTGGATCACCATCGACGGCGGCACCGGTGAAGTGTTTGAAGGCCAGATTCCCACGCTTGCACCTCCGACCGACTCCGGTGCGATGGGCGAGTTTTTGACCTGGGCCGACAAGCGGGCGCGGCTTACCGTGCGCGCCAACGCCGACACCGGTCCCGATGCCGCCAATGCCCGAAAGTTGGGTGCAACCGGCATCGGCCTCTGCCGCACCGAGCACATGTTCTTCGAGCCGGCGGCCCTGCGCGCCATGCGGCAGATGATCCTGGCCGACGACGAGCGCAGCCGCCAACGCGCCCTCTCCCTCATCCTCCCCATCCAACGCCAGGACTTCGTTGAGATCTTCAAGGAGATGGATGGCCTCCCCGTCACCATCCGCCTGCTCGACCCGCCCCTGCACGAGTTCCTCCCCAGCCGCCCGGAAGAAATCTCCGCGGTGGCCAAGGATCTGGGCGTTCGTACCGAGGCTCTCACCGAGCGCCTGAAGATGCTGCACGAGGCGAACCCCATGATGGGGCACCGTGGCTGCCGTATCGGCGTAACGACGCCCGAAATCTACAATACCCAGGTTCGCGCTATCTTTGAGGCGGCCTGTCAGGTGGCCCGTGAAGGGGTGGTGGTCATCCCCGAGGTGATGATTCCCCTGGTGAGCATGCCGGCCGAGCTCGAGCGCTGCCGCAAGCAGGTGGAGGAGTCCGCCGCCCAGGTGATGGAGGAGACCGGTCAGTATATCGAGTTCCGTGTGGGCACGATGATCGAGCTGCCGCGTGCCTGTGTCCTTGCCGACAAGATCGCGGTCCATGCCGACTTTTTCTCCTTCGGCACCAACGACCTCACCCAGATGACCTACGGATTCTCCCGAGACGACATGGGCAAGTTCTTTACGGACTACCTGCAAAAGGGCGTTCTGAAGGAGTCTCCGCTCTCCGTCTTTGACGTGGAAGGGGTGGGCCAGCTCGTCAAGCTCGCCGGGGAGAAGGGACGCTCCACGAAACCCCGGATCAAGCTGGGGGTTTGCGGAGAGCATGGCGGTGATCCCAAGGGCATCGCCTTCTTCCACCAGATCGGCCTGGACTACGTCTCCTGCTCGCCCTTCCGCGTGCCGGTGGCCCGCCTTGCCGCGGCACATGCCGCACTCGGGGTCCTGTGAAGCGACCTCTCTGGCCTCTGCTGCTTTTGACGGGTGCCTGCGTCGAGGACAGCGGCCTCCCGAATGTCGGCCCCTGCGCCGACTATCCCGATGGCGTGTACGAGTACGGTCAGATCGGAATCGGCTCCTGTCTGGCCGGGCCCACCGATCTGGAGTTTCTGGGGGACGGCAACACCCTGGCGGTGATCAACGCCAACCCCTGGATGGACTTCACCGGGGGATCCGCGCTCTTCCTCGATTTTTCTGCTCTTGACGAGTCAAGCCCTCGCAACCTGGTCACCGATCTGGCGCCCCGTGCCGTGTCGCTGCCTTCGCTTTCGGGGGAGTTTGCCCAGGTTCCCGGCCAGAACCTGATGGTTGTGACCAATCGCCTGTCCGAGGGCGGGCGCACCCGCGAGGAGACCGATCAGGTCTTTTTGTTGGACACCTCCGACGTGGCTGCGCCTGCGCTCTCGGATCGCGGCACCAGCGGCGGATCCACCGTGGACGTGGGCTTTGATCCCAACGCCATCTCCGTCAATTCGGCCGGGAACCAGGCCTGGGTGCTCAACCGCACCGCGCACAGCCTGTCGATCCTGGATCTGGGTGCTGAGGAGCTGCGGGTGGTCTCTGCAGGCGGCGACGGCACCGTCGAAGCCTCTGATTTTGTGGATGCCGACCGCAACGGATCGCGCGCCTCCTTCTCGCGCCTGGAGGCGATGGAGGCCGAAGATGTGTACCCCCACTCCTGGACCTTGACCTGGGACCCGGGCAGCCTGCGCGCCTGGATGCCGGTGGAGGGGGGGGCGGTGCGCTACACCGGCAACGGCGAAGGGCTGTGGGAGCGCAGCAACGTGCAGCGCGAGCTGGACGTGGCGGATACCGGGGGTGTGCTTACGACGGTGAATGAGCCTTCATTCATCTTGGATGGAAGTACAATCGCCCATATTTTCTTCGTCGATCAGGGAATGATTCGCCAGGCAGAGACGCTGGACATCCTTGCCGACTGGGATTTTTATGCAGAGCCCACACTGCAGCCCGGCGCCGACTGGGACCTGATCCTCAGTGGCCCTCAGGTGGTGATCTCCGAGGGAGTCTGGTATCTTTTCTACGATGGTGGGGACGGGCAGACCGCCTCGATCGGGGTGGCCACCTCGACCGATGGCCTCTCCTTCAACCGCCGGGGCAATGGGCCCATCGTGAGTGTGGATGGCGCTTCGGTAGAAGATCCCTATGTTTTCTGGGATCCCAACCTGCAACACTGGCGGATGTACTTCACCCGGGTTCAGGATGGCCTCGCCAGTATCGGTCAGGCAGAAAGCCAGGATCTTCTGAATTGGACCGCGCGCAGCGAAAGCTATGCGCCAACCACGGATGTGTCCCGCCCCACCGTGGGCTGGTTCAACGGCCGCTACCAGATGTATGTCACCGCGCCGGACGGCGAGGGCTGGACCCTGCAAGAGCTGAGCTCGGTGGACGGCTATGACTGGACCGATACCGGCCACCGCCTGCCCCTGGAGCGGGAGGATGGCATTGCGATGCAGTGGAGTGGGGCAGGCAGCTTCCTGATGGAGGACGAGAGCGGCAACGTGCTGACCGAGTCCATCGTACCCGGCGGCACCTTGACATCCACCACAGGCGGCTGGATGGTCAGTGTTGCAACTGGCTATACCACCGGGGCCGAAGATCGTGGCGACCTGACGGCAAACGGGGTCTCCCTGGATGCGCAGGTGGGGGACCTGTACTATTTCTCGGTACAGGACTTCACCGGCATCTCCCGCATTGCGGTGGGCGCCCTGGACTCCTTCGGGCGGCCGGTGCCCGCGCAGCCCATCATCAACCCCGGCGATGGCTTCCGGAGCACCGGCGTCTCGCATGCGGTGGTGACGGAAACCTCCACCGGCTACCTGATGCTTTTTGCAGGTCAGTCCGACAGTGTGACCCAGATCGGGCGTGCTACCAGTCCCGACGGTATTGTCTGGACGGTGGACCCCGATGCGGTGCTCACGTCGGTGGACACCTGGGACAGCGCGGCCCTGGAGCCCGGCTCGATCGAAGTGCTGGCGGATGGCAGCTATCGCCTGTGGTTCACCGCTTACGACGGGGAACAATACCGGGTGGGGATGGCGGAGAGTGCCGACGGTGTGACCTGGACCCGCCGCGCCGGCCCCCGCTACGACTGGGTTTTTGACAGCGGTGCGCCGGGGGACTGGTTTGACTCCGGCGTCCGGGATCCCTGGGTGATCACGGCGGATGATGGTACCCAGCATATGTGGTTCTCCGGCTTTGACGGAGATATCTGGCAGATCGGCTACGCTACACGGTCCAGCGACAGCGCCGAGTGGCGGACCGCCGAGGACAGCGAGGGTGGTCCCCGTGCCGTCCTTGCCGCACTTCTGGGCAGCTTTGGCGCCAGTGGCCTGCAACGCCCGGTGGTTCGCCCGTCGGACACCGGCTGGGCCATGTACCTGACCGGCGTCGATGCCGGCATCGAGCGGGTAGGGGAGGCCCTTGGCCGCAGCCCGGACCGCCTCGTGCGCCGCCTGTACCAGCCCAGCCTGTCCGACAGCCTCGGCTTCCGCGCCGTGCCCGAGACCGGGGAGGCCTCGCTGCTGTTGGATGTGGAAGTGGATGCGGGCCTGTTGATGGCCCTGGGCTGCACCGACACCAACCTGGACGAGGAGCGGGGCTTCCTCTACGTCTCCTGCCGCCTGGTGCCGCTGGTGGTGGTGGTGGACATCCGCGATGACTCCACGCCCACCTTTGTGGACCAGAACTACCTGCAGGTGGAGGCGGTGGTGGTCGCCGAGACCTCCAGCACCGGCGGAAAGACCGGCTGGCGCTCGGCGGTGCGGGATCCCCAGCGCAATTGGCTGTGGGGTCTGGGAGATGCCCCCGAGGCGCTCCAGGCCATCGATCTGGCAGATGTTGTCGACAATGCGGGCTTGGAGCTGATTCGCCGGCCCTTTGTGGCGATGTTGGCCCTGCCGCGCTCCGGCGACCGCGACCAGGGGGCCGAGACCGAGGCCTGGGTGGGCCCCAGCGACGCCCTGGTGCACCCCGACGGAAAAACCCTCTTCGTGGCCAACTTCAACGACAACAGCCTCAGCGTCTTTGACCTGAGCCTGGGTCCGGTGGGAACACTGGTGGGGGAGGTGGCGAACCTGGGCGAAAATCCCTACGCCATCACCCTGACCCCGGACGGAAAACGGGCGATTGTCGCCTGCTATGCGGGAGAGGTGGACGACGCCACGGTGCATTCCACCCTGGCCGTGGTGGACACCGACCCCGAGAGCCCCACCTACCTCTCCACCCTGACCCACATCGTCAACCAGGAGCAGACTCCATGATGGCCCTCTGGCTCCTGATGGCCTGTGAGGATCTCACCGAGATCCCCCTCCATTTTGATGGACCGATCGCGGCTGCGGTGCTGCCGGAGTACAGCACCCCCTTCTACGACCCGGTCGGGGCCGTGGCGAACAGTCGCTCCGGCAGAATCCTTTGGTTGAACCTGAAGGAAGGGCGCTTTCTCACCGACGATTCGATGGCCTCCTTCCTGCCTTCGCGCGGGGCCGCCACCGGCCGCGCGCGGATCCTGCAAGACCTTGCGGTTACCACGGATGGAAGCACGGTTACGGCTTGGACCATTGACGCGTCAACAGCAACGGTGCTGCGGGTGCCCTACATCACCGCCTGGGATGCCTCCGGCCCGGTGGAAGTGGAGCCCACCGCAACGGAGCCCGTGTTTGTGGACGCAGATGGGTCGGGAGATAGCGTAAAAATCACCGATGTTCGGGTGCGTTCGGGCTACACCACCACCGAGGACTGGGTGCTCAGTTACGACGGGCAGCGCTGGTGGGCCGAGGGCAGCCGCTCCGGTCTGCAGGAGAGCGAGCCCGTCTCTGGCGAGATGTACCGGGCGGACGACGGGGCGGTGGAGCTGACGCTGACCGGCAGCGCCACGGCGGGCGACCGTGTGGAGCTGAGCACCGACAGCCTGTTGACCGAGATCAGCCTGGAAGGTCGGCCGATGGCGCTGCTTTCGGCGGGTGGGCGCCTGTGGGTGTCTGTGGCCGGCGAGGTGGGAGCGGTGGTGGCCCTGGATCTGGCCACCGGTGCGGTGCTGGGAACGGTGAGCCTGCCCGAGGGGGCGGTTCCGGGGCGCCTGGCGGCTGCGACCGATGGGCGGATTTTTGTGGCCGACGGCGCGCTGTCGGCGGTGCATGTATTGCGCCTGGATCTGGTGCCGGAGCCTGCGGCGGTGAGTGTAGAGACCCTGACCACGGCGGGCCCGGTGGTGGATCTGGCCTGGGTGGCGGGCGAGGCGGAGGACGACAGCCTCTTTGAGCACCTGTTTGTGGCACCGCTAGGCGCCGGACGGGCGGACATCTGGGATTTTGCCTCCGCAAGCTGGCTGGACCCCAACCCGACCACCCCTGAGGTGGAGGGCGTGGTGCTCGGCGCACCCATCTCCGGCATGGCCGCTTCCATCGGGACCGTCTGGCTGCAACAGCCCGACGAAAACAACGCCTTCCCGCGGATTCCCGTGGTCACCATCAGCACGCAGGACGGCCTGATCCACATGCTGGAGGGCTCCACCGGCTGCGCCGTCCAGGACTACGAGGGGCCGGTCGGTCCCACTCCTTACACCGACACTTCGGACGAAGTGATCCAGTTGATTGATCAAGGAGAAAGCTCCTCGGTCACCTTCTGGATGGACGATGACTCCGGCAAGCAGGTTGTGACCTCCACCTGCGGCGGCGTCACCCGCACTGAAGACTGGACCGTCACCTACGACGCGGCCACGCTGAGCTGGGAGGTGGAAGGCACCATTTCCGGCGTACAGGCCAACCGCGCCTATGAGGATGAGCGCTACATCTCGGATACCGGTGCCATCTCCTTCCTGATGGCCTCGGGCCCGCTCCCTGCCACGGCCGGAGACCGCTTTGCCTTCTCCACCTTCGACGGGCTGGCCACGGTGCTGGGCACCGACGAAGACGAGGACGGCCAGGTGGAGCGGCCGTGGGAGTTCCCCGGTCGACCTGCGGCCTTTCAGTACAGCGCTGGACCCACCGACGGCGGCTGGGATGCCCTGAACCGCCGCGAGTTTGTCCTTCTGCCCGTGCAGAACTCGGATATCGTCGTGCGCGTGCTTTCAGATGATGCCTCGGGGAATGTGTTCTGGAATTGAGGGAGGTCCCGCGCGGCTCTGACCGCGCCGGCTCGCGCTGAACCTGGCACGGTTCTTGCTTCGGTTCCATGCAGCCGGAGCCCACGATGCAGCGTCGTCCACCCCCGTTGGAGCGGTCTACCCACCGGCGAAGGATCCGCCTTCCTTATTCGGATTCCGCGGCCGCTCCTGGCTTCGATGCAGCGACGCCGGTGGACGCGCCCGTGGATGCTTCGGTGGAGCTGCGCTGTCTACGGTCTGTGGAGCGGCGATGCGCCAGATTCGCCGCCCTGGTCTGCGTCGATTGTGGACGCAAGTGTGTCCATTTTTGACGCGACGGTAGTGCCCAAAGAGCCCGCATCTCCCCATAAAAAACTTTGGCTTCCGATGTCCGTTCCTGCGTTGTATTCACGTTACACCTCACCTTCAGGAGTCTCCCATGCCATCCCATCGTGATCCCATCCGCGCCCTCATCATCGGTGTTGCTGACTACCCCGCGCTGGGCCCCGCCCAGACCGCCCTTGGCGCCGACCACGACGCCGTTGCCTGGTCCGCCATCGCCGGCGCGGTGGGCTATCGGACCGACCAGATTTTTGTTCGGCGCTCCCCGCCACTCCCCAAGTCGGCCGCTGCCTCCTACCTGCCTCCCGCCAAAAACCGCAAAGGAGCCAAAGCCGCCAAGGTGCTCAAGTCCATCCAGAAGCTGGTGGACAGCCTGCGGGCGAATCCGGGTGGCCGCGGCCTGCTGGTCTATTCGGGACATGGCACCGTGATCAACGGCGAGCTGCACCTCTGCCCGGCGGACACCGCCTGGGAAAATGGAAGCTTGATCAATACGATCTCCATGGACCAGATCCTGGACATGGTCGGCGACTCCCTGCCCGGCCTGACCGTGGTGCTGGACTGCTGCTTCGCCGGCGCACTGGAGGGCTCGGGTGGAGCCGGCATCCCCTCGGCGCCCACCCGTGTGCTGCCCGGGCAGACCACCGATGTCGATGTGGTGGCACTGGCCACCCAGAAGCGGGATTCCTTTGCCCAGAAAGGGGTGGTGCTCCTCTCCGCTTGTGGCCCCGGCCAGTCCGCCTATGCCTACAGCTTCCGCCCGAACCTCGCCCTGCCTCCGGCGCCGCACGGGGTCTTTACCGCCTCCATCAGCGCGCTGCTGCAGCGGTGGTCGCCGCCCGATGCCCCCGGTTCGGTGCCCTATCCCATCGACTACGACACGCTGATCGCCCACAGCCGGAACTTTCTCGCCGCGATGGACTTCGACCAGAGCCCCGCCTGGACGGGCCCGGCCGACGCCGGGGCGCACCATGCCTTCTACGGGGATCAGGGGGATACCTTGGACCGCGCGCCGAAGCTGCCCGGGCGGGAGATTTCGGGGGGGAATGACAATTTCTGGTTTGGGGTCGTCAGGGACGGGTCGCCTGCGGACAAGGTCGTTGGCATGTACATCGAAAACAACATCAAGGAGGTGGTTGTGCTTGGCCCTGCGGAGCTGAGTCCATCCGACAGCTACCATGTGACGGCGGCCACGGCTGAGGACATCGTTGGCCTGGGGACCGAATGGGTGACCACAACGCTGAAACCGGACCGGGGCGAGGCCCAAAAAGCCGTAGGCTCGATGTATCTGAGCACAAACCAGGACGATGGCCGGTACATCGGGTTTGTTCTGATGTTTGATGAAAAACTGTTCTATTTCTGGGCCAAGGGCACTGCGGATAACTCAAGGTATGTCGTCTCCACAGCGGATGAAAACCTGGAGCAGATTATGAAGGCGTGGTTGTACGAAAACGCTGCGAAGAATGCGGGCACGGCGTGGACAGAGGCTTCCACCTGCGAAACGGGCGATGGTCAGTGGCTCATCCAGCGAAAGGGCTCGGATGGCGGGTTGCTCACGATCGGCGTCCAGGTGGTGGTAAACGACGGATCGTTGTACTGGTACCAGCAGACCCCAAACGCAATGGACGTTTCGGGAGGCCTCTACTTCACGATGCAGTCGGCCCCCTTGGAGAATCCGTCGACTATTCTGTCCGGCGCCCCCATCTACCAATGCTACGATAAGGTGATCACCTGATCACCGCGCCAATCGGAAGCCCACGGGGGAAAGGCGGGCATCGGGTTTGTCGGCGTAGCGGGTACAGAGACGTGCGGAGCCGGGTGCGCTGAGCCAGGCGCCCCCCCGCACCATCCGCAGCGGGGCCTCGGCTTCGGGACGCCAGTCCAGGCGTCCACCACCCGGGGGGGGGCCACTTCGTCGGTAGGCATTTCCGCACCAATCCCGCGCATTTCCCGCCATCCCGCGCACGCCATAGGGGCTTTCATCGGTGGGATAGTCCTCTACGACGGTCCAGGCGGGAGGCACTGGGCGGCTGCCTGAGACGTTGGTCCAGGTGGGCTCCAAGTGGTTCCCCCAGGGCTGCAGCCGTCGATCCACGCCGCGGGCCGCTTTCTCCCACTCCAGCTCGTGCAGCAGACGCCAGGCCTTCTGATCGCGCGCAGAGCGCCAGGCCGCGTAGGCCATGGCGGCGTTCCAGGAGATCATCAACACCGGGCTGCGTGGGCTCCAGATCCGCCCCAGAACATCGGTCTGGGGAAAATAGTGTCCCTTTGCGTCGCGATGATAGTGCCCGGCATCCGTGCTCAAGCTGCCCGGAGCCCAGCACTCGCTCTCCTCGCCCCGATCGACGAGATCATTGAGAAAACGGCAGTACTCCTCGTTGGTGACCGGGTAGCGCTGCACCACAAAGGAGTCGATCCACCAGCGCTGTGGGGGCAGTCCCTCGGCGGCATCGGGATCGCCCCCCAACCGGGTCCAACCGCCGGGAACAAAAATTTCGTCCTCGTCCAACTTTTCAGGAATCTGTATGGGCGTGGCGTCGGTGTCGCCGGGTGCCACACCGTCCCAGTGCTGTCCGCGCTCGATCAATACCGGGTAGGCGATCACCGGCCTTCCTGGAGCCGAAATTCGGAGCAGATAGCTGCCGTGCGGCAGCGCGACCTTTCGCAGCGGTGTTGGGCCAAGATTCTCGATAAAAACAGGTTCCAGGCGTCGGTTTTTCTCCACATACTCAAACAACTGGACTTCCGCCCCGGGCGGGTGGGTTTCCAGACTCAGGCGACCATCCCCCTGCAGCCAGTCGGCATGGCGCCCTCGGTCGTGGACCCGGAGCAGGGCTTCCGCCTCTTCTGCCTGTACCGGATCGCGGCGGTGTTCGGCCTCTTCGAGTCGGTCCCGGTAGAAGTCGGCCAAACGCCCGTGGGCCTCGGGAAGCTCGGGATCAAGGTTCAAGGTGGCGCGGAGCTGAAGGACCCACTCCAGCTCCAATTGGCGGGCGCGACGCTCGGCGGCTGCCGCTTCTGCTTCCAGCCGCCAGCCGGGCAGCTTTTTTTCTACCGGGTCATAGGATTTTACGTCGGCCAGGGCCAGATTGGCGGCCGCCCGGGCGCGCTCCACGGCCGCGCGCAGCCGCCGCACCTCCGGCAGCAGCCCTTCCGCCCCGGCCACAGCCTTCAGGGCCTCCTCCCGGCGGCGCACGCCCTCCAGCCAGGCACGGACCTCCTCGGCCAGCTCGCGGGCCTCGGCGTGGCGATCGTAGAGGTCCCGCGCCATGGCGCGTTCCGCGATGAAGCACAATGGTTCTGGGATCTCCTCGCCAATCAAGGGTAGGGGCGGCCCCGCGAGCAGTGCCCGCCACGCGTCCACCCCATTGCCGCCATAGGGCGGACGCCCGGCGAGGAGGTGGTACAGGATCGCCCCCAGGGCGTAGATATCCGTCGCGGGCCCCACCTTCCGCCCTCGGGCCTGCTCCAGAGACATATACGCAGGTGTACCCATGATATGTCCGACACGGGTACGGTTACCTTCCGATGGTCCCAGGTCCAGGGCGTGAAGATCTTCCGTCGGTGGGTCCTGGCGCCCCTGCCAGAGTGCCAGTCCCCAGTCCATCACCCGTACCTCGCCGAAGTCGCCCACCATCACATTGTCCGGCTTCAAATCCCGGTGGATCACCTCGCGGCTGTGCGCATAGGCGACCGCATCCGCCACTTTTTCGAAGACCTGGATCAGACGGTGCAGGTTCCAGTCCTCCTCCTCGCGCTGGTGGTGGACCTCGATGAGCTGCGCCAGGGTGCGGCCGCGCACCTCTTCCATCGTAAAAAAGGGTCGTCCATCCTCCAGAGAGCCCAGATCGTGGACCGCCACAATGCTGGGGTGGTGGAGCTGCGCCGTAAGCCGGGCCTCGTCGAAAAAGCGCTGCCGAAGGGAGTCCTCCTCCGACAGGCAGATCTTCATGGCCACCACACTGCGCAGCAGTCCGTCGCGCACGCGCCGTACCTCAGCCATGCCGCCGCGTCCGATGGGGCCCAGGTCCGTGTAGCGATGGGGAAGGGTCAGGGACATCAGAAGCCAACGTTCCTCTATAGGATAGCGCGTTCTGGGTCAAAAAGGGTGCAGGATGCCCACCTGGACGCGATGCGCGCGGGGGAGCTGCGTCACCTTTCGTGCGGGCAGCGTCGAAAAATGACGCAGATCTGTCGCGCTGTGCCTGGACCATGGTGGAAAATGGGCGTTGGAGGTTGGATTCATCGTCTGGGGCCGGCCGGCACGCCTTTTGCGTATGTCCCATGCATCGGGAATCAACCCGATGACACGCCCAGAGGCTCCCATGAACCGCATTCTCCTCCCCCTCTTCCTCCTCCTCTCCGCCTGTGCTCCCGAGACCGACGATCTGGCCCTGCAGGAAGCCGAGCTGGATCGGGAGGAAGCGCTCCTGGAACAGGAAGAACAGGCTGTCCAGGCCCTGTCGGAGGTGCTCCAGCAGGATCCACCCTCTCTGTTCGCACTGGATTTATTGGATGACACACGGGTCCCCATCACGGCGCAGGCCACCTTCCCCTTTACCGTGGTGGCGGTCGCGGGGGTCGAAGCGCCGAATTGTAATGTGGTGAGCCAGCGGGCGGCCCTGTCCCAGGCCCAGCTCAAGGACGAAAGCCTGGCGCGTCTGAAGTGCCGGGAGATGGGCTACCAGAACTTTGAGGCGGCGTATTTTCAGTCGGCCACCTACTTCTACAAGAGCCCCAAGTGCTTTGCCTCGGCCCCCATGGTGGTGACTTCCTGCCGCTAGGGCCCCGGGGGCCTTCGTCCAAAATCGACGCGGGTCCTTGATTCAAGGCGCTGTTTCGACTATCGTGGACCTTTCCACCGGTGTTTCGTGCAATCGTCATTTCTTGACGCAGTCGCTGCCCTGGCCCGGAGTGCGCCGCCCGCCCTGGCGACGCCTCTGGCCAATCTTCGTCGTCTCGCAGGAAAGGAGATCGAGGAAAAACGCCAGTTGGAAGAACAACTCGGTCGCTATCAGTTGGTCCTGGGGCGCGCCCTGGAGGTGACGGTCACCCGCGGGCTGGGTCCGGTGGCCGACAAAGTGATCGACGGGATGCTGGAAGTGGCAGGGGCAAACCGGGGTTTTGTCGGACTGGCCGAGGAATCGGGCCGTTGGAGCCTGCTGGTCGCCCGCAACATGGAGCATGCAGACGTTCCCGATCCAGAAAGTAAACTTTCCACGTCGATCATCGCAGAGGTCCTGCGCACGGGGCAGCCGCTGGTCACCGAAAATGCCCGCCAGGAAGAGGGGCTGGAGCAGGCGCAGTCGGTGTTCCGCCTGCGGCTGCGCTCGGTGGCCTGCCTGCCGCTGGTGCACAACGAGCGGAGTATCGGCTTTGTCTACCTGGATGATGCCCGTTCCGAGGGGCTTTTTGATGAGGCTGCCCTGACGGCGGTGCGGGCCTGGCTGCCGCTGGCGGCAGAGGCGGTGGCGCGGGCCCAGAAGGAGAGCCTCCCCACCGGGCCCCTGGGCCTGCCCACCCGCTCCACCACGCTGTTGGCCGACCTGGAGCGCCTTGAACGAGTTGCGCGCTTTGATGCCAGCATTCTGCTGACCGGGGAGACCGGCACCGGCAAGAGTATGTTGGCCCGCAAAGTGCATGAAGCCGGCCCGCGATCCCAGAAGCCCTTTGTGCATGTGAACTGTGGGGCCCTGCCGGAAGCGCTCTTGGAGGGGGAGCTTTTTGGGGCGGAGGCGGGTGCCTATACTGGCTCCAAGGGGGCCCGAGAGGGCCGTTTTGAGGCCGCCCACGGGGGCAGCCTTTTTCTGGACGAGCTGGACACCATGCCCTTGGGTTGTCAGGTGAAGCTGCTGGTGGCCCTGCAGGAGCGGCAGGTCACCCGGTTGGGGAGCAACCGCCCGATTGTGGTGGATGTGCGGGTGATGGCGGCCATGTCCACCGATCCCCGGCAGGCCATTGCCGAGGGAAAACTTCGGGAGGATCTGTACTATCGACTCGCCGTGATCGAGGTTCGCCTGCCCGCGCTGCGGGAGCGGGCGGAGGACATCCCGCTTCTGGCCCGTAGCCTGCTCCAAAACACGCAGCAGCGCTACGGTCTGCCGCCGCTGCGCTTGACCGCTTCGGCGCTGGACCAGCTCTGCCGCCATGCCTGGCCGGGCAATGTGCGAGAGCTGCAGAATGCCCTGGATCGGGCTGCCTTATTTAGCGAGAACGGGGAGATCCGAGAGGTGCCGCTCCCCGGTGCCGCCCCCGCCGTGCAGGCGACGACGCTGCTGGGAGCCTTGCAGGCGGCAGCCCGGCGGTATGTAGAGGAGCTTTCAAAAAATCCGAAGCTGCGTCGCCTGGAATTGCTCGATGGTTTCCGGGGCATGGTGGTGGCCGAGGCGGTGCGGCGCCTGGGCGGCCGCGACGAGGCGATGGCGGCCCTGGGGGAGGGGGAGATGGTGGAGAATCGCAACCACCACCGCGTAATTCGTCGGGAGCTGGATCGGTTGGCCGCCCTGGAAGCGGCGGCGGGATAGCTAGAGCGCGCAGAGGCTGGGGTCGCCCTCGACCAGCCCGGACCAGTCCTCGGTGTAGTAGACCCGCTCGAAGCTGGTGGACCAGCACTCGGAGGCGGCGCCGCTCTGGCTGCCCAGGTCCCCACCGGACAGGGTGGCGTCGGAACGGCCGGCGCCTTCGGCGGTCCAGGCGGAGGTGACGGTGTGGTCTTCGTCGGCGCTGCCAGGGTAGGCGTCGTAGGCGACTTTCAGGTCCATGGTGCCGTCGCCCGCGTCGCCTTGCGCGTAGGCATAGACGCCGTCGAAGGAGGCCAGGGTGTAGTCGGCCACGGTGACGGTGTTGCTGGACAGGGTGGGGGAGAGGCTGTACTCGGAGCTGAAGCTGCCCTGGTCGATGGCGCTGGTGGGATCCATCTGGTGGATCGTGGTGAAGTCGATGGTGAAGCGACCGGTGCTGCTCTCCTTGGTGGCGCCGGGATCCACTTCGCCGGTGACGACGGTCACCCGCGCGCTCTCGTCCTCCTTGGGCCACTGGTCGTAGCCCCAGCTATAGGAGTTGTCGTCGTTGTGCTGTACCCACAGCACGGTCTGCACCGGGTCCAGCGTGTCGGCATAGGGGCCCCATTCGGCGAAGCCATTGTCCTCGTCAAAGGTGGTGGGACGCTGGGTGCTGACGATGCCGTTGGTCAGGCTGAGCACAAAGCCCACCATGCCGTTGACCTGATCGGTGACCTGGGCGGTGAGCAGGTAGTAGGTGGACCAGTTCTTTTCTTCTGCTTTGCTGACCGATTTTCCGGCGCTGCCACTGGTGGGAAGCTGGATGAGGAGGCGGTCGTCGGGCAGACCATCGGTGTTGGGACCAGACATACAGGCGACAAGGCTTAGCAGGCTCAGCATGGGCGTTTTCCTCCAGGTGCGGGTTGTTTGCACCTTCGCACAGATGGACCCGGGATGGTCCACGGGGCGAAAAAATTTCTCCGACTTTTTCTACGGGCGCGTCGCTAAAACGAGCAGAGGGCGGCCGAAGCCACCCTCTGGGGGAAAGATCCCGGAGGATCTCAGCCGCGCTCGACCTTCTCAACAGCGATTTCCATCTTCTCGATGGCCATCGCGGAGGAGTCGGAGTTCATGTCAGGCACGTACCACTTGCAGGGCCAGCCTTCGAAGAAGTTGTAGCGGGCCACTTCGGTCTGGCCGTCCTGGTCCAGGATGATGATGGAACCGGAGCGACGGTCGATCTTGCCGTCCTCGATGTTCTTGCGCCACTGCCACAGGTCGTCGGTGGCGGTGAAACCGCGCTCAAGCACGATGTTCGCGTAGGTGGTGCGGCCCGGCTTCTTGCGGACGACCATGTCGTTGCCCTGCTTGAACTCCACGATTTCGGTCTCGGAGTCCATACCGGAGACGGACTTGAAGCCGCCGACGATGATCTTGGTGTCCTTGA
>JBEIQS010000007.1:0-72339 GCA_040376425.1 Alphaproteobacteria bacterium | reverse complement strand
TGCTGCGGATGAAGTTGGAACCACTCTCAGAATTTTCGGTCGCCACGGTGCCGCTCCAGATCAGGGCGGAGCGTTATGGCGGCGGCGGCGTGGTGGCAAGGGGGGAGCGCCACTGCCCCTCCACCACCGCAATGGCCTCTTCTGCAGTGGTGTAGCGGATAACCGAGCCTTTGGGCTGCTTTTCCGCCAGATCGGGATGGGTCACGCACAGGTACATCTTCAGGCCGGTGCGGTGGTCGGTCAGGACATAGTGCCGCGCCTCCTGGTGGGGGAGGGGGCCGACCAGCAGCCACATTTCGCGGGAGCGCTCCGGGTCCACCTTCAGCCAGCCCTTGTGGTCCATCACAAAGATGCTCGCAGGGCCGCCAAAATAGGCAGCCTCATCCCAGGCTGTATTGAAGGGTGGCATCAGCTTTCGGGCGACAGGCGGATGATGTGCGCACAGAGCAGGATCACCCCTATCAACGAGCCGAGTCCCAAGAAGAGTGCAAATCCCATATCGGGATCGTAACCTTTCTTCGCCCGGGTGAACAAGGGGGCGGGCCCGGTCGTTGTTGGATACAGGTGGACGATGCTGCTCACGCTCCTTTTTCCGGCCTTGGCCTTCGATCACAGCTATGCGGCCTATGGGGCCGTTCTGCGCACCTATGTGGACCGGGGGCAGGTGGACTATGCAGGGATCAAGGCGATCAATCGCACCGACGGTCCGGGGTGGGCACCCGGTGCGCCGCCCTCCTCCCCGGCGCCGCCGCTGGATTCGGTGCTGGCCGGATTTGCGGCCACCGATCTGTCGACATTTTCTGAATCCCAACGAAAAGCATTTTATCTGAATGCTTACAATGCCCTGACCCTGGATCTGGTGGCGGACAACTACCCGTTGAACAGCATCCGCGATCTGGATGGCGGGAAAGTATGGGATACGCGACGGTTTACCGTAGCCGGTACGCAGCTTACGCTGAACCAGATCGAAAACGACAAGCTCCGCACCCTGGGCGATCCGCGCATCCACGCCGCCATCAATTGCGCCGCCGTCTCCTGTCCTCCGCTTTCTTCCTCTCCTTTTGTTGCCACCGCCCTGGATTTACAACTGGACATGCTGGCCGCCGAGTGGGCCCGCTCGATCAAAAGTACCGCCTCCTCCATCCAGCTTTCCCGTATCTTTGACTGGTTTGGTGCGGACTTTTTGAATACTTACGGTGTAAGTCGATATGACATCCCCAACCTCTCCGGCAAGGAGGAGGCGGCCCTGAACTTTATCGCCGCCTACGACCCCGCACGGGCGCCGCTCCTGCACTCTGGAGCCCTGACCGTCACTTTTGAAGAGTACAACTGGGCCCTCAATCGGAAGTAGACCGCCCGGGGATCCCCGTGCTACAACGTGCGCATGATCCTTCTGCTTGCATGTACGCCTTTCCATGATGTCGTGGTCTGTGATGCGGGGTTGGACGCCAACAACGATGGCTTCTGTGACCGCGACGTGGCGGACTGGTCGACGGAGGCGGAGCTGCCTGCTGAAGGCGACCGCCACAACATCTACCAGTTGGAAGCGGAGGATCTGGCGGCAGCCACGGAGGAGGGACTGGTCCTGGCCGCCTTGTGGCCAGTGGATGTCTCGGGCCTGCTGTTGCCGGCGGACTCCTTTGAGTACCTGTTCGCAGATGAGCCCGCGACTGCAGAAGTGCAGAGTTTTCAAGCAGTTGCGCGGCAGTTGATGGGCTTTGGCAGCCTGACGGAGATGATGCGCTGGATCGGGGTGCCTCCCTTTCCGGACGATAGCTCGGTGCCCATTCCCCCGGGGCTGGAGCCGGGGGATCCGATGGGCTACGGCAGGGTAGACACCGAGTTTGGCGAGGCGGTGACCTTCTCCTGCTATGCCTGCCATGCGACGGACTTCTATGGCACCACCATTGTGGGCATGACCAACCCGCGCACCCGTGCCAACGAGTTCTTCACCCTCGCCCAGACCTTTTTCCCGGGATTCACCCCCGATGCCTATGAGGGGCTGACCGGGGCCACCGAGGAGCAGATGGAGCTCTATGAGCGCACCCAGGGGCACCTTCCCGCCATCGGTGGTAAGGTTCCCCAGGTGCGCGGCCTGGATACCTCTCTCGCGCAGGTGGGTCTGAGTCTGGCGCGCCGGGGAACCGACCCCTGGGCCACGCCGGATGCCTCCCTGGAGGAGAACCCGGCGGAGAGCATGCTGGAAGATTATGTAGCAGATAGTAAGCCGGCGGTCTGGTGGAACCTGCGCTACAAGACCCGCTGGCTCTCGGATGGCAGCATCGTCTCCGGAAATCCGATTTTCACCAACTTCCTCTGGAACGAGCTGGGTAGAGGCACGGATCTCCGCGAGCTGGACACCTGGATGTCCGCCAATGGTCGGGCCATGGATGTGCTGACCGTGGCGGTGTTCAACACGCCTGCGCCGCGTTGGTCACAGGTTTTTCCGCAGTACCCCATCGACGAGGCCAAAGCGATGCAGGGGCAGGTGCTCTTCGAAGGCTACTGTGCCACCTGCCACGGCAGCTATGAGAAGGGCTGGGAGCGCTCCGATGCTTCTTCCCTTACGGTAGAGGATCGCCTCGCGACGGTCCGCTTGAGCTATTCTGGGCAGACGCAGGTTATTGATGTGGGCACGGACCTGCAACGTGCAGAGGGCATGGCGGACTTTTCAGAGAAGCTCAACAACCTCGCCATCTCTCAACGCATGAACACGGTGGTGGAGGTGCAGGCCGGCTATGTGCCGCCGCCGCTGGATGCGGTCTGGGCGCGGTTCCCGTACCTGCACAACGCGAGTGTTCCCAGCCTTTGTGCGCTGCTTTCGCCGCAGGAGGAACGCCCGGCAGGCTTCTGGGTGGGCCCCCCCAACGACCCCACGACCGACTTCGACCCCACCTGTGTGGGGCTTCCGGCGGAGGCGCCGGTGGCCTGGACCGAGGTGCCCGAGGCCTGGCATGACACCACCATTGCCGGCCTGGGTAACCAGGGCCACACGCAGATGTTAGGCGCCGAAATCCTGGATCCGGCCGGAAAGGCCGCGCTGATCGAGTTTTTGAAGACCCTCTGATTGGCCTCAGCCATCCGCTGTTTCGCTGATTTTGTAGCCTGAACTACACAATCAGCGGGCGCCGCCGCCAACCTCGCCACGCAGCGATGCCGGGCAGTCCGGTGGGGCATCCACCTGGTAGTAGCCAAGCTCGTCCGCCCAGATTTCGCCCTGGAAGGGCCACTCCACCTGGTTCTTCCGCAGGCGGGTGGCGCGCTTGGCGGTGTTCGCGGCATCCGGCATGCGGCCTACACTGGCGGCCTGCTCGAACAACATCGACTTCATCCGCAGGATGTCCAGGATGAAGATCTCGGAGTTCATAAGCATTTCACCCAGCTCGGACTCCTGGTTTCCGAGCCGCTCCTTGACGCGTCCACCCTCTTCGTTCACAAGCTGGTCCCGACGTTCGGTGAGCCACTGCTTGGCCCGGGCGGCAAAGGGGTTGGCATCCACGTTCTTGAGGCGACCGATCTCGTCCTCGACCGAGGCCACCGCGGCGATCGAGGCCAGGAAGCGGTCCTCGGTGGCCCAGGGGCGCAGCAGCGTCATCGACAGGGCCCCGGTGTCGCCCTTCTGTGCAAAGCTGCGGGCGGCCTCGAAGTTCTCTTTCGGGCTCTTGGAAGACCAGGCCACCAACAGGTCGTGGGTGGGCTTGTACTTGGTCTTGAAGTCCTCGATTGCGATGCTCGCCTGCGGGAACTTACACAGGTAGAACATGGAGTAGATGCGGAGCAGGTCCGCTTCCGGGTAGTAGTACTCGGTGAAGAAGGGCGTGTCCAGCGTGTAGAGCATGCCCAGCGTACCGTTGAAGTCCGACAGCATAAAATGCGCCCAGGCACGTTCAAACTGGGCTTCCGGCCACAGGCCCGAGGCGCGGGGAATCGCCGCATAGGCCTGAACCGCACGGGGATAGTTCTGCGCGGCATAAAAACTCCGCGCAACATTCAGCATCAGCATGTCCTTAAAACGCTGATCCTTGTCGCGTCCGGCCTTCTGTGCAGCCTCAAAAGCCACCAGGGCGTCCACCGGACGGTTCTGCTGGTTCAGGATCACGCCCTCCAGCGCCTTGGCCTCCGGGTAGACGGTGTCGGCCTGCTTCACCAGCTTCAGGATGCCGATCGCAAGCCCGTATGAGCCCTGGCGCATGGACTCGCGGGCGGCCAGATAGGCCATCTGCCCCCGTTGGTCCTCGGTGCGTGCCAGCCCCACGTTCTTGGAGAAGGGCTCTTCCAGAATGGCGATATCTCCCACCTTTTCGGCCAGTGCGATGGCGGCTTCTACCCGGGTCCCGATCTCAGCGGTGTTGCTGTCGTCGGCCAGGGTGAAGGCACGCACATAGGCGGCCAGGGCGGCATAGGGCAGATCCAGCTCCTTGAGCAGATCTCCGAACTTCATCGTGGCTTCTGCATGGAAGGTGGACTTGCTGGGGTCGTCCAGCAGGGCCACCAATGCGTCGGCCGCGCGGCCTTTCTGGCCGCTGGCGAGCTGAGCCTCATACTCGGCGAAGGCCTCTTCCCGCGCCTTGGCCGCTGCTTTTTCGGCAGAGCTGGGCTTCAGAGAGCTGCCACTGCTCTCTGAAGGCTTGCTGGGGGCCGACGCCGGCGGCTTGGCCGCCACCGCAAGGGGCAACAGCGACAGGGCACAGAGCAGCAGTGTGCGGGTTTTCATCAGCCCTTCTTCTTTCCGTAGAAGGAAATGCCGGCGGAAACTTGGAGACCCTGGCGGAACCAGGTTGTTTCAGTCTGGAGGCGGCGCTCGATGAGCAAGGAATCCCGCAATTCCAGCCGCAGCGCCGCATTCTCACTCAGGAAAAAGTGAGAGCCCAAGGCGATGGGGAAGGTGGCCGAGGGGGTGATGAGGTAGGCGGCGGGGTCGTTTCCGTTGCCGTCGGCGAGGTTGTCGGAGGGGATCAGTGCCTGCTGCAGCGTCATTCCGCCGCCCACCGACAGGTACAGGTCGGAGTGGATGATCTTCTTGCCGAACACCGCGATCTTGCCGTAGACCGGGGTCCACAGGAAATTGGCGTCCACCGAGGCCAGGTAGCGATAGGCCTCCGGCAGCGTGCCATCCACTTCCAAGGCGTTGTAGAAGGCGGTGCGGAAGCCGTAGCCGCCGCCAACGCGCCCCTCGATGGCCACACTCTCGGAGAGGTGGTAGCCGCCGGTGATCTGCAAGGCCGGGGTGAAGGTGATCAGATCAAAGGGCATCAATGCCAGATGGGCGCCCAATTCCAGACGATCTTCCTGGGTGTACAGCCGACGCTGCACCACCTTCAGATCGGAATTCTTCAGCACACCCAGGTCCACGGGGTCCGCCGCCAGGGCCAGGGACGAGAACAGAAGCAGCATCGGATTTCCTAAAAGGGGATTTCCCGGGGGTTTCCACCCACCGGGCGATAGTAGATGCGCACGTCGGCGTTGAAGTCGGGCACCGCATCACCGTGGAAGGCGACCGCGTTGTAGGCCGGGTCGTAGGACCAGCCGGTGCTGTACTCGGCGTCGCCACCCTCGACGGTGCCGCTGACGATGTCCGATTGTACGATGGCCTGCCCGTCCACAAAGGCTTCGATCGTTTCGGTATCGGGGACTACAGCAAGCGGGAACACGGTGGAGAGCTGGTTCAGCAGGTTCCCGATGGCCTTCAGGTTTTCGGAGAAGTCCGTGCCCGTGCAGGTGCCGTTGGCGTCTTCCGTCTCGATGTCGATGTAGGCCCCGCCGAAGTTGGCGATGAGCTGGGCGTAGCGATCCACACCCCAGGGCACTGCACCGCCGGAGTTGCAGATGAGCTGGCGGTCATGGTAGGGCGGCCCGACGATCGCGAAGCGCACCGGGTTGGGGAGACGGGAAAAGAGCTTTTCATAGGCATCCAGCTCGGATTCCCCGGCGAGGATGCGCTCAGATCCGTCCCCTTCGTCCGTGACGATGACCACCAGGGTGATGGCATCCTCGCGCAGGAAGCCGGCGTTGCTCCCTTCATCCCCGGGGGTGAGCTGGGTGGGAATGGTGTCTCCGGTCTCGGGATCTTCGTAGGAGAAGCACTCTTCCGGGGGGTTGTCCAAGGCGCGGCAAAGCGCCAGCCAGGCCCCCTCGATGGGCGTCTCGTTGCCGGCACCGCAGTGGTTCTTCCACTCGCTGGCGCCGCAGACACAGTCCAGGAATTCTTTGGTGACTTCGCCGCCTGGATCCACTTCAGCGTCCGGGTCGCTGGGACAGGTGAAGGTGGGGTCTGAGGGAACCAGCGTGGGGTTCCAGCAGGTGGCCTCACACAGCAGGCTGCGCTGGAAAGTGGCGGAGACGTTGCTGTCCAGCCGCTTCAAGACCTGGGGACTGCCGGCGAGTGAGCCCGCCTCACCGGGGTCGATATTTGCAGTCTCCCCGGCGGTATAGTCCACCGAGGTGGTCGTAATGCCAAGCTGGTAGTCGATGAAGAGGCCTACATCTCCAGTCTCGCGGAGGTAGTTGGACACCGCGTCGCTCAAGGTCTCCCGGGGCACGTTGGAGCCCGACTCGGAGCTGGTGAGCTGCCCGATAAAGGTATTGAAGTTGAGCGCCAGCGCTTCCGCCTCGTCCGTCATCGAGTCCGAGTTGTCGACCACAAACAGGATGTCGGCGTCGTTGGTGAAGCCCACCTGCTCTGCACCAGAGACCAGGAAGATCTCGTAGGGACTACATCCCAATATCGTGAGGGCCAGCAAGGATGACATGCGATTCCTCGGGTGACAGGGCGCGGTGGGGGCCACCGGCGCTGTATTCTACACCAGCTTGAGGAAGACGGGCGCCCACGGCAGCGAGCGCGGCCGCCTCCTACATCTTCTTGACGATGGAATTGATGGTGTTGAAGGTGGGCGTCACCTGATGGGGCAGACGCACGCCTTTCTTCTGGTGGAATTTCAGCAGCTCCGACCAAATCTGGGTGATCTCCCCGCGAACCCGGTCGTAGGCGTGGGTTTCCACAAGGGTCTTCAGCTTCTCCACCGCGGGAGGAACTTCTGCGTCCACATAGGCATCCACCACCTTCTGCACCGCCTCCATCAGCTGCTTGTGTTGAGGGTGCTCCGGAGGGGTTTCCGTGACAGGTTCAGGATGTACCTCGGGAATCTCCTCTTCGCCGCCCACTGCCGTCGGTTCCTCGGCAGGGGCAGGAGCGACTGCGGGGGCAGGAGCGACTGGAGGGGCGACTGCCGGCGCGGGCACCTCCGGGGCAGGCTCGGCCACGACCACGGGGGCCGGTGCGGGAGCGACCGGAGTCGGAGGGACCGCCGGGGTCACGGGGGCAACGGGTACCGCCGGTGCCACCACAGGCTGCGGAGGCTGGGGGACGTGGGCCTGGGTCGGAGGGGGTGCCGCGATTACCGGCCGCGGAGGCGGCACGTTCATCTCGCGGGGGGCACTCACGACGCCGTTGGGGTCGATGCCACGGTCGCGCAGGTAGCTGTCGGCATCGCCGAACATTTCGGCGTAGTCGGCCTTGGAGAAGCATCCCTTCAGCGCGTTGGGCCCGACTTCGTTGCTGGATTCCAGCACGTTGATGCGGCCGGGGGCCTTGGGCGCCACTTCCACATGGGGAGCAACCACCACATCCACCTGGATGCGGTCGGTAAGCAACTTTACAAAACCGCTGGCCTGGAGGCCGCGCGCGACCACAGCCGGACCGGAGATCTCCACGTTCCCCGCCTGCACGGTGCCAAGCTGGGCTCCGCCGGCCACCCGGAGCTCGCCGGCGCGAATGGAGCTGCTGGTCAGGCCGCCGCTCACATACAAGCCGCCACTCAGCTCCACGTTCTGAAGGGCGGCCGCTCCGACCACGTTCAGACCGCCGCCGTGCGTCCGGTTCGCCGAAAGCCCGCCACCGACGTTGATCTGCCCGGCCACTTCCAGGCTATCGGCGCTGGCATTCCCGGTGACATCCAGCCCACCGCCCACCTGCGTGCTCTGGGCCTGCAAGTCGCCGCTGACCTGTACACTCCCACCGGCGATCAAAGAGGCGACGGAAGCGCCGCCAAAAACCTGTACAGTCCCGGCCGCATGCAGCAGCCCGGCTGTCACGGGGGTGTGCAGGATCACCGAGCCTTCCGCACTGACCACCCGCTTCAGCGCCTTGCCGAAGTTGGTGTGCAGGACAACGTCCCCACGGTTTTCAATGGTGACGCCGTCCTCTTCGATCAGGAAGACGACTCCGGCGGGTACGACGAATGCTGGTTCCATGGGCACCCCAAAGATAGGGGGCTTTATCTCCCGGACGGCCCCCCGCCAACTTCTATACGCTGCCCTTTTTGCTCAGCTTCCGCCGACCTCGACCGCGTAGCGGAATGTGACCGCCTCCTCGACCCAATCCGCTTCGACCTCGCCGCCGTGGGCCAGCCGTCCGAAGAGCAGCTCGTCCGCCAGGGGCTTCTTGAGGCGCTCGGTGATGACCCGGCCCATTTCGCGGGCACCGAACTCCGGTTTGTAGCCTTCTTCGCCCATTTTTTCGCGAAGTGCCGCACTGATGGTCAGGGTCACCTTTCGTGCGGAAAGTTGAGCCTGCAATTCGCGGACAAACTTGTCTACGACCTGCAGAATTACCGGCTTGGAGAGCGGGTCAAAGATGACAGAGGCATCCAGGCGATTCCGGAATTCCGGCGGGAAGGTGCGGGTGAGCGCCTCGTCAATCCGGCCGGCCTTGGAGATCTGCGCAAAGCCCAGCCCCTGCTTGCCGCCCTCGCGCGCGCCGGCGTTGGTGGTCAACACCAGGATTACGTTGCGGAAATCTGCTTTCTTCCCGTTGTTGTCCGTCAGTGTGGCGTGGTCCATGACCTGAAGAAGAATGTTGAAGATGTCGGGGTGGGCCTTCTCGATCTCGTCCAATACCAGCACACAGTAGGGGGTGCGGCTGACCGCACCGGTCAGCATTCCCTCTTGTTCAAAGCCCACATAGCCAGGGGGCGCACCGATCAGCCTGGAGACGGTGTGTTTCTCCATGTACTCGGACATGTCGAAGCGGAGGAAGGTGACGGAGAGCACCTCGGCGAGCTGCTTGGCCAGCTCGGTCTTGCCGACACCGGTGGGACCGGAGAAAAGGAAGGCGCCCACCGGCTTGTTGGGGTGTCCCAAGCCCGCGCGGTTGAGCTTGATGGTCTGCACCACCGTGTCGATGGCGCGATCCTGGCCGAAAATGCGGCTACGCAGGTTCTCCGCGAGATCTTTGAGGTTGAGCTGCTCGGTCTCGCTCACGGTCTTGGGCGGGATCTTCGCGATCTTGGAGATCACGTCCTCGATCTGGGGAACATCCACCTCCGAGCCTGGATTTTTGAGGCGGGCATAGGCGCCTGCTTCGTCGATCACATCGATGGCCTTGTCGGGGAGGTGCCGGTCGGTGATGTGCCGGGCCGACAGCTTGACAGCGGCTTCAATCGCGGCTTCGGTAAAGCGCACCTTGTGAAACTCCTCAAAGGTACCCTTCAGGCCCTTCAGAATTTCGATGCAGTCGTCCAGGGTGGGCTCGCCGATGTCGATGGTCTGGAATCGCCGCGCCAAGGCCCGATCTTTGCCGAACGCGAGGCGGTGTTCGTTGTGGGTGGTGGAGCCGATACAGCGCAGGTCGCCGTTGGAGAGGGCGGGCTTCAGCAGGTTGGAGGCGTCCATCGAGCCACCCTGGGTGGCTCCGGCGCCGATCACGGTGTGAATCTCGTCAATGAACAGAATAGAGCCTGGCTTTTCTGTGATTGCCTTCACCACCGCCTTCAGGCGCTCCTCAAAGTCGCCCCGGTAGCGGGTGCCCGCGATGAGTGCGCCCATGTCCAGCGCGTAGACCCGACAGCCCTTCAGCAGCTCCGGCACCTCCTCCAAGAAGAGTTTTCGTGCGAGACCCTCTACAATAGCGGTCTTCCCAACGCCCGGATCTCCCAGTAGGAGCGGATTGTTCTTCCGACGGCGGGCGAGCACCTGGATGATGCGCTCGATCTCCCGCTCCCGACCGATGACGGGATCGATCTTTCCTGCCTCTGCCCTGGCATTCAGGTCCACGCAGAAGTCGCTGAGCGGATCGTTGGAGGCCGGCTTCGCTTCGTCGTCCCCACCCCCCGCAGGTTCCGGAGTCTTCGCCTTCTTCGGTACTTTCCGCGTGCCGTGGGAGATGAACGAGGTCACGTCCAGCTTCTGAACACCGTACTTCTGGAGCAGGTGCACGGCCTGAGAGTCGGACTCGGAGTACATGGCCACCAGGACATTTACACCGCGTACCTCGGTTTTCCCAGAGGACTGCACATGGCCCGCGGCCCGCGACAGCACGCGCTGGAAGGCGCGGGTCTGCGCCGGCTCCTCCACATCCTCCACCTTCTCCAACGAGGCAAAGAAGCTATCTAATTCCTTCTCCAGCTTCTTCAGGTCCACGCCGCAGGCTTCCAGACACTCCGCCGAGCTGGGATCGGTGAGCAGCGCGTAGAGCACGTGCTCCAAGGTCAGAAATTCATGGTGCCGCTCTCGTGCCACCTCGACTGCGAGGTTCAGGGCGATGATCAGCTCTTTGGAGAGAGTCATATTTGAAAACTCCGTTGCGCCGGGAACGGGACGCAGACCCTACAGGAATATCCACCCGGGCGCCAACGGCTACCCTCCGAATGGGCGGTTCAAAAAACGATACACCCGCTATTCTGGCTCGGTGGTGGCCAGCAGGGGGTAGCCTGCGGCACGCGCATACTCAATGGCCATGTTGGCCTTCTCTTCCGCAATTTCGCGGGTGTAGACGCCGGCAACGCCCTTGCCGGCGTTGTGGACCAACAGCATGACGCGTGTGGCCTCTACCCGGCTCTTTCGGAAGACCTGCATCAGCACTTCGACCACAAACTCCATTGTGGTGAAGTCGTCGTTGTGCAGCAAAACCTTGAAAAGTCTGGGTTTTTCTACGCGCTCTTTGACGTCCGCGCCAGAGGATTCGCGAGTACCAGGGCCCCCTGGAGGGGACTTGGGCGGCTTTTCGGGAGGGTCGGTGGGGCCGAGGTGAGGATACATCCGGGGAAGGTAATCCCCGCAGGTCCTCCCGGAAAGTTCCGACGACGTTCCCGACGGATTGAACGCAAAAAAGAAGAAGGGAGGCCGAAACCTCCCTTCTTTCAGTGTGGAGCGGGCGACGAGACTCGGACTCGCGACATCAAGCTTGGGAAGCTTGTGCTCTACCAACTGAGCTACACCCGCAGTGGTCATGAATGTAACGAAGGGATCCGGAGGCCGCAAGCAGCGGTCTGCCGAATTTTCCCGGACGCGCCATGCCCCGGCGGGTGTCTATGCTTCAGGCGGGATAAAGCTGTCTTCGCCTTCCTTCATGCCCAAAGCTCGCCGCCGCCGCTACGTCTGGACTCTGCCGGTATTCCTCCTGGCGGGCGCCCTGCTCTTTTTGCGTACCGACGTTGCGGCGCGGCTTGGGCGACAACTGTTAGAAAAGATTTTAGAGCAGCGTCTGGGCGAAGACTTCACCATCGGGCGGCTGACGCTGGAGTATTACCCGCCGCGCATTGGGGTGATCGGCCTGGTCATCACCCATGCAGGCACCGGCGATACCATTGCGGTCGTCAAGGAGCTCTCGGCGACGGCCGGGCGGGACGGCTGGCGACCGGTGCTGCGGCGGGTGGAGATTGTGGATCCCGTGGTCCACCTCCACCTGGACCAAGAGGGACTACGAGAGTTTCGAGCATTAAAGCCAGATCCAAACCGGAAACCCACGCCGCCCGCCGCGCGATTGCCCTGGGAGGAGCTGCTGGTCAGCGGTGGGCGTTTTCGCCTGGAGAGCCCTGATGCTCAGGTGGACCTGAATGGAATCTTTATCAGTCCGGATGGGCCAGATCGGCTGGATCTGGTCGTTGGCTACGCGACGGTCACCGCGGGGCCGCTGACCCAACATGCCTCCGGGGTGGTCTTTGAAAATGTGGTTCTGACGCCCCAGCGGCTGGTGTTGCCCTCGATCCGTCTGCGGACCGAAGCGATCGTGGTGGAGGGCTCGCTGGCCGGCCAGCCTGGAGATCAGGTGTATGGCGACCTGAGCGTGGGGGTGGAGCTGCCCGCGCTGATGCTCGGTCTGGGGCACCCCGGGAAGGCAGATGGAAGGTTAGACCTGGACCTTTCTATCAGTGGTCCCTTCAATCACCCCGGCCTTGGCGGTGTGCTGTCGGGAACCGGCCTGGCGTTGACGCCGGGACCGGGCAAACACCATCGGTTTGGCGACGTGGTGGCCCCCTTCGAGATCGTACTGCCGGGGGAGGGGGAGGTGGGGTATGGCAGGGTCTATGACCTTTCCTGGCCCTTTGCCACCGGGCGCGTGGATGCCGAGGCCCGCTACGACCTGGGCAGCCGC
The DNA here is from genome assembly GCA_040376425.1 of Alphaproteobacteria bacterium. Taxonomy (GTDB): domain Bacteria; phylum Myxococcota_A; class UBA796; order UBA796; family SXON01; genus CAITDR01. The sequence goes on along the minus strand of JBEIQS010000007.1, from coordinate 59,969 downwards.
CTGTTGACGGCGACGGTGCGCGGCGAGAGTGTGGACCTGGCCACTGTCCTCTCCGAAGTTGGCGTTGCTCCTACACCCTGGGTGACCTTTGACGGGGATCTGGAGGCGACGCTGGTGGGCACCCTGTCGCCGCTGCTCCTGGAGGGCCCCCTCAAGGTGACGATCCAGGATCTTTGGGTGAAGTCCGGGCCGGTGCGCTCGGACGCCTCGATGGTGCTGGACATCCCGAAGGTGTGGCTGGACGGCAGCGTGAAGTTGGATGAGCAGCACCTGATCTTTGTGGGGGACCGGGTGGTGAGCGGGCGCAGCCACGGGCGGGCGCGGGCTTCCATCGGCATCGGCGGGAACACGGCCTTGTTGGTTTCCGCTGACTTCCCCGCCTTGGATCTGTCGGTTCTACAGCCCTTGGGCGGCGCCGGGCTGGGCGGGATGGCCGAGCTGCACGGGCGCCTGGAAGGTCACTTCGGGGACTTGTCCGCTCAGAGCACCCTTCATATAAAGGGAGCGCGTGTTCTTGGCTTTCCTATTGCTGATCAGTTGAATACCACGCTGATCAGCCCCGATCTCAAGCTCCTTCGTTTTCCGGATGCGCAGGCGCTGCGCGGGAACACAAGCTGGTCCGGGTTGGTAGAAATTGGCTTTCCAGCCACGGGAATGACGCTGGGTGCCGGTATTGATCTCCAGGGCCGCCTGAGAGACATCACTTCGATTTTTGCCGATCTGGGGGATTTGGATGGGGATATTGCAGGGAGGGTGGATGTTGCGGGCGAGGTCTTCCGCCTGAACGGAGGCGGGGCGCTGAGCCTGCGCAATGTGGGTCTGTACGGCGAGCAGTTCCGCGAGGGACGCGCGGTGGGCTGGATGCGGGATGGTCGCTTCTCCCTGGAAAAATTACTCTTGACGCGTCCAGGGCAGCCCGCGGAGTCCCTGCTGGCGCACGGCAGCATCGGTAGCGGTTGGCGGATGAATATGGGGGTGCTCTGGGACGGGGCGACGCTGCAGGGTCTGGACCACCTGCGCGCCCGTGAGCTGCCCCTGGAAGGCAGGTTGATGCTGGATGCACAGGTAGGAGGTACCCTTTTTGAGCCCGAGCCCCGTGGGCGATTGGAGCTGACCGATCTGCTTTGGCAGCGTCGCCCGGTGGAGGACTCGTTGGTGGAGTTCCGTACGGAGGCGGGTGTGCTCAGTTGGGAGGGGGCTCTGGTGGGTGATGCTTTGGAAGCCACGGGAACCCTTGGACTTTGGGACGAGCAGCCCTATCGCTTGCGCGGCCGCTTGGACGATTTTCCGCTGGATGTGTTCTACCCGGAGGCTGCGGATGGCAAGCCAGTCCGCGCCCGCCTTTCGGGAGAGGTGGGATTGGGAGGCTTTTTTGGGGATAACCCAACGCCGGTGGACATCTTCGCTACGCTGCCCGGTGTGGATCTTTCCTGGGGGGATCACCACCTCACTGCGCCGGAGCCCTGGTCCTTTGAAGTCCACGGGCGCTCGGTGCAGGTGCGCTCCCTCAGCCTCATGGAGCCTGCGCAGGGGGCCCGACCCGCGACGCGCTTCTCCTTTTCGGGAGAGGCGTTGGCGGATGGTCGTGTGGATTTTGTCGGCGATGGCAGCTTGGATTTGGACCTGATCCGGGCGGTGGCGCCGGGAATTCTGGAGGCGGAAGGTTCCGTACCGTTGAGCCTGCGCCTCAGCCGCCAGCCCGGAGAGACCGCGATCCGGAGCGTCGCCACCGCGAAGCTGCGCAATGCCTATTTGGATACGGAGTACTTCCCCGCTCCCTTCGAAAATGTCGCCGCCAGTATCGAGGCGACGCCTGAGCAGTGGGTCATCCGCGACTTCCGGGCCGCTTTGGGCGGAGGCACCGTCACCTCTGAGTTGAGCACCATTGGCGCGGAGAATTGGTGGCCGGTGCGCTTCTCGCTCAATGCGGTGGCCCGCTCGGCGCGGGTGCAGTACCTGGACTATCTGCCGCCGATGTTGGCCGATGCCGAACTTTTCTTCGATGGTCCGGTGGACTCTCTGCTCCTCTCCGGAAAAATTCGCATCCTGGATATGCAATTCCGCGAGCGTGTGGACTGGGAGAGCACGGTGCTGTCCTTGCAGGCGGACTATCTGACCGATACCGCTCCCGAAGAGTCCAAAGCCTGGTTTGGCATGGATCTCTCCGTCGACGCAGAGGAAACCGTTCACCTGCGCAACAATGTCGCGGACGCCGATGCCAGCGCCGCATTGCGCATTGTGGGCGACACCGCCCGACCCGGAATGACCGGCGAAATTCGTATGGTACCTGGCGGTCGGGTCTACCTGCAGGATCGGGAGTTCGAGGTGGCGCGCGGGGAGCTGCGCTATCTGGACCCCTACACCTTCGACCCCGACTTGGATATCGAGCTGAATACGGAAATCTCCTCTCAGGACCAGGACTATCGCATCCGCTATCTGGTCTCCGGGCCCTTCTCGGACTGGAGCACCACCGCGTCCAGTGATCCGGGATTGTCGCAGGCCGACATCAATGCGCTGCTGCTCTTTGGGGTGACCCGCGAAGAGATGGAGCGTGGGGGCTATGGCAACCTGGGCACGGCGCTGGCCGTGGAAACGGGCGGGCTGCTTTCGGCCAGTCTGGCCTCGGCCAACCCCACGGCGGCCGTGCTGGACCGCTTCATCAACCGGTGGACTTTGGTAAGCGGGGTTACCGAACGGGGGAGCAAGACCGTCAGCAACGAGCCCCGGCTGGTGGCCGAGTCGAGCCAGATCGGGGGCTTCACCTTCACCGGAGAGTTCTCCTTCGGTGGCGACTGGTATGTGTCGGTGGAACGCCGGATTGCCAGCCGCCTATACGCCGCCGCTTACGCCACCACGGACCAGGTGGGGCGCTCGATGCCCTTCGCTGCGGTAGGAACGGAGTTCAAGTTCCGTTTTGAGGGAGACTGAGTGGGGAGGGTCTGGGGGCTATTGTTGGGGCTGATTGTGGGGGTCCAGCCGGTCGCGGCGGAGGAATTGCCCTCGGGCGAAGCCGTGGTCGATCCTGTGCTCTACACCGGGCGGCGAGTGCTCTCGCGCTCGCTGGTGGCTCCACTTGGGGGGCTGCCCGACGAGGATCTGGAGCCGCTGCTTCGGGTACAGCAGGACAGCTTGTACTCTCCCCAGGAAGTACGCCAGGATATTGCCACGCTCACCCGCGTCGGGGACTTCGCCCAGGTGGAAGTGCTGGTAGAGCCGTGGGTGCAGCCCGGCCCGGATGGGGAGCCGGTAGAGGGCGTCTATGTGACCTATCAGGTGTATCCGCCGCCCCGCCTGGAGCGGGTCTGGGTGGAGGGGAACCGGGCCATCGGAAAATCCGCCGTGCAGCGGCTGGCCGGCTTGGAGTCGGGGCAGATCTTCTTCCCCGAGCAGGCCGCCGTAGTGCAGCAGCGCATCCACGATGCGTATGTCGAAAAAGGCTGGGTAGATGCTATTGTTCAGGTAAGCAGCTCGCAGAGTAGCGACCGGCGCGTGCAGGTGAAAGTACGGGTGGAGGAGGGGGAGCCGCAGCGACTGACCCACATTGAGGTGCGCCGGCGCGACGCGCTCAGCCGCTTTCGTGTACGTACGCTGCTGTGGAAGAACGGCATTTTTGTTGGTCGCCCCTACAAAGATTCGTCCCTGCACGCGCTGGAAGAAGACCTGAAGGATGCCCTCTTAAGGAAGGGCTACTACGCCTCGCGGGCCCGGGTGACACCGGTGGAGGGCCCCACGGGTACAGAGCTGGTCGTGGTGCTCAACCCTCAGCGCCGCTACTATATTCATCGGGAAGGACGTGGTCTTCCGCCCAAGGCGGAAATCGTGAGCAGTCTGCGCCTGAAGGAGGGTGCCCTCCTGTCGCGCTCGTTCGCCGCCGATGCCTCTGAGCGTCTTGAAAGCAAGTTGCACGATAGGGGCTATGCGGAAGCTTCAGTGACGGTACTTCTGAAGGAAGGCGAGGGGAGGGTGGACGTGGAGGTCCAGGGGAGTCGCGGGCCCGCCTATCGTTTGGGGCGCGCCACGTGGACCGGAAGTCCGCAGCGCAGCTCCAGCTTTTTGAGGGGGGCGCTGCGCGAGGCCAGCCCCAAGCTGCTACAGCAGGGGCAGGTGACGCGGCCCGGTGTAGAGAGTGCCTTGTTGGTCCTGCGGGAATACTACCGTTCCCAGGGCTTTTTGTCGGCCCGTCTCCAGTTGGAGGGCTATGAGCCGGGGGGCGTTCGCTGGGTGCCGTTGCGGGGACAGGTGCGGCGGGTGGCCTTGCAGGTGGCGGTGGAGCCCGGTCCGCAGGCGAGGCTGGTGGAGGCGCAAGCCGAAGGAGGGGACCTGGATGTGTCCGCTCTTTTGAACCCCTTAGTGGGTCAACCATTGAACCCCTCTGCGCTGGACGAGCGCTGTCGCCTGATCGCACAACGCTATCAGGAGGCGGGCTATCTTGAAGCGGATGCCCGTGCGCAGACCACGGTGAGTAGCGACGGCACGCAGGCGCTGGTGGTGGTGCAGGTGGTGCCCGGACCTCAGGTGTACCTGCGGTCGGTGCTGATCTCGGGCTACCAGCGCACCCGCAGGCTGGTGATCGAGCGGGAAATTACCATTGGACCGGGAGATATTCTTTCACCCAGTACCGTCTCGGAGATCCGGAGGCGCCTGTACCAGCTTGATGTGTTCTCCCGGGTGGATGTGGAGGTGGTAGGCGACGAAGACCGGATCAAAGACATGGTGGTGCAGGTGGAGGAGCGCCCAAACCTGTACGCCGAGGCGGGCGGCAGTGCTGCGACCGATCAGGGGGTGCAGTTCTTTGGAAGGGCCGGGCACCGCAACCTGTTTGGCCTCGGGCATCGACTGACATTTCTGGGGCAGGTGGGTCTGGGATGGCGTGGGGATGGCTGGACGCTGGACAGCACCGCTGTGGAGTGGCGTGCGGCGGCGCGCTACGAAGCCCCGGATGTGCCCACACGGGGCGAGCAGCTTGCCGGAGATCTCCTGTTCAACGCCCAGGATCAGGAGCGTTGGTTTCGGATCGGCCGCTCAGGTCTGGCGGTGAGCCTGCGCCTATCCCTGGGGGGACGATCTACGGCTGAGCTGGCCTATCGGCTGCAGGTTCGGCGCCTGCTGGATGCCGATCCCGCGCTGCTGATCCAGGGGGATCCCTGGCGCGCCGTGATGGGACTGGACAGCGGTGCGCCAGTGGCCTTCCCCAGCGGGCAGCGGGCGCAGTCGGGGCTTGCGCTGTCGCTGTTGCTCGATTTCCGGGATGACGCATTCAATCCCCGAAAAGGGGTGGCTGCCTCGGCAGAGGTGGTGGTGTCCGACGGCTTGGGCAGCATGCTGATGGTGGACGCGCCAGAGGCGCCGGCATGGCTGCGTGCGGAGGCAACCCTGTCCGGGTATGTGCCCTTAGGTAAGTTGGGCCTGCTTTTGCGGCTGCGAGGTGGTACATCCTTTGTGGGTGGGGAGGGCACGCTGCCGGTGGAAGAGCGCTTTCGGCTGGGCGGCGGCTCGAATTTGCGTGGCTTTGATCTGGACGGCGTTGGGCCTGCCAACCTTTCCGTGCCCGGCGACATTCCCTATCCGCCTGCACTGGAGCCGCTTATCGCCTGGGCCAGCCGCGACGAGCAGCGATGGGTGCCGTCGGGCGGGGACAGCCTGGGTCTGGCCAGCATCGAGCTGAAGATTCCGCTGGATGCCCTGGGTCTACGGTCGCTATCTTCCTGGCAGCTCGCACTTTTTTCCGATGTGGGCAACGTCTGGTTTCTCAAAAAGCAGATCGTGACCGACTCGGCGCGGGCGGGGCTGGAGCCACTGCTGCGCTACTCGGTGGGGGTGGGTGTGCGTCGGGCCACGGTGGTCGGTCCCATCCAGCTTGATCTTGGCTTTAACCCCAGCCCGGTAGAGGCTTTTGGGGAGTCCGGAATGCTTCCCTTCCTTCCGCCAATGCGACTGCACCTGTCGCTGGGAGCTCTGTGAGACGCAGCTTCTTCCTCCTCTTCCTCTTTCTGCTCATCCTGGGTCCTGCGTTCTGGGCACCATGGCGCTGGGTGGTGGGGGTGCCCTGGGTGGACGGCTATGGGACCCAGTGGTTCTACTGGTTCGCGGGCGAGGTGGCCGCCGGACGCCAGGCCTTCGCCCACTCCGACCTGTTTTTTTACCCGTGGGGTAAGGACATCTACCTTCACACCGGCGGGAACCTCCTGGATGCGGTTCTGGCCTTGCCCCTGCGGGACCTGTTTGGGCCCATTCTCGGCTATAACCTTTGGTGTTTGCTGATCCTCGTGGGTAACTACTATGGCGGATGTGCGGTGGCCGGCGCGCTGGGGGTACCGGCGGCACGGCAATGGCCGGCCGGGCTGTGCCTGGTCCTGAACCCCTATGTGCTACAGGAGCTCCAGCAGGGACGCCCCACCCAGGCGCTGTTGCTCTTCGTGGCGTTGAGCAGTGCGGCCTTGTGGAAGATGGACCAGCGTGGTTTCTTCGGGAGCCTCTGGTCCGGTGCGGCGGCCGGCTTCTGGATGGCCCTGGCGGGCTTTCAGTATTGGTACTACGGCCTGATGATGGGCGGCCTCGCCCTGGTGTTCGGCTGCTGGACGCTGCTTTTCCGCTTTCGAATCGGGGCATTGTTCGGCCTGAGCTTGGGGGGCGCAGTGGCGCTGCTCATGACCCTGCCGATGGCCCTGTCCATGCTGCGCTCTCTGGAGGCAGGGACGGTACCCGGGCTGCTGACGATGGATGGAAGCGGATTGATCGCGCCGTTGGCCCTGAAGTCGGCGGAAGGGGATGAGCTGGGCCTGTATGTCCTCTCCCTCTGGGACGGCACCGCCGGATCGCTGCTGGGAGACGGAAAAATAGCCTACTACGGTGGTCATTCCATCCTGACCGGCTGGTGGTGGGCAGCCTTTCCCCTGGGCCTTGCACTACTCTTCCGTAGTCAAAATTACAAAAAAATGAGCGGTGGGCTGCTTCTGTGGGGGCTGCTGTGCCTCGCGGTGGCCAGCGGGCCTGCCCTGGTGATGGGGGAGCCAACGCTGCCCAACAACCTCTACCTGGGCCTGCTGGAGGCCCTGCCGATGATGCGCCGCTGGTGGTGGCCCGGAAGGGCGGTCGCCGCCTTCTGGCCGCTCCTCGCGGCTCTGGTGCCGATTCTGATGTGGGGGATGCCGGTCGCCGTGGCCCCTGCTGCTGTGCCGCCGGTGGGGAAGGGCTGGAACTGGCGCTATCAGGTGCGCCTGAGGCGGGGGGAGGGCGAGCCCGAGCTCATCGCCGCTGATGCGGCCACCCGGCGGCTGCTGACCGGCCCGGTGGAGCCGCAGGACGGCCCCACCCTGTTGGACGATCAGGGAAAGCCGGTGCTCACCGATGGGGCCGCCACACCCGGCCCGTCGGAGCCCCCACCCCCCCATTCTGGCGCCGCTTCGGAGGCCCCTGCAGCCACGCCGACGGAGGGGCGCTACGCGCGCTTCCTGTGGCTGCGCCCCTACCTGATGGGTGCCGTGCTGTTGTCCTCGACGCTTTTCTTGTTGTACCAAGAGGGCTTCTTGCCCGTCGGACGCTGGGATGGGCGGGCCGGTCCGGTCCTGAGCTGCCTGAAGGCCGCACCCGCGGGCGCGGTGATCGACCTGCCCTATGTGATGCAGCAGGAGAACCTGTACTTTCAGACCATTCACCAGAAGCCGCTGCTGGGGGGCATGTTGGTGACCAAGGCTGCCTTTGCTCCGCCCCAGATTGCGGCGTTGAAGCAAGGTTCTCCGTTGCTCCGGTCCTTGGTGGCCGTGGGGGAACGGAACTACGCAGGGGCCGTTCCCGCCCTGGCCGAGGATCGTCAGCAGTTGCTGGACCTTGGCTACCGCTATGTGTTGGTTCAACAGGCAGGATTTGTGAGACCCTCCCAGGGAGATCGGGAGGAGGTCGAGTGGACCTCCGACTGGCCCAGGGCCCGGCGGATGCTGGTCAATATTCTGGGTGCTGAGCCCGGAAAAGAGGACGAGCGCTTCGCCCTGTGGACCCTGGACGGGGCCGGTCTCGGCTGCCCCTGAGGGGTCGGGCGGATTCACGCGCGCCGCCGCAGGACCAGACCCAGGCCGAGCAGCAGTCCGGCACCGGAAAGGGAGGTTGATCCCATGGACGTGCAACCGACCGTGGAGGGGGCGGCGCGGACTACCGCACGACCGACGGGCAGGGGCATGGCCTCGGCCGCGTAGTGGGTGGAGCTGCGCAGGTTTCCGCCCCGACCGTCCAAGGTGGTCAGACGGTAGTATAGGGTAGAAGAGGAAGAAAGCTGCTGCCAGGCCTCGTCGGGAAGCGTCCACTCTTGCGACGCCACCCCCGTGGGCCCCATCGTGATGCCGGTCTGTGGGCCTGAGGACCAGCGGTTCTCGGAAAAATCGGCATCGCTGGCCACTTCCAGAATCCAGGTTGGATTCCAGGCGTGCGCGCGCACCAGACCCTGTTCTTCCCACACAAATGCTTCCCCGCCCCAGATGGTGAAGGTAGGGGCTTCTTCGAGTATATCTGCGTGGATGTCCACCACGGCTTCCTGGGGGCTGGTGAAGATACCCACCCGTGCGAAGCCCTGGACAATTTCCAGGCTTTCGGCGCGATCGCCGGCGCTCAAGAGCAGTTGAAGCAGAAGGTCGCGCAGGGCCGGCTGGGGGTTCTGCATGTTCCGCTGCCCAAGGCCGGCCCGCCCCAGCGCATCCACCAGCCACGGGTCCAGAAGCGCCGCATTCGTACCCAGCTCCTCATGACAGTTAAGCAGGGCCCGTGCGAGGATCTGACCGGTGGCATGCGCATCGCCCCCGCCCTGAAGCCAGGCGAGGGGAAAACTGTCCTCTTGGCTCAGAAGTCGGGGCAAATCTGGCGTAGGCTCCGCCCAGGTCCAAGCACCAATCTGCATAATTCCGTTTCGAGCAGCGGAAAAGTAGTCGGCGAAGCCCTCTGCAATGGCGGCGTCCAAAAGTCCCCCGTTGTCCGCCTGTTGGGCCGACAGCAGCAGGTGGGCCAGCTCGTGGCTCACCAGGCTGCCGTCCAGGGCGCTGTGGAAGGCCCCACTTCCCCCTTTGGTTGCTTCTCCCAGGCCAAAATACAGCTCCCCGGGCCCTGCGCAGGCGCCGTCCGCCGTTCCCCGCCCGCAGGGGTCGGCATGTGCAGTCCAGGCCCGGATCTCGCCGGGGTGCCGGCCTCCCCACTCCGTCCACACCCGCAGGTCTTCCGATAGCTGGGAATAGACGTTGATCTGGGCGAAAAAAGGATTGTAATTCGGATTACCAATGTCTTCCACTTCAGGCGTACCGAAGCTCCGAAAGTCGGCCCAGTCCGTACCATTATCGGGAAGGGCAAGCGGCTGCCGGCTCCCATCGGCGCCGCCGGGCAGCACCACCAGACTGCCCGACTGGCGCAGGGTCCAATAGCCATCCACCGGGCGATCCACCGCAAAGTGGCTTTCTTCCAACTCTCCCAGGGGATCAGGGTGGTAGGCCATGCCTACTGCGGAGGCGCTGAACACCCGCGACTGACGCTCCAATACCGAACCATTCTCCGCGTCCAACCAAAGCAGCTCGGTCGGGAGGCGAAGACGCCAGGCATGGCGGAGCCCATCTGCTTCCAAACGCAGCACCGGCACCGTATCCTCGGCCTCGGGTAGCTGCTTCCAAAGTCGCCGATTCAGAATTGAACGATCGTTCAATAGGGCGCCGGAGAGGCTGCGGAGGCCGGTGTCGTCCACCACCACCAGCACCCCCATGCCCTCTACCTCGGCACCGCCCAGCACCTGCTGGTAGCGCAGAAGACGCCGGGCAGGCAGCGCCCCCGCAGCAGGAAGTGAATGTTCTCCACGAAATTCCAGATCTTCCACCGATCCGGTCCAGCCGGTCGCGGGCAACAGCCCCGCGAGCTGGGTGGGCACCAGCGCCGCCGGAAGTGCGGGCAGCTCGGCCGCTTGGAACTGCATGCTGAAGGGCTGCGCGGAGCGCTCAGGCAGTACCGCGTGGGTGCCCAAGGGCAGCAGAGCAGGCTGTGGTTGAACCAGGGGATTTGCGGAAGTGGACAGACAAAGCAGAGAAATGAACAGACTCATGTGTACACCTTTCCTAGACATCCTATCAGGTGTTCAGGAGAGATGCAATAGTCTGTTCATAGTGGGCGGACAGAAAATGTCCGCACTGGACAGATTTTGGTCAGGTCACCAGCAGCCCGTGGAGCAGGGGACCGTGGCCCTGGCCCACACTTTGGCGGGAGCCCTTGAGGAGGGTGGCCACGTAGGCCACGCCCAGGGAGCAGGCCTCCGGAAGACTGCGGCCCCGGGCGAGCTGGGCCGTGATGGCGGCCGCAAGGGTACAGCCGGTTCCATGTGTATTCCTGCTTACAATTCTTTCGTTCCGGAACAGGTACCGGCTCCCCTGCCACTCCAGGATATCCTCCACCACGGGACCGTCGGCATGGCCCCCCTTCCGCAGTAGGGTCACGCCGGGAAGGTCGCCTAAAACCTCCGCTTCCGGGATATTCGGGGTGACCACAGTGGCCAGAGGCGCCAGGCGCTCGCGCAGCACCGCTACGGCATCCGGCTGCAAAAGTGGTGCTCCTCCCTTGGCAATCATCACGGGGTCCAGGACCACGGGGGGGCGGTTCGGCCAGGCCTCCAGAAAATCGGCGATCACCGTGGCCCGGGCCGCATCCGCCACCATGCCGATTTTGATCGCATCCACGGGTAGATCGTCGCGAATACTCCTGAGTTGCTCCATCAAAAATGAAGGAGAAACATCGAATATCGCTTGGACACCCAGGGTGTTCTGAGCGGTGAGCGCGGTGAGGACGCTCATCCCGTAGACCCGGTGATCCAGGAAGGTTTTGAGGTCGGCTTGAATGCCGGCCCCGCCGCCGGAGTCCGAACCGGCGATGGTGAGTGCAGTGGGAGGTCGCATCTGGATGGGATAATGCCTCGGGGTGGAAGATGTCCAGCCCCGGCTTCGCGCCTATGATGTTCTGCCCGGCTGTGGCCTTGCGGCCTATGTCGCACTCCTGTTTTTTGTGTTCTGCGTGGGCGTCACCGGCCTGACGCTATGGACCATGTCCATCATGAAAGCGGGCGATAACGTTGGATTTTCGCAGCTCACCTATGGTGGCAATGTCAGCCCCGAAGTGCTGGAGCCCTTGCGCATGGCCGGGCTCCTGAAAGAGGGCGAGATTCCGGACGTGTACCACATGGAGACGCCGGACGCGCGGGTGGTCTGTGCGGTGGCCAGTGGCGACTTCATCCGCCTCTCTCCAACCGAAAAGCTCCGCTTCCCCCTCTCCGAGATCCGCGAGATCCAGGGCGACGAGGAAGAGGTGATTGTGGTGGGACCACAGACGGTGCGCTGCTTTTTCTACCCGGACACCGGCGGCGATCGTTTCCGCCGGATCCTGGGAGCAAGCCGCTGAATCAGGCCAGGGCGGTGTAGATCCGCTGCACGTCGTCGCAGTCGTCCAACAGCTCCAGGAAGGCCTGGACGTCGGCCAGGGCATCACCCTCCACGCTCACCCGGTTCTTGGGCACCCAGCCCAGCTCCATGGTGCTGATGACCCAGCCCATACCTTGCAGCGCCCGGCTTACGGCGTCCAGGTCCGGGGCGTCGCAGATGAACTCCACGCCGTCCTCAGACACCGAAACATCCTGAGCGCCAGCTTCGATCGCCGCTTCTTCAGCATCGGCCCCCTTGGGGTGGGTGGCCTCGATCAACCCACGGCGATCGTACATCCAGGCCACCGATCCAAGCTGGCCTTTGCGGAAGATGGTGCGGATGTCCTGGGCCGTGCGGTTCCGGTTTTCGGTCACACACTCCACCATGATCGGCACCTGGTGGGGGCAGAAGCCCTCGTAGGTCACCGTCTCGTAGATCACCCCTTCGTCCAGCTCGCCGCGCCCCTTCTTCATGGCCCGCTCGATGGTGTCCTTGGGCATGGAGTTTTTCCGCGCGTTTTCCAGCGCGGCACGGAGGCGGGCATTGGCCTCGGGGCTGGGATCCCCACTCTTGCAGGCGATAATGATTTCTTTGGAGAGGCGCGTAAAAAGGGCTCCCTTCTTCGCTCCACCTTCCAATCGGCCTTTATGTTTCCATTGCGCGCCCATAGCCGCATTCTCCTAGAACCGGGCGGCTAACCGGTTCCGGGCCGGCGATCCAGGGCTCAAAAGCAGGGATCGTTGGCCTGCCCGGGGGTGCCCGCTTCGGTCATGCCGCTTTGCACCGTCGTCTGCACGCACCAGTTGCCCACGTCGTCGTTGTCCACGCCATTCATGTGGCTGGGGTCCAGGCCGAAGGACATCGCGTCTTCGATGGGATCGGAAGTGGTATCGTTGTAGTCGAACAAGTCGATGTCCGTGCCGTCTGGGGCGGTCAGCTCCAGCTCGTCGTCGTTGTTGGCAATGGCCACGCCGCTGCCGTGCCCGGAGCCGGTGGGGGGAGCCTCGCCCATGGGCTGCCGGTAGAACCAGCCGTCGCAGGAGACGCCCCCATTTTTCCGGGGGTTCATATTGGCACAAAGGACCATGTACCCATGCGGTGCCACCAGGACGGAGGCGTCGAAGACCCACTCGTCGCTGGCGTCGTCGTGAAAGGAGTATCCTGCAATATCCAGCGTACGACCAGAGGTATTGTAGAGCTCTACCCATTCCCCGTCCTCGTCGGGCACCACCTGCGGGTTGACCATGAACTCGGAGAAGATCAGATCGCCGGGCTCCGGCTGGGTGGCACCCCCCTCCACCGTGACATGGATCGCGTCGGTGCCCACCTCGCCGTCCAGGTCGGTCACGGAAAGCGTAATCAGGTGCTCCCCTTCGGTGAGCTGACCGGTGATCAGGATGCTCTCGCCACTTCCGGAGACCGCCCCGGAGAGGGTGCCGTCCAGGTCGGAAGACCAGGCAAAGAAGAGATCGTTCACGGCGGTACTGGTGTCAGAGGCCCGGCCCCGGAAGGTGATGTCTTCGGCAATTCCGGAGACGGTGCCGTCGTCCGGCGCGTAGAGATCGACCACCGGCGCGCCCGGGGGGCCCGCCATCGTGAAGTGCCCCACCACCCGTCCAGCCTCGCCATCCTGGTCCAGGCCTTGGAGTACAAGCTGGTGCTCGCCCAGCGCCAGATCGCCGGGAATATTGCCGTGGACAGTGCCGTCGCTCTCCACCAGTGCATCCACCGGGTCTCCCCCATCCAAAACCCAGGTTATTTGCAGGTCCTCAGGAAGATCGTACTCATCTTCCACCCGACCCAGCAGGGGGATCTCGCTGTCCGACTGGCGCAGCACCTCCTCCTCGGCCGGGCTGTCGATCCAGAGGGTGGGAGGCATTTTTACCCGATTCAACCCGGACTGATCGTTGCATGCAAGGCTGACGAGGACGAGCAGCATGGCAAAACTCCGTGCGGCGACCTTACAGCGGCGGAGCCAAACCTGCACCCACCCTGGCTGCCTTTTTTGCGGATCTGTCGCAGAGGGAGATAGAGAAGGGGCGGAGGTCAGATGGCATTGACGGTCTACGGGATCCCCACCTGCGGGACGGTGAAGAAGGCGAAGTCCTGGTTAGACGGGAAGAAAATCCCCTATACCTCGGTTGATATGCGGGCCACGCCCCCGGCGCGCGGCCAGATCCAGGCCTGGGTGGCCGCCACGGGCAGCAAGGCGCTGCGTAACACCAGCGGCGGCAGCTACCGTGCGCTCGGTCCCGAAAAAGATACATGGACCGAGGTAGAGTGGGTGGAAGCCTTCAGCCGTGACCCGATGCTGATCAAGCGCCCGGTCATCGAGCGGGACGGCCGTTTTCTGCTGGTGGGCTTTGCAAACAGCGAAGCTGAGCTGACGAAAATCCTCGCTGAATGAGGGCTCATTCAGCGGACGGGCTGTGCCAAAACCCCATAACGAAGCCCACGATCTGAGACCCGATACGATTGGCGGCGGCTCCGTTCCAGCACATGGGACAGGATGATCGCCCCGGCCAGCACTGTGTCCGCGCGCTCGGGTGACACCGCCACCAGCTCTCGACGCTGCTCGGGGGTGGAGTCGATCAGGCGGTCGATCCACCGGCTCAGGGCGGCCTGGGTCAGGGTGCTGCCGTGGACTTTGGCGGGGTCGTAGGTCTTCAGGCCCAGCTCCATGGCGGCCAGGGTGGTGGCAGTTCCCGCGACGGCCACGGCCGAGCGCGGAATCCCCGGCAGGTTCACCTGCTCCACCCCCTGCTCCACCGCGGCCCGCAGCCGGGAGAATGCCCCGGCTTCTACACTTCCATAGCCCAAAAAGGCCTCGGTCAGGCGGACCGTACCCAGCTCGGTGGAGACCCGATACTGGATGCGGTCACCTTCGCCCATGATCACTTCGGTGGAACCACCGCCGGGGTCCACCAGCATTGTCGGTCCTGGAGGCAGGTTCAAGCCGTCGATACTGCCCAGCCAGGTAAGGCGCGCCTCCTCCTCCCCCGAGATCACCTCCACCTTCAGGCCGGTCTGCGCGCGGACCTGGGCATAGAAGGTGGTGGCGTTCAGGGCGCGTCGGGAGGCGGAAGTGGCAACAGCCCGCACCGTTTCAGGCGCCACACCCAGTCCTTTCGCTTTCTCCGAGAATTCTTTGAGCACCTTCGGGGCGGCTTCCATTCGTTCGGGGCGGAACACGCCCCGCTCCCCCAGGCCGCGCCCCAGGCCGACCACCCGCGCCTCGTCGCTCACCGTTTTTCCGGCGTCGTCGAGGATCAACATTAAAAGAGAGTTGGAGCCGATATCGATAGCTGCGCGCATCTTCTACCAGGAAAGGTGAGGGGACCAGTGCGGATTGGTATATCCCCCGCCGCCGCTGGTGACCTGCACCTGATGGCGACCGTCGGAAGATGCGATCCAGATATGGGCGGCGCCGCTGCGGGTGGAGGAGAAGGCCACGTAGCCGCCATCCGGCGACCAGCTTGGATCCTCGTTGTCGCCCTGGCCTTGGGTGACCCGCTCCATGCCGGTGCCGTCGGTGCGCACGGTGAAGACATCAAAACGTCCGTCGCGACCGACAAAGGCGATGCGGTCGCCCTTGGGAGACCAGGAGGGGTCGGTGTTGTGGCCGCCCTGAAAGCTGACCCGGCGCGCTTCCCCACCGGAGGCCGGCATCACATAGATCTGCGGACCGCCGCCCCGCTCCGAGACAAAGGCGATCTGGGAGCCATCCGGGGACCAGGAGGGAGAGGTATCGATGCCCGGGCTGTTGGTGAGCCGGGCGAGCTGGTTGCCGGTGGCCGCATCCAGCAGGTACAGGTCGGCATCCGCACCCATGGTGAGGGTCAGGGCGATGCGGGTGCCGTCGGGAGAAAAGGCGCCGCTGGTGTTGATACCCGCGCGGCCGGAGATCCGCTTGATCTGGCCTTTTCCAAGGTCGGCAACGTACAGGTCGGGGTTGCCCGCAAAATAGCTGGTGAAGGCCAGGGCATTCCCGGCGGGGTTCCAGCGTGGCTTCAGGTTGATGCTGCCGTTTTTGGTGATCTGGCGGCGGCCGAAGCCGTCCACGTCCATCACATAGATCTCTTTGTTCCCACTGAAATTGCCGACGAAGGCCAAGCGGGTATCAAAAAAGCCCCGCTCCCCGGTCACCGCCATCATGATCTCGTTGGCCACACGATGTGCCATTCCCCGGGTGCCGGCGGCGGGTGCAGAAAAGGCGCGAGAGGCGAGCTTTTCTCCAGCACTCACATCGTAGATCCACACTTCCGTGCGTACTTCGCTTCCCGACGTGACCACGCCGGTTTTGGCCAACACCGCGGCGCCCACGGTGCGCCAGTCCGAAAACTGGAATTCTCCAGGCCGAAGGCCGGCGGTTGCAGGCTCGATGCTGGCATCTTGGGACAGGATGCGGAAATAGCCGGAAAGCTCCAGATCCCGGCGTACCACGTCCCAGAACTCCTGGGTCTGGGCGGATCCCCCCTTGGGCAGCGGCAGCGCAATGGGCACAGCCCGATCGCCCGGCCGGCCGATCTGCACCTCCACCAGGGTGCGGGCCTCCTGGGCCACGCTGGTGAGGGTCCAGGCCAGGGCCACCAGCGAGAGACACAGGGGAATCAGACGCTTCACAGGGCCTCCTTGCAGGAAAATACCAAATCCGCATCCCATCCATTGGGGTGGGTAGCGGGCGTGGGCGGCAGCTTGACCGTGGCTTCCACCGCCCGCAAGCAGGAGCCATCAAAGGAGGTATTTCCGGAGGGCGTGCTCACCCGGGGCTCCGCCTTACGGTTGCCCTGGCCATCCACCACCACGCGCACCTTGGCGGTGAGGCCGGGAGAGGCCTGGCAGACGGAAAGGATGGGGTGCCAGTTGGGATTGATGAGGTCCCGCGCCGCCTTTGCCCACTTCGCCAACTCGGCGTTGGTGGGCTTTCCACTTCCGGTTCCCGCCAGGGAGGGGTCGTCCACACCGTCGGGAGAGGTGGCCATACGGTCCTGCTTGCCCACGGGTGCGTTGAGATCCTGGAGTAGCTGCTGCCGACGCATCTCGGCCAACATCTCCTCGCGGAGTTTCTCTGCTTTCGGGTCCCCTTTGACCTTGGGAGCATCGGGGGTGGGAATGGCCAGATCACTCTGTCGGGGCGGGGGTGGCGCCGGAGGGACTGGCGCGTCGGGACTGCCCGTAGGTGGAGGGGGCGCGCGCTCCGCCTTTTGAGGCATTGCACTTGACTGCTTCAGGGGTGGTGGGTTCATGTCCACCATCATCACTTCTTCGGGCTTGATCAGCGGCTGTACCTGGCCGTCGCCACAGCGTGCGACCAGCAGGGTGACAAACACGGCCGCGTGTGCACCGATCGAGGCCAGAATCTCCCAGCCAAGACGGGGACCAGCCTGAAGCAGCGCTGCACTCATGGAGTGGGCGTTCCGGGCTGGGTGACCAGGCCCACCTTCACGATCCCGGCGTTGCGGGCGGCCGCAAGGAGCTGTAGGACTTTTTCATAGGGAAGCGCACCATCTGCCCGTACGAACACCGGACGGTCCGGGTTTGCTTCCGCGATGGCCTTCAGTTTTGCGCCCAGCTCTTCTTTCAGAATCTGCCGGTCCTGGCCGCTGCCGTCGCTGAGAAAGAACTCCTCCTTTCCGGTCATGGAGAGCACAAGCTGATTTTCGGCCACCAGCGAGGGCGCCTCGGCGCGCGGCAGATCCATCTCCACGCCGGTGGTCATCAGCGGTGCGGTCACCATAAAGATGATCAAGAGCACCAACATCACGTCCACAAAAGGAGTGACGTTGATCTCGGACATCACACTACCCGAGCGGGAGCTGGACATTCCCATTGTTTTCAGCGCCCCCGGTAGTGACGCTTCACGATGTTCAGGAAGTCCGAGCCGAAGGCATCCATGTCGCTGGCCAGGCCTTTGATGCTGCTCGTGAAGTAGTTATAAGCCATAACCGCGGGAATTGCCGCAAGCAAACCAACGGCAGTTGCGATGAGCGCATGGGCGATGTCCGGGCCCACGGTCGCCACCGTGGCCTGACCGGTCACCCCGATCTTCTGAAAGGCGCGGAGAATTCCCCACACCGTCCCGAACAAGCCGATGAAAGGCGCGGTGGAGCCGGTGGTGGCCAGAAAGGTGGTGAGGCGCTCAAGCTGGTTCAGCTCCACGTTGGTGGTGCGGCGCAGGGCCCGCTCGATGTTCTCGGTGACCCCGAGGTCCATCGCCACCGAGGCGGCATCGGCGCCGGTCAGGCGCTTCAGCTCGATGTAGCCTGCGGCAAAAACGGCTGCGACCGGCGAGTTGGGATACTTGCCGGTTCGCTCATAGACTTTATCAAGGTCTGGTGATTTCCAGAACATTTCAAGGAAGGAGGCTGATTCCTGCGAGGCCTTGCGCAGCGCCAGCCACTTGTTGAGGATGATGCCCCAGCAGACCACACTCATCGAGAGCAGCCCGAAGAGGACGAGCTGCACGATGATGTCGGCGCCGGTGAGCAGCGAGAGCATGGAGAGATCGCCCTCAGGGGTGGCAGCGATACTCACCAGATGTACGGGAATGAAAGGGTCCATCGGGTCCAGCCAGATCGACGTTGGATAACCGAAACGTTCCCTACGTGCCCGCCCTTACAGCACGCGATCCGTCAAGAGTTTTCTGCGTCGCGCGACGACTCGCCACGACGGCGGCGGCGGCGCTTCTTCCCAGAGGCCGCTGACTCGCGCCGATTCTGAACTTCAGCGATCAAGGTCAATACTTCTTCTCCGAACTCCGCGATCTGCCAGCGACGGATCTCGGGGACGGCTTCCAGGTCGGCGAGGGTTTCTGGGGCGAGGCGGGTCAGGGACTTCAGCAGGTTGTTGGAGAAGACGGCCACCGGCGGAAGGCCTTTTTCTTCGGTCTTCTGGTTTCTCCAGTCGCGAAGCTTGAGAAGCAGTAGCTCAGACTCGCGGGTGGAGAGTGCGGCGGGCAGGTTCAGGCGCTCCACCGGCGGTGGCACCGGCATGCCGCTCTGATCCTGCAGGCCGGCCACCACCGCCTGAAGAAGACCATCACCGTGCCGACGCAGAAGCGGCGATCCTCGGCGAAAGAGTGGGGCCATCTCGTCAGCGGTTTGCGGCAATGCGTCGGCAATGGCCAAGAGTACGTCGTCCGGCAGCACCTTGAAGGGGGGGCGGTCGAACTCGGCGGCCTGTTCCTCCCGGTAGCGGTGCAGGGCGCGCAGGGCGCGCAGACCTTCCGTCGGGAGGCTGCGGGCGCCCTTGATCCTCAGAAAGTCGGCCGGATCGCGGGTGCGCCCCTGCCACTGGCGTCGGGACAGGAGCTCGCATTCCTCAGCCACCTGCTCGTGCCGTCCGCTCTGCCGCAGGCGGAGGGTCAATACCTCACGAAGGGCAGGGAGAAAGTGGGTATCTCCACGCGCGTAGTCCAGGTGCTCTGGCAGCAAGGGGCGGGCGGACCAGTCGTGCCGCTGGTAGCGCTTGTCGATCACATGGCCAAACCAGCGCCGAATGAGGTCGGCCAATCCAACACCAGAAAGGCCGAGAAACTGCGCGGCGATCATGGTGTCGAACATATTGTTGAACTGAAAGCCGAAGTCGCGCCGCAGGCTGACGATGTCGTAGTCGGCGCCGTGCAACACCTTGATCTGGCGGTCGTTCTCGAACAAATGGCCCAGGGGGCTCATGTCGTCGATGACCAGCGGATCGATGATGAAGTCCGCATCCAGATCAGAGATCTGGATCAAGCTTACTTTCTCTTGATAGCGATGAAAGCCGTCAGACTCGGTGTCTACGCCGATGACCGGCGCCCGAGAGAGTTGCTCCACCGCCTGGAGGAGCGCTTCCCGCGTTTGGATCACATGAAGCGGGGTTTCGCCGAAGATCATGAGACCGTCGCGATGCAGTCGATCTCGACGCGAACATCCCGGGGGAGGCCGGCGACGGCCACCGTGGCGCGTGCGGGGCGATGCTCACCGAAAAAAGCGGCATAGACATCGTTCATGGCCTTGAAGTCGGCCATGTCGCGTAGGAATACCGTGGTCTTCAAAACACGGGTACGATCGCTGCCGGCTCCAACCAGGACGGCATCGAGGTTGGCCAGCACCTGCTGGGTCTGGGCGGCAACGTCGCCCTCTACCAGCGCGCCGGTGGCGGGGATCAGAGCGATCTGGCCCGAGCAATAGACCACCCCGCCATGGGTCACGGCTTGGCTGTAGGGTCCGATGGCGGCGGGCGCATGGGGCGTAGAGATAGTCTGCATCGGATACTCAGGGGGTGTACACGGCCACATAGGGAAGGTTGCGATACAGCTCTCCGAGATCCAGACCGTAGCCGACCACAAATTCATCAGGGATGGTGAAGCCCACATAGTCCACCGGCACCGAGGTCTCCCGGTTGGAGGGCTTGTCCAACAGCGAGACCAATTTCAATACTTTCGGGCCACGAACCTCCAACATCCGCAGCAGGTAGTCCATGGTGAGGCCGGTGTCCACGATGTCCTCGACCAACAGGCAGACCTGCCCACGGATTTCTGAACGGAGATCCTGGGTGATCTGGACTGCACCCGAGGAGTGGGTACCCCCGTGGTAGCTGGCGACGCCGAGAAATTCCACACGGACATTCCCGGGAATGGCCCGTACCAAGTCGGCCAGGAAAATGAAGGAGCCCTTGAGCACCGCGATCACGGTGATGGTGTCATCGGGGTGGTCCGCGCGGATCTGGCGCCCCAACTCGGCGATGCGGGCGGCAATTTCTTCGGCGGTGATCAAGGCTTTCAGCGTATCGGCCATCTCATACCCAGGCGTTGTTGAGGACTTCCCCGAGGCCACCGGCGCCAGGGACAATGTACTGATGCTCGTCCAGGCCCCGCTCCTGCGCTGCGAGCAGGCCAGGAGCAGAGTTCAGAGCGTCAGAAGAGGAAAATCCGCGATCCAGACGCAGCGCGTGGATGTGGACCGTGGGGTCTGCGGCCAGGATGCGCTGCACATACTCGGGGGTGACGATCAGGTGCGCGCAGATCACCTTGACCGCCGAGCCCGCTCCGGAGCGTCGGTAGTACTCCAGCGCTTCCAACAGCGATCCTCCGGTTGCTCCCATTGGATCGGGCACCACCAGAATCGCGCCGTCTAGCGGGCCTCCCACCTTGGCCGCAGCGACGGAAGCACCGGTGACCTGGCCTCCGGCGTTTACCGACCGGCTGACAAAAAGGTGGTCCTGCCGGATGTTTTCTGGGTTCAACAGCTCGTTGAAGCGCTCGTAGAAGAGCTGGGCGGGCACGATACCGGCCCGCGCGACGTCCACCACCACCACACGGGTATCGGGGTGCAGCACCACACCCTCGTAGGCGTGGTCGGGGTGGGCTTTGGTCATCCGCGTCGGGATGCGCCTTAGGTCGGTAGGTAGCTCTCGGCTGGCAACCTGGGTGAACAGGTATTCAAAGGCGCGCACACACAGGTTACCCACTTCTGGTTGGCGTGTGGACGGGTGCCCCAGGCGGGCCAGCAGCGACAGCGCATAGGGGTGGCTGTGGAGGTGGAGGCGCTCGCCGTAGTGGTGGGGCGCGGTGCCCAGGTTGAGCTGAGCATGGGCGCGGTCGATGGTCATCCTTCCTCCGGAAGCAGGGTGAGGAGCGAAGAAATGGTATTGAGGAGTACATCCAGGGTGCCACCTACTTGGAGGCGGGCAAACCAGGGGAGCGGGCCTTCGGCGGTCAGCTCGGTGCGGAAGGCGGCGGCGCGCAGGGCGTCGGACTCCACCAGGACGAGCAGGGGCCGGATGGTGTCGTGGTCCGCCAGCAGGTCAGCGGCGTCGGGTGCCCAGGAAAGGGAGGGATCTTCCTGAAGGACGGCGTCCAACCGGGTCAGGACGGTGGGCAGCTCCGCCTCCGACTCTCCCAAAAGCCGACCCAGGTTGGCCATCGCCACCCAGGTGCCCTCCTGCGCCAGCGCCGCCTGTAGCGGGGGCCCAAGGCGATCCAGGGGGGTAAGGCCGTCCTGATCGGGAGGGAGCACAACGCCCAGAATCTCCCAAACATCCTCAAAGCTCAGCGGGTCGACCCCAAAGGGAAAGTAGCCGACGTCGAAGTAGTCGTCGGGCTCCAACAGCACCGGCACCATCGTGAGCAGATCGAGTACGAGCGACGCATCTGCCAGGTCGATCAGCGCCTCCTCCACCGGCGGCAGCAGCTCGACCTGATAGG
Source organism: Alphaproteobacteria bacterium (assembly GCA_040376425.1). Taxonomy (GTDB): domain Bacteria; phylum Myxococcota_A; class UBA796; order UBA796; family SXON01; genus CAITDR01. The sequence goes on along the minus strand of JBEIQS010000007.1, from coordinate 38,357 downwards.
CCACATCCAGCAGGTTCACCATGTCGGGAATGTGACCGTCCATCGCCCGCAATAGCAGAATCAGGGAGCGCGACAGGCCCGGAGAGTCGTTCAGGCGCTCGATGGCGTAGAGATCGTCGATCATCTGCGGGCTGATACCCGAGCAGACATTCGGCACCAGATCCAGCACCGGTCCGGTGAGCCAGTCCACATCCAGGACCCCGCCCAACAGCTCCACCACTGAGATGGCCGTGTTCGGGTTCCAGGTGGCGATGAGCTCCAACAACTGCACCGACAGGTTCCCCAGCGAGATTTCGATGGGGAAACCCAGGATATTTCCCTCGCAGCTCACGTCTCGGTTGCCGGCATGCAAAAGTCGTACCAGCGCCGTGAGTGCGGAGATGTCAGATGGGCCAAGGTCGTAGTTTCCTTGGGCATCTTTGCGCGCCATATCCGCGAGCTGTCCGGGCAGGTTCTGGAGACGGCCCTCCGCCTCCGCCTCGGCCAGCCACTCTCGCAGGCCGGCCTCCACGATGGGATCCTCCAACAGCGGCAGGAGGGGGTCGGACAGCCGCGAGATGCGCGGTCTACCGGCAAAATTCCCAACCATCGCCACCACCAGCGCACGGAGGGAGTCCTCCTGGTGGAGCCGGTTGTTCGAGGTGTCTCCCGCCTTTTCAAGAGCATCGGCCACGTCGAAGGCCCAGCGGCGGTTCAGCGTGGAAAGGGTGGGGTCGGTGGACTGCCCGATGGCCGAAATCGTCCAGGCAAGCTGGGGAAGACGCTCCGAGCGTAGCAGGTCTTCCACCGGCTGTAGTGCCCGGTAGTCGTCGTCCAGGATCGCGGCACTGCCGACGCCCAGCGTGGAAGACAGCGGTGTGAGTAGCCCCCGGTCCAGCTCGGTCTGGGAGTTGAGCTCCACCGAGCGGCCCAGCCAGTCGTAGGGCGCGCCATAGAGCAGCTCCAAGCCCACATGTAGGACCCAGCCCCACTCTTCGCGCTGATTCAGCAGGTCCCGTACGCTGCTGAGCAGGTTCGGTATCGAAAAGGAGCTTCCCGAGAGCTTATTGGCTTGGACCGCCACCACATAGCCCACGGTGCCGTCGCGGGTATCGCCGTCCAGCGCCTCGTCCAGCGGCTCCAGCGCCCGCAGGGCTCCAGTCTGGTTCAAACAGGCAAAAACCTGATGCAGCTCCTCCGTGGAGCTCTCTTCGAAACCATCCAGCATGTTCGCGTCGTAGCAGGGGCCCTCCGGGGAGAGCTGCTCCTGCCATGCTGGGTTTGAAGTTGCAAAATCACAGCCGCCCAGGCTGATCACCAGCAGGGCCGCGAGTTTTCGCATCGGATCAGTCGAAGAGGTAGCGAACGCCAAGGGTCAGGTTCTCGGTGTGGAAGAAGCGCTTGCGGTAGCGTAGCCCGCCCGTGAGTTCGGCGTGGATCTGAAAGTGCCGCGCCACGGTGTAGGTGCCGCCCACACCCAGCTCGGCGGTGAGGAATTCCGTAAAGTCGCTGGTCAGAAAGCCTGAGCCGATGGTGGTAGTGAGCACCAACTGCAGACCGGTGGGATCCCCCACCAGGCCCCACTGCAGACCGCCGGTCACCATCCCGATGTCGCGGGGCACGGTGCGCAGGTTGTAGGCGTAGGAGGGATCTTTCATCTCCTCGGTGGCCACCTGGGGGGTGTCCTGGAGGTAGTAGCCGCGGAAGACGCCCAGGATCTTGTCGTCCCGATCGCCGAGGACCAGCTCCAGACCACCACCGAAGTTCGCACCGATCTGGTTGATCGGGGGCGCCTGCTCCCACTCGCCGGTGGTCGCGTTCGGGGTGTAGTAGTAGACCCGGTCCGAGTGCAGTCCTCCCGTGGCGATCAGGCCGAACCCGCCGGCAAGGGCAGGGGCGGGAAGCAGCAGGGCGAGGGCGAACAGGGAGGGACGCATCACGGCTCCGGAGAGAGAGGGCTGAGATACACCAGCACGCGACTTCTTTCAAGCACCCGGTTCGCATTCCCCGCGCAAAGCGCAGGAAATCTCCACCCCGCACTCCGGGACGGGAGGGGGAGGGGCGTGCGCGCCGTTGAGGTTGTCTGTACTGATTTTTGACATTTGCGAGTTATTATAGGTATAACCTGAAATAATGTGGTGTTATCCCCTGGGGTCGCGGGCGCCCAAGCCAGGGGGGGGCGCTTTCGCTTTCGCCAAAGCATGTCAAGATTGCGGGGGACCGCGGTGGCTTTGGCACGCGGCGTGCACCGGACCTGACCCAACCATGAATCAGCGGGGACATGTATGAACAAGAAAGAGCTTGTAGCGAAACTCTCCAAGAAGACGGGCCTTTCACAGGTGAAGACCATGGAGGTTGTGAACGCACTTTTTTCTGTCGAAGGCGACCAGGGCATCCTGGTACAGGAAATCCTGGCGGGAAGCAAGGTCACCGTACCCGGTTTTGGTACCTTCTCCCAGCGTTCTCGTGCGGCGCGCGAGGGGCGTCGTCCGGGAACGACGGAAGTGATTCAGATCGCAGCGACCCCGGTCGTCCACTTCAAAGTGGGCAAAAACCTGCGCGACATGGTGCGCAAGGGGCGCTGAGGGCATTTCCGAAAAGCCTGCCGGTGCGGTAAGTTTTCAGGATGGGCTTCAGGGGCTGCTGTCGGAGCCACTGTCTGCGGCAGCTTCCACCGTGAAGTTCAAAACCGGGCTACGTCCGTGGTGATTCACGATTTGAAGCGGCCATGTGCCCGGCGATACATAGGGAATTTCTATAGATACCGTTTCAATGCAAAGACTGCACAGCTCAGTGCAACTTGAGCAAACCTGCCCGCAGGTTTCACAGCCATTTGTTTCAATACAGGCATCGCAACTGGAACATTCGGTGCGCTCCAGGCTCAGCGGTGTCAGGCGCTGATCTCCGAAGGTGATTGCCGTGTCCCACAGGGTGGTCAGGGGGCGCGTGGTGATCGTGACCAATTCACCTGGTTGGACGACGGTGGCCGCCACGCTGGGCGCATCTAAGCCGCACATGGGTGTATAGACGACGGAGGACGTCTCACAGGACAGGAGGAGAAGCAGCATCAAAACTCCGTTGTAAGCATGTCCTGCGAGGTCTTCTGGTTGGCCTCCACGTCGGACTCGCGGGGGGCGGTCCCGGAGAGGAAGGGCATGGAGCGTCCCCCCTTCACCGAGCGCCCGGTGGATTCGTCTATGCCCACCCAGGTCAGTCCGGGAGCAGCGGGAAAGGGGCGGTTTTCGCTCTTGGGCACGGCTTCGCGGGTGTAGTCCATCCAGATCGGCAAGGCGATGGTGCCCCCGGTGGAGGAATTCCCGATGGAGCGTGGCTGGTCGTAGCCAACCCAAACCGAGGTGGTGAGCCCCGGGGTGTAGCCCACGAACCAGGCGTCTCGGAACTCGTTGGTCGTTCCGGTTTTGCCGGCAACATGCAGACCCAGAGATTGGGCTTTTGCGGCCGTGCCGTTGCTGGCCACTTCCTGCAGCAGCCAGGTCATCACACCGGCGACGGAGGCGTCGAGCACCTGAGGCCACTCTGGAGTGGTCCACTGCTCTAACACCACATTGTCGCGGTCCACGACCTTGTTGACATAGTGCGGGTCCACCCGCTTGCCAAGGTTCGCAAAAGTGGCGTAGGCCGTGGTCATCTCTGGCATGGTCAGTGATGAAGCCCCAAGGCCCATGGACAGGTCCTCTTCCATCTTGGTCTGGACCCCAATCTTGCGGGCAATGTCGACCACGATGGGTAACTTGATGGTGTCGAGCACACGAATGGTGACGACATTCCGGGACAGCGCCAGGGCCTTGCGCAAGGTGATGTCGCCCAGGTAGTCCTCGCCATAGTTTTCCGGCTTCCACAGCTCGGGGCCGATGGTGCGGAATACCAGCGGGGCATCGGGCACAATCGTGGCGACAGTGAAGCGCTTGGAGGCGATGGCGGCCGCGTAGACGATGGGCTTGAAGGTGCTACCCACCTGGCGATAGGCTTGGATGGCCCTGTTGAACTCGGTGCCTCGGAAGTCCACACCGCCCACCATCGCGACCACCGCCCCGGTGTCGTTGCGCATGGAGTAGAGTGCGCCCTGGAGCTCGGGCTCCTGGTAGAGCTTTGCCGCATAGAAGGGGCCTTCACCCGCCTCTTTGTAGTCCTTCAGGCCCTCGACGGTTTTGAAGTCCCGGCTGTTCAGCTCGATGGTGACCACGTCTCCCACGTTCAGCGCACGGGTCAGGTCGTCTTGGCGGCGCCCCTTGGCCGAGCGCGCGGGATCGGGCTTGTAGGCCCACTCCGTCCACATCAGTGGGACCAGGGCCTTGGCCTCTCCCAGGTCCACCACTGCGTGCTTTTTCTTGACTTCGATGATGACGCCCTTGTAGCGCTCCCCTTCCAGCAGCGTCTCGTACTTTTCCGAAAGCTCGGCGACAAAGGCTGGAATTTGTGCCGCATCCATGTGGTCGTGGGGGCCGCGCCAGCCCGCCCGCGAGTCGGTGTGTGTGACGCCTTCGGTCACCGCTGCTTGCGCCACCGCCTGCAGGTGAAGATTGCAGGTGCTCTCGACCACCAAGCCGTCGTTATAAACCTTGTCGAAACCATACTTTTCAACAAGGTAGCGCCGGATGTGCTCGGTGAACCAGGGAGCCTTCAGCAGAAATTCGTTGGTGCGCTCCACCACCACCAAATTTTCTGCGTAGGCGGCATCCACTTCGGCGCGGGTGGCAAGTCCTTTGTCCACCATCTGCTCCAGCACATACTTCTGGCGGGCCTTGGCCTTGTCCATGTGCCGATGGGGCGAGTAGTCGCTGGGACGCTGCGGAAGTCCGGCGATAATCGCCGCTTCTCCCAACGTCAGCTCCTCCACATGCTTGCCAAAGTAGACGCGCGCCGCCGCCTCCACCCCGTAGGCACCGGAGCCCAGGTAGATCTGGTTCAGGTACAGGTAGAGGATGTGGTCTTTCTCAAAGGCTTCTTCGATGCGCCATGCCAGGAGTGCTTCCCGGATTTTGCGCGAGAGCTTCTTCTCATTGGTCAGCAGGAAGTTGCGCGCCACCTGCTGGGTGATGGTGGAGGCGCCCTGCGCCATCCGGCCTTCCAGGGCATTGCGGCCGATCGCCCGCACGATGCCCATGTAGTCCACGCCATCATGCTGATAAAAACCGGCATCTTCGGCGGCAATGAAGGCATTGCGCAGGTGTTTGGGCATCTGCTCCAACGGAACCACATAGCGGCGCTTCTCGTAGATCTCGCCCAGCAGCTCGCCCTTGTCGTCGTAGACCACGGTAACGGTGGGGGGGCGGTATTGGGCCAGGGCTTCGAGGGTGGGCAGATCCAGAGAATAGTAGTAGAAAATACCAGCAACGCCACCGATGCCCAGGACGGCGGCGACCACCACGAAGACGACCACGGCTGCCATGCCGCGCCCCACCCAGAACATGCGGCTTGCGCGCTTGGGGGCGGCCTTGGGGGCGGTCTTCCGCCGGGGCTCATAGCGCCGGGGGGGCGGGGGGGTGGCCGTCTGGACGACCTGGCCGGTGGCACTGGAAGCCGGGTCCACCTCGGTGGGCTCGGTGGAGCGCGGAAGCTGCCGGTCCAGCTCGGTGGCGGCGGTGGGCGGCTCTGGGGGGCTTTGGGGCGAGGCGGGGCGGCGCTGCGCCTCAGGCGGCGGTACGCTGCGTTGCGGCTCGGCGGGTTGGCTGCGGGCAGGGGTTTCGGCGGGCAGAATGCTGCGACGAGCGGCAGACACCGGCGGCTCGGGGGGACGGGCGGGCGCCTCCGCCTCCTCCGCAAAGCGACCTCCCCGGCGTTTGAGCAGCTCCATAATGCCCATCGGGTAGGTGATGGCCAGGGTCCGCCCGCAGGCGCACTGCCGCTCCGCGCCGGGGAGAGGATAGGGCTCCTCCAGCCGGATGGGGCGACCGCAGTGGGGGCAGGTGATCTTCAGCGCCATGGCAAAGCGGGGCGCCGTATCCTGTCCTGCGCGGCCCGCCACCCCTCCACCCCCGGTATGTGGGGCCTTCGCGGTATTCTGACCCACACGATTGAATTCCGACCAGTGGGGTGCGTAGAATTTTACGCAGTTGGAGTGGCGGTCGGGGAGCGAAGGAGGGTAGGGTAGCTTCATGCCGCAGAGCCGCCGGTCCTTCCTCGCTACCGGGCTCACCGTCGCGATGCTCGGGACGGCGGGGGTCGCGCTCCTGCGCCTGCCATCCGCCGATTCCGGTCGGAGGGTGCTGTCAGACGACGAGGCGCTGGTGGTTGCCGCTTTGGGAGAGGCCCTGTTTCCGGCTGGTTCTCCCATTGGAATCAGCGCCGCAGATGTGGATGTCGTCGGGGCGGTGGATGAGCTGTTGGGGGAGTATCTGGAGCCGGTGGTGGCAGATGTATTCCGGCATACACTTCAGGCATTAGAGGCGGGGACCCTGGCTTCTCGGGGAATCCGATTCTCCCTTCTCCCCTTGGATCAGCGGGTGGCGGTGATGGAGACCTGGGGAGATCCCGGGCTGATGCCGCGCCGCATGGCCAGCGATGCGCTCCGCCTGGTCATGGGTATGTCTTTTTTCAACATCCCAGCGGTGCGACGCAGCCTGGGCTGGGTGCCGCCCTGCGGGCAGGAGACGGTATGAAGCCAGGAACGCACCGATTTCAGGACTATCCCTCCGCGCTGGAAGTGGAGGCGGACGTATGTGTGATCGGCGGTGGGGCAGGGGGCTGCGCGACTGCGGCTGCGGTGGCAGAAACCGGGCGCTCTGTGGTGGTGATCGAGGAGGGGAGATCGTGGAAGCCGAGGGAGTTCCGGCCACATGCTCCCTGGGCCTTCAAACACCTGTATGCGGGGGGCGGCACCCGGGCCACCCGGGGCAACTGCATCATCCCTCTGCCGGGCGGGCGGGGTTTGGGAGGGAGTACGCTGATCAACAGCGCGATCTGCTTCCGTACGCCACCGGAGGTGCTGCGGAGCTGGCGCGATGACCACGGCTGCTCCCAGTTCACCGATGAATGGATGGGCGCCTGTTTTGATCGGGTGTGGCGGACCTTGGGGGTTGGGGTCAACCCCCCTTCGGTGCAGCGGAAGAACAACCTGATCTTCAAAGAAGGTGTGGAGAAGCTGGGTTGGGAGGGCGGCGCCTTCATGGATCGCTCGGCGCCGGGCTGCAATGGCTGCGCCCTGTGCCAGCAGGGCTGCCCATCGGGCGGGAAAATGTCCGCCGAACGGACCTTTCTGGCTGAGGCGCTCAGCCGGGGCAACGTGGGGGTCTATCCGGAGTGCCGCGTGGAGGGGGTGCGGACGCAGGGGAAGCGGATTGTGGAGGTGAGCGGCCGAACCATCGATCCGGAGGGCTACCAGGAGGCCGGCCACTTCCGGGTGCGCGCGCGGGAGTTCGTCCTGTCGGCGGGATCGTTGGGATCACCGCGCTTTCTTCTGGCCAATGGCCTTTCGGCCGGGCCGGTGGGAGAGCAGCTCTTCATTCATCCCACCTCTGGGGTGGTGGCGCGCTTCCCCTTTCCCATCGAGCCCTGGAGCGGCGCAACGCAGGGCTACTATGTCGATCGCTGGAAGCAGGGCTACCTGCTTCAAACCTTCAGTATGCCCCTGGACCAGTACTACGTGGCCCTGCCGCTGCCGCCCGCGCTCTCCCTGAGCTACCTCTCGCAGATCCGGGACATGGCCTCCGCTGGGGTGGTGGTCCACGACGAGGACTCCCATGGCAGTGTGGGCGCTGGAACCCTGACGTATCACCTGGGCGATCAGGATCGTCTGCGGATGCTGGCCGGGATCCGGGGCTGTGCGGAGGTCTTCTTTGCGGCCGGGGCGCTGGAGGTGGCCGTAGGCATCCAGGGAGCCGGGCTGATCAAGCAACCCTCCGAAATCAACGAAGTCGTTCGCGACGAAACTCCGGCCTGGGACATGTCGCTCTATGCGTCGCACCCGATGGGCACCTGCCGGATGGGCAGCGATCCGCGGGCCTCGGTGGTGAGTCCAGAGGGGCGGGTGTGGGAGTGGGACAACCTGTCTATCGCCGATGCCAGCATTTTCCCGAGCTCTCTCGGGGTGAATCCGCAGGTGACGGTGATGGCGGTGGGGCTCACTGTGGGGCGTTTGGTAGGGGAGCGGCTCTGAGCGCTTTGCGGTCTGGCCTTCCAGTGATATAGGCCGCGCCCTTTGGGAGCAGCGATGTCTGAGGTCAAGAGCACCAATATCCACTGGCATGCGGCGGAAGTGAGCCACGAAGAGCGTCAGCAGGTTTTCGGCCAGAAAGGCGCGGTAGTCTGGTTTACCGGGCTGTCCGGTTCCGGCAAGAGCACCATTGCTCGGCGTACCGAGCAGTTGTTGTTGGAGCGTCGCGCGCCCACCTATGTGCTGGACGGCGATAACATCCGCTTCGGCCTGAACAAGGACCTGGGATTTTCTCCGGCGGACCGTACCGAGAACATCCGTCGGATCGGGGAAGTATCCAAGCTCTTTGCGGATGCCTGCGTGGTGGTGCTCACCGCCTTCATCTCTCCCTACCGTGCGGATCGCGACAATGTGCGCGCAATTCTGCCCGGCACCACCTTTGTGGAAGTGTACGTCAACGCCCCCCTGGAAGTGTGTGAGAAGCGCGATCCCAAGGGCCTGTATGTGAAGGCGCGCGCGGGCAAGATCCCCGAGTTCACCGGAATCTCCGCCCCCTACGAGGAGCCCGCCAACCCCGAGCTGGTGCTGCACACGGCCGATCTGACCGTGGACCAGTGCGCTCAGGCGGTGGTGGACTACCTGGAGAAGAACGGCTACTTCCTGGCAAGCTGAGTATTCGCTGGGGTAAAAACCAAACAGCGCAGGGGGCCTTCCGGCCGCCTGCGCTGTGGTTTTTTTTCGGTAGGACTTAGTTCAGCAGCTCGAGCAGCTCCACGTGCTCCAGAGCACGCCCGGAGCCCTTCACCACTGCGGACTGCGGGTCATCGGCGACCACCACCGGCAGTCCGGTCTGCTCGGACAGCAGGTGATCCAGCCCGCGCAGGAGGGAGCCCCCGCCGGTCATGATGATGCCGCGCTCCACGATGTCCGAGAGCAGCTCGGGCGGCGTGTGCTCCAGCGAGGAGGACACGGCATCTACGATCAGACTGACCGGCTCTTCCAGGGCCTGGCGGATGTCGTCCGAGGTCAGGTTGACCATGCGGGGATAGCCACGCACCAAGTCGCGGCCTTTCACCTGCATCTCCCACGCATTCCCTTCGGCCCACGCGTTGCCCAGGTTCAGCTTCACCTCTTCCGCGGTGCGCGGCCCGATCAGGAGATCGTAGCGGCGGCGAATGTACTGGATGATCGCGTCGTCCATATGATCCCCGCCCACTTTGATGGAGCGGGAATACACGATGCCGGCCATGGAGATCACCGCAACTTCGGTGGTACCTCCTCCAATATCTACGATCATGTTCCCGGTGGGGTCGCTGATCGGCAGGTCCGCGCCGATGGCGGCCGCCAGAGGCTCCTCAATCAGCCGCACCTCGCGGGCTCCGGCCGACTCTGCACTCTCGCGCACCGCCCGCTTTTCCACCTCGGTCGTGCCATAGGGAATGCAGACCAGGATGCGCGGGGCCACAAAGTTGCGGCGGCCGCCCACCTTCTCGATGAAGTAGCGCAGCATGGCCTCGGTCACTTCAAAATCGGCGATCACGCCGTCTTTCAGCGGGCGGATGGTCTGGATGTCGTGGGGGGTCCGACCCAGCATGGCCTTGGCTTCGGTGCCGACGGCGACCACTTTTTTGTTTCCGCGCCGATCATGGTGGACGGCAACCAGAGAGGGCTCGTTGCACACCACGCCGCGCCCCTTCACATAGACCAGGGTGTTGGCAGTGCCAAGGTCGATGGCCATATCTTGCGAAAAGAGACCGAGTACGGAGGAGAACATCTGGGGGCCCCGGGGGTTTTGGGGAAGGGGGGAGGAGGAGGGACCTCCTTATACATCGTTTCCCCTTGACCTGACAAGAGCGAGCCCCATGCTTTCTTCCCATGCCGCAACCTCCGGATCGGGATAGACGTGGCCGTTTCCGAAGGTTGGCATGACCGCGATGCAAGGGATCCGAAAGGCTATTGACACGACCGCCACCCGCGTGATCATGGGGGCTGTGCTGGTGGTGTTCATGTTCTGGGGAGTGAGTAGTCCCCGGGATCTTGGCAATGGAATCGTCGCAACCGTGAATGGTGTTGCCATCACGGAGGTGGACCGTTCTGGGCTTCTGCGGCGGGTGCTACGCCAGGCGGGGGCCGGGGTGACCGACGAACAGGCCGCCGCGATGGCCGCCGATGTGTTGCAGCAGCTCATCAAGCAGGAAGCCATGTTGCAGGAGGCCGAGCGCCTGGGCATCCATGTGTCTGCAGCCGAAATTCGGAAGGAGATCCTGGCAGAAGATGGATTCAAAGGTCCGGACGGGAAGTTCGACGAGAAGACCTTCAAGCTGCGCTTGCGTAATATGAACTACACGCAGGGCGCGTACGAGGAGACCATTCGCAAGGGCCTGATGCTCCAGAAGTTGACGGAGCTGGTGGCCAACAGCGTGATCCTTTCCACAGAAGAGGGCTGGACCCTGTACCAGCAGGACCAGACCCGGGTGAGTCTGGCCTTTGTCCGTATTCCTACCACCGCTTTTCTGGGCGACATCCAGATCCCCGACGGCGAGCGGGACAGCTTTGTCGCTGCGAACAAAGAGAAGATCGAAGCCAGCTATAAAGAGAACTACGACCGCTTCTACAACCTGCCCAAGCGCTACCAGCTCCGGTTGATCCTGCTCCGCACCGACATCGAGGGGGCGGACAAAGAGGTGGTGCGTGCCAAGGCCGAGCAGGTTCGGGCATTGGTGGCGGCCGGCGGCGATTTTTCGGAGCTGGCGCGTCGTTGGAGCGAGGATCTGACCGCCGCCGCAGGGGGAGGGTTGGGTGAGCGCCCGATGTCACAGTTTGATCCGGCGGAAATCACCGCGGCCGACGCGGCTGGGGTGGGAAATGTGACGGGGGTCTTTGAGACCGCCCGCGGCTTTGAGATCCTCCAGGTGGAGAAAGTGACCGATGCCCGCGTGATCTCGCTGGAGGAGGCCACGCCCGACATCGCGGTGGCCATGATGAAGGAGGAGCGCGTGCCCAAGCTGGCGGCGGACTTCGCCACCGGGCTCTTGGCAGACTGGTCCACCAACAAGGTTCCCCCGACCGAAAAGCTCGCGGCCCGCAACCTTGTCGTGGAGATGACGGAGACCTTCTCGGTGAGCCAGCCCTCTATCCCCACCCTGGGCGAGAACCCGACGATCAGTGCGGCGCTGCGTACGGCGCCGGTGGGCACGGTGCTGCCCAAGGTCTACGAAGTCCGGGGTCTTTCCTACGTCATCTCCGTCCACGATCGGCAGGAGCCCACCCGCGCCGAGTATGATGGCCAGGCCACCATGGTGCGCGCTCAGGCCCTGCGCCAGCGGCAGCAGGACTTCGTGACGGCTTGGGCGGATGAAGTTGTGGCCCGGGCGGACGTGGTTCGCGCGCCCGTGAAGGCCACGAGCGCAGAGTAGTCAGCCTTTGGAGAGGGCGAGGAGCCCCTGGATTTCGCGACGGAGCCGCAGCACGTCGTCGTGATAGAAGGGGTAGGCGCGCTGGGAGGCATAGCGGCATTGGTGCTTGCGAAGCGCCAATGTGGTGGCGGCCTTGATGTAGGCGGCTTGAGGCACGCCCGCGGGCACCCAGTTGGCCTTCTTGCGACTGAAGTAGCCCGCGATGGCGGTGGCGTGGGCCAGCGGTAGCAGGCCCTGCTGCACCTCGTCCGCCAGCTCCCGCCGGATCAGGCGCCGCTCATCCCAGATCGCCGCCTGGAAGATGCCGAAGAGGAACAGCACTTCCAGGGGGAAGAGCGCAAAATTGAACCAGGAAAGCTCCCACTCGGTGACGTAGGCGTCCAGTGTGAGCAGGCCATTCCACAGGGCGTGGATGCCCATGGCGGGAATGAAGGCCATCGGCAGCGCCAGAAGTTTGGCTCCCCAGCCGCGGAAGCGCGCAAAGCCCAACACCGCGCCCACACAGGCGGTGGCACAGGCGTGCATCACTGCCGAGAAAAAAGTGCGGATCACCACCATGCCAAACCAGGTCATCGGGTCCGAGCCCATGCTGGTGAAGTACAGGAAGTTCTCGGTCATTCCGAAGCCGAGTCCGGCGGCAGCGCCGTAGACAAAGCCGTCGGCGGCATGGTCGAAGTGCCTCGAAAACATAATCACAAAGAGGATGATGGCCTTGGTGGGCTCCTCCACCAGCGGCGCGATGATCACCGCTGCAAGCTGCTCGGCCTGCTCCGGGCCCACCAGCATGGCCAGCGGCTCCATCGCCAGGGAGGAGCCCAGCAACGCGAAGAGCACACCGCCGAGCGCTCCCCAGGCAAAGGTAAGGAGGACCAGCCAGATCGGCTCCCGATCGTAGCGGTCCAACCACCACACCAGCCCCAGGAAGGCGACCATCGGAATGACCGCACACAGCAGCGAAAAGGGGAGCAGCACAAGCTGCCAGATGGACTCCATCGCTCTTTCGTAGCCTACTCCGCGCTTGTTGGCACCGTTCTCTGACGCTGTGGCCCGTGGAGACTACATTGTCTTTTTGAGGATCTCATGGGTCTGTTCGATCGGCTCAAGCGCCGCCTTCCCATTCTCGGTACCCGTCCGGCCGAGACGGCTTCCCGCCCCTATGTGCCCCCGCCCAGCCCGGAGGAGGAGCCGATTCCCCAAAGCCCCCGCGGCGCCATGCCGGTGCGGGACTTCATCGAGAAGATGGTGAAGGAGAACCAGGTGGTGCTGTTCATGAAGGGCAATCCCCAGGCTCCCCAGTGCGGATTTTCCGCTTCTGCGGCTGGTATTCTGGGCTCCTATGGCAAACCCTTTGCGCATGTGGACGTGCTGGCGGACATGGACGTGCGCGAGGGCGTCAAGGACTACTCCTCCTGGCCCACGCTGCCCCAGATTTTCATCAACGGGGAATTTGTGGGCGGCTCGGACATTCTGAAAGAGCTTCATGGCAATGGCGAGCTGAAGAAGATGCTGGAAAATCCAGCATGAGCTTCAGGTGGCGGGCGGATTGGTCAAAACCGCGCGCCCGGCGCGGCGCTGCTCCTCCCTGGGCCAGGGACAGTGGCGGCAGCCCTTTCCGCAGCAACTTCCCCTCCGCTGCAGGTAGCCGCTGGTCATGACGAAGTAGCCGGTCAACGGATCGATGTAGCCGTCTTTCCCAGCGGCGTTGGCCAGATCATGAGCGGATTTTGAGCGCGGATCGATCATATTTTGAAGCTAAGCACATGGTCGCGGACGGCCAGGAAAATCAGGTCTTCGTCGGCGAAAGCAGACGCCCCCCCGCCCAAATTGCCAAGATCAGTCCGGGCAGAGAGAGCAGAAAAGTGAGGAAGAACCAACCGGTATAGCCCCACTGCTCCACTGCAGAGCCCGACAGGGCACCCGCGAGGCTGCGGGTGAAGCCCACGATGGCCGTGAGGATGGCGAAGCGGGTGCCGGCCTGGCTGCCGCGCGCCGCCAGGGCAAAACTGCCCAGCAGCGCTGCAGTGCCCATCCCCCCTGAAAAACTCTCCACGGCGGAGGCACCGTAGATCGCGGGCACGCCGCCCCCCTGTGCGGCAAGGGCGTAGCCCAGATTTGAGAGTGCCTGTGCTCCGCCCAACAACAAGATTCCCAGGCGGGGCCCAAGCCTGCTCATCAGGTCACCCCCGAAAATAGCCCCGATCACCGTCAGGAAAGCACCGAATGTAGTAGAAAATACAGCCGTCTCCGTCACGCTCATGCCGTAGTCCAGCCAGAAGGTCTTGACCATCGGCGCCATCGCGGCATCTCCCAGCTTGAAGAACAGGGCCATCGCGAACAATCCCCATGCGGCGGGCTCGGCCGCCCAGGTGCTGAGGGCCTTGATCCACTCCCCCAGCGGCTCGCGCTGCAGGGCACCGCCGCGCAGGCTGCAACGCCCCTGCCCCAGCATCAGCAGCGCCTGGACCCCGGCCATCGTGCCAAAGGCCAACGGCCATCCCAAGCGATCCCCCAGGATGGCGGCTGCTCCTCCGGTGAGCGCCATGGCCGCCCGGTAGGCCCCCACCCGCAAGCCGTTGGCGCGGGCCACCTCGTCTGCAGGCAGCGCCGTGGCCAGCGTGCCATCCACGGCGATGTCCTGAGTTGCGCTCCCAATGGCGATACCGAACAGAATCCCCATCAGCAGGCGGGACTCCACAGGGACCCATGGCACCATCAACGTCCCCAGGGTGCACACGGCAAGCCCCAGGATCATCCAGCTTTTCAGGCTGCCAACCCGGTCGACGAGTGGAGCCCACAGGGCTTTGAGGCTCCACGGGAGCCCAATCAGGCTTGCCAGGCCAATGGCCTCCAGGCCCAAGCCTTCGCTGCGGAGGTAGAGTGGAATCAGCTCCTGGATGATCCCAAAGGGGAAGCCGGAGGCGAAGGCCAGCAGCAACACCCAGCCCATGCGCGTGCTGCCGCTGGATTCACGCAGGGCACACCTCGACCAGCGTGCCGTGGCCACGGGGGAGCGTCATGGCCTCCGTGCGGGTGTGAAGCACAGCGTCGATAGCTTGAAAAGGGGAATCTTTCCAGGTGAGTGCGGCGATCCGGAGCAGCCGAAGGCCGTTGTTGGGGCGCTGCCTGGGGGGAAGCCGAAGCCAGAATTCGGGGAAACCCGGGCGGTCGGACAGGCCCTCGGTGCACAGAAGGGTGCCCGTCAACTCTTCGCGCAGCCGTACCTCGGCGGGAAGATCCAGCTCGGGGGGCAGGAAAACCAGGCGCTTGTCTTCCACCCCCAGCTTCAGATCCAGCAGAGCCCGTCGGTACAGACGCTGGTGTTCGGCATCGGCTTCGGGGTCGGGCCAGGGGCCGGCCCAGCCCAAGGCCGCAGCGGCACAGAGGCCGTGTGCTTGGGCGCGGCGGGGAGGGATGGCTCGTTCCCCAAGGATCAGAGAGATTTTTTGGGCAGGCAGTTGACTTGTCAAGACCCGTTCGAGGTCGCCGGGCTCCAGCCGCAGCTCGGCGTCCACGGGGCCGTCGATGCTCTCTTTGACGCCGGAAAGGCCCTCCTGCCCATAGAGCAGCCAGCTCCGCTCGGCGCGAAGACCCACACGCCAGTCGCCGGTCAGCGGCGCCGCATAGGGGCTCTGGTGCAGGCGGCGCAGCAGGCGAAGGGTGAGGGGTTCGGGCATTGTTGGGGAAGCTAACTGCTCAACGCGGCGGCGGGAGTACCGCGTGGCCCAGGTGGCGCTCCAACATCGGGCTGCCGATGGCCTCCAGCAGGTCAAAAATGGCGTTGGGGGCCGGGGAAGGGCGGGGAGAGGCGCCGTGTAGGCCCGCTTCGATGGGCAGCACTTCCGCTTCGATCAGTCGTGGTCCGGTCAGTTGAACCTTCAGGAGTATCGCGTCTTTTTCGGCCGTACAGTCGCAGGCCATGGCCAGGTTGCCCAGGCCCCAGGCCACCACACTGTTGCCACGCCGCTCTACGGGCCCGACGAGGTGGCTGCCGTGGGCCACCACCACCTGAGCATCCGCCGCCAATGCGCTCTGGACCGCGGCGCTCAGGCTCGGGCCCGGCAGGTAGGAGGGCACCCCGCCGGTGTGAAATGCCACGACCAGCACTTCCGCCTGCGCGCGGAGGCTGCGGAGCTGGGATTCCAGGTCGGAGGGGAGGGCGGCCTCCAAATCCCAAGCTGCCAGCGTGATGTTTTTGTACCGGCCCACGCCCAGAACGCCGGCTGCTTGCACCCCTTGCGTATGCAGTGCGGCGACGGTCTGCGCCGGACTGCCCCCGTCGTTGGCATGGTTGTTCGCGGTGCTGACCAGCCGGATGCCCGCGGGGGCCAGAAGATGGAGGGAGGAGGCTGGGTTCAGCAGGCGAGGGTGCAGCGCGTCCGGGGCGGGGCTGTGTGGTTGTTCGGCGACGGCCCCCTCCAGGTTCACGATGCCGATGGCGCCATCGGTGAGGGGGGCCAGGGGAGAGAATAGGGATGCGAGTGGATTTTCGCCCAGGTGCAGGTCACCGGCCAGCCACAGCTCAGTGGAGGTGGGCGGGCAGCCCAGCAGCAGCAGGAGGATCAAAGTCGGCTCAGCGCGGCCCCTGCGGAGGCGAAAAACTCGGAGGTATCCGCCAATGGGGCGTAGTGGCGGGCGGTGAGGCCCATGTCCAGCAGGTCCATCTCCTTGACGAAGCGGGCCTCCGGGCTGTTGCGCTGCTCTGCCTCCTCCCAGATCGCCAGAAGTTCGGGGTGATCGCCCAACAGATGGCGGATCGCCTCCTCCTCCCGCTGCCGCTTTTCCTCCCGGCTCACCCCGTCGTGGGGGGTGATGTCACCCACCGTCGCCTCGGCAAGATCGTGGAGGATGGCCATGATCAGCACTTTTTCTCGGTCCAACCCAGGTGGACAGCGTAGGAGTGCCGCAAAAGTGACCCCCCAGCTATGGGCGGCCACCGACTCGGGCCGCTCGATGCCCACCCGCTTCCAGCCCGCGCGATCCAGCCCCTTCAAGGCAAGCGCTGCCGTCAGGAGGGCCTGATCGGTCACGAGACCAACAGCGCCCGCTGCTCGGGGCGGGCCATGCTGATCAGGAAGGGGCGCTCCTTCTGGAGGGCCTGGAAGTCGGCGCGACTGCGGATTCCCGCCCAACCTTCTGCCACCAACACCTGCGCGATGGCGCCGCCCAGGTTGCCGCCCGGCCCAAGCAGCACCAGATGATCGGGGGCGTACTCACGCAGAGCAACCTTGAGACTCAGGGTGAAGTCATAGGGCGCAACTACCTGATATCCCAGGGTATAGTCGGCCAATGCTCGCAGGTCGCTGTGGCGGGGGCGCCAGATCTGCCCACGACCGTCCACCAGCGGGAATTGTGGGGCCTGGTAGGGGAGATCGGCCAGCTCGGCCTGTGCGCGGGCGGCGGTGGCGGCCATCAGGGGGGTGTGAAAGGCCGAGTGCAGGGGGAGGAGGAAGGGGGCGTCGCGGTCGCCGATTTTTTGAGGCGGCAGGCGGCGCTGGGCCTCGGCCAACGCGGCTTCGGTGCCGCCGAGCACGGCCTGGCCCCCGAGTCGGATACTCTGGTACAGTCCGGGGATTTCCCGCAGGCAGGCCTCCAGCGCGGGCGCGGCGGCGGGGCGCCAGTCCTCGTCCATCTGGGGGTAGACCAATTGCCCCCCGATCACGTTGTTGGCCTGGTAGCTGCCCAAGGTCTCGATCAGCCGCAAACCGGCGGGCAGAGGCAGCGCGCCGGCAACGGTCAGCGCGGTGTACCAGCCCATCGAATTGCCGAGAACGGCGGCCACTTCCACGGCGCCAAGCTGGTCCCGATCCGCAAGGGAGCAGGCCGCCGTGAGGATGGAGGCATTCTCGCCCGCCACATGCAGCCGCGACTGGTAATTGGCTGCCCGATCCAGCTCAGTCGGGCCCGGACGCCCGAGGGAGGCGCGGAATTGGTCGGCGGCGGCGACGGAGGGGGTCTGCGCCAGCGTGCCCAAGCACTCGCGCGTATACGACCCGCGACCCGGACAAATCAGGATGACGCGCTTCATTTTTCCCCCTTCATCAGCCGCAGCGCGGCTGCCCGCACATCCTCTTCTTGCACCAATACCAGGTTGGCCGCACCGCCCAGGGGAATGTACACATCCTCCCCCGCAACCCGCGCCAGCTCCACCTGCACCCCGGCATCGATCAGCGCGGTGTAGACCGCCTCGCTCATCCCCCCCGTGCGTCGGCACTCATCCACCACCAACACCTTGCCGGTGGCCCGGGCGGCCTCGACCATATCCTGCGTTGGAAGAGGGTTGAGCCAGCGCAGGTCCAACACCCGACAGCGGATGCCGTGCTCCCGTTCCAGCCAGCGGGCCGCGCGCAGGCTCATCCACAGGCCGTTGGCCCAACTGATCAGCGTCAGATCGGTACCGTCGCCATAGACTTTGCCTTTGCCCAGCGGAATATATTCCTCTGGAGCCGGGTAGCTGGCGGCCCACTCCCCATCTCCGTCCGCGTAGAGGTCGCGGGTCATGTAGAGCGCGATGGGCTCGATGATCATGGACACGCGCCCGTCCACCTTGGCGGCGGCCATGCAGGTGCGGAGCATGCGCACCGCGTCGTCTGGACGGCCGGGAGAGGCGAGGATCAAGCCGGGAATATCGCGCAGGGCCGCCACAGAATTGTCGTTGTGGAAGTGGCCGCCGAAGCCCTTCTGGTAGGCCAATCCCTGCACCCGCACCACCATGGGGTTGCGGAACTGGTCGTTCGAAAAGTACTGGAGTGAACAGGCTTCTCCACGAATCTGGTCGCAGGCGTTGTGGAAGTAGGCCAGGTACTGGATCTCTGGCAGGGGGAGCTGCCCCGCCTGGGCGGCGCCGATGGCCAGCCCGAGGATGGTCTGCTCGTCGAGCAGGGTGTCAAAAACCCGCTCTGCACCGAACTTCTTTTGTAGATCGGCGGTGACGTGGTAGACCCCGCCTTTCTTGGCGGTATCCTCACCAAAAATCAACGATTCTGGGTACTTGATAAGCAAGTCGGTGAGCGCGCGGTTGATCTGCACGGCAAGGTGGCGCGGGCGGTCCTCTTCCGGCAGGCTACCGTGCATGGCTTTACGACGGTCTGCGTCGGGAAGTCGTGCGCACTCGGCGGCGATGGCATCCGGATGTAGAGGCGCAAGCGGCGCGATCACCTCGGCAGCGGTGCTCAGGCGGGGACGACGAATGGCCTCCTCGCCCAAGGCCGCGACCCGGCTGCGGATCTCTTCGTACAGGGCAACGACCTCGTCGGGGAGCATCCAGCCCTGCTCCACCAGCAGTGCGGCGCTGGTCAGCAGAGGATCCATAGCCTCCATCGCCGCGATCTCTTCCGGGCTGCGGTAGGTCAGCTCCACATCCGAGCCCGCGTGGCCCATCAGCCGTACCGTGCGCAGGTGGAGCAGGCAGGGGCGCCGGTATTGACGTGTCCAGAGTACGGCGGCCTGCGCCGCATCCCAGGCGTCGGCAAGATCCAGCCCGTCGCCGTAGACATAGCCCAGGTTGGAGGCGCTCCCCCAGGTGGTCTGTACCCAGGCATTGGGGGTGGGCACTGAGATGCCGATGCCGTTGTCCTCGCAGACAAAAAGGACGGGGCAGGCCCGATCCTGGTGGGCAAACCACCGTGCGGTGTTCAGGGCCCCCTGTGCGGTGGAGTGGTTCAGCGAGGCGTCGCCAAAGGTGCAGAGCACGATCCGGTCATCTTCTGCGGGACCAAGGCCGAGTTTTTTGGCACGCTCGATGGCCAGCGCCATGCCCAGGGCTTTGGGCAGGTGCGAGGCAATGGTGGAGGTCTGCGGCGGAATCTGGAGGGGGAGGCTGCCGAAGACCTTGTGTCGGCCGCCGGCGATGGGTTCCTCCTTGGAGGCGGTCAGACCGAGCAGTACGTCCATGATGGGCGTAGAACCTGGAACCTGGCGCGCCCGCGCGTTGAAGAAGGCGCCGGAGCGGTAGTGGAGGAAGGCCGGATCATCGGGACGCGCAGAAGCTGCGACGGCCGCATTTCCCTCGTGCCCCGAAGATCCGATGGTGTAGAAGCACTGATCGCGTGCTTTCAGGGCGCGCGCCACCAGGTCCAGGTGGCGGCTCTCCAATTGGCTCTCGAACAGGGCCAGCGCCTGTCGGGCACTCAGCGAGGTGCCGGGGCGCACGGGCGCCTCCCGGTCGCTGCGGGGAGCGGCAGGAGCAGAGGAAAGAGCAGCGCCAAAGCGGAGTTTGCTTACCCGCTCGACGAAATTCCGATCGACGATACCAGCACGATTGACGGCCATGGGATTCCCGACCCGGCGCTTAACCGGTGGCCGCCTCTCCCGGCGCTCAGATCCGCTCCACCCGCATCTTCATCCCTTTAATCCGGCCATCTTCCAGACCCCGCTGGGCGCGGCCGACGACCGCGTGCGCGACGGCCAGGTAGGTCACCCGCTCCTGCACCTCGATCTTGCCCACCTCGCTGGCGGGCAGGCCGGCCGCCTCGCCGGTCAGGGCACCCAGCACGTCGCCGGGGCGCAGTTTGTCTCGGCGACCCGCCAGAATCTTCAAGCAGGCCCAGCGGGGGAGTGGGCCCTGGTGCAGCGGCGGCACCAGCGCAAGGTCCAGCGCCGGCAGCTCACGCCCGGCCAGTCGGGTGAGTTTTCCGCCGCGTCCGCCCACGGAAATCGCCAGTCCGGGCTGACCCGCCCGCCCGGTGCGCCCGATGCGGTGCAGGTAGAGATCGGCGGAGTGCGGAAGCTCCAGGTTCACCACCAGCTCCAGCCCGCTGATGTCCAGGCCGCGGGCAGCAACGTCCGTCGCGACCATGATCCGTGCGACGCTGCCGCGAAAACGGGCCAATTCCTGGTCTCTCACCCACTGTTCCATGTCGCCTTGCAGGCAGCCCACCGGCAGGCCCGCCTGCGCCAGATCCTCGGCCAGACCGGAGGCGCTGGCCTTGAAGTTGCAGAAGATCAGGGCGGAGGCGGGATTCAGGTGCTCCAACAGGGGGACCAGCCCGATGGCGGTGGGGTCCCAGGCCCAGGCCTGGATCTCCGGCGGCGGCTCGGGCGCCACCACCCGCACCGGATTGGTGAGGATGGCCTCGGACATCCGCTCGATGTCGGGCGGGAAGGTGGCCGAAAACAGCGCGGTCTGGCGGGGGGAGGGGAGCTGCTCCAGGATTTTGCGCAAATCTTCGGCGAAGCCCAGCTCCAACATCCGGTCTGCCTCGTCCAGCACCAACACCTTCAGGTATCTCAACGGCACGTTGTTGCGATCCAGGTGATCCAACAAACGCCCTGGAGTTGCGACAAGGATGTGGGCGCCCTCCTCCAGGGCGCGACTCTGCCCGATGATGGGCTCTCCGCCCGCCAAAGAGAGGACACGCAGGCCGGGAAGGGAGCGTCCTACCTTGCGGATCTCGCGGGTGACCTGAGCGACCAGCTCGCGGGTGGGGCCCAGCACCAGGGCCTGCGGGGTGCGTCTTGACACGTCAAGAGTTTGGAGCAGTGGTAGCGCAAAAGCAAGGGTTTTACCGGAGCCCGTGCGCGCCTGACCCACCAGGTCTTCGCCACGCAGAAGCACCGGCAGCGCCAGCGCCTGGATGGGGGTCGCTTCGGTAAAACCAAGCTCCGTACACACCTGCGTAAGAGCGGGAAGCAGGCCGAGGGAGGAGAAATTCATCCCGGGGTCTAACCCGTCCAGGGGATTGTGCCGCCCCCGGGGTCTACGGGCCGCCCGGCAGCCAGCGGGGAGACATCGAAAAGAGCAACCGCGCCGGGCGGGTCAGCGGCAGACGATCCACCTCAAACAGTGCAAAACCACCCCGCTCCAGCGGAAAAGCCGACATGGGCGCCCCCAAGAGCCGTGCGCCAAAGGCGCCCAGGGTGGGCTCGTGACCTACCAAGAGAGGATCGGGATGATCGGCGGCAATCCACTGAAATGCCTCTGGATCCCCCATCGCCAGCACCTCGGTGGAGATGCGGGGCACCGTGGGGAAGCGGTGCGCGACCATGTCGGCCGTCTGATCGGCTCGGACCAGGGGAGAGGAGAGGATGATCCCCGGTCTCCAGGGAATCCGAACGAGGTGGTCCAGCAGACGGTCCAGCTCGTAGCGGCCTCGTGGCGTCAGGCGGCGGTGGTAGTCGGTGGGAGCACGATCTTCGGCGATCCCGTGGCGCAGCAGGGCGACAAACATAAAGAGATCTATCTCAGATCGGCGGCCGGAGCACTACCCCGGCGGCCTTGGCCGCGTGGGCCACAGCGGTGATCAGGTTGTGGTCATCTGCGTCATCCGCCACCTTCCAGGCCGAAAAAATCGCGTCCGCGCCGGCTCCCACCCGTGCCAGCGACAGCCAGGCCAGCACGCGGCTGCGGGGGCTCTGCGCCTCCGCCAAGGCACGCTGCGCGGCGGAGCGGGCGGCTTCCAGTTCGCCCATCGCTGCCCGGGCAGAGGATTGACGCGTCAAGATGTCTACGCGTTCTTCAGCGGATTTGGCGGAAAGTTCCTCTTCCGAAAGGGCCAGCAGTGCCCGGTCCGCTTCGGCCTGCTGGGCTGCGGCTTGGAGCGCGGCGAGGCTGCCGGCGATGCGGTTGTGCAGCCCGCGCAGCACGGGCAGGCCGTCGGTATCGCCGCCCTGTTTGGCCATGCGGATCGCATCCAGCACCGCAGCGCGGGCCTCCTCCAACCGGTTTCGGCTCATCCAGGCCTGCGCTTTCCAGGCCAGCAGCCGGGCCGCCAGCAAAGGTCGCTCTTGACGGAGCAAGGGCTGATCCAGCGCCTCCACCTGCGCGATCACCTCTTCCGCTTTTCCGGCTTGGAGGGCAGAAAAAGCCAGGGCGGCCCCCTCGTCTGCGTTCAAGCTTTCCCTCGCGCGATCAGGGCGCAGCGGGCGGCCTCTTCCTCGATGGACAGCGGCACGATGATCTCTCCCGGCCCGAGCTCCGACTGCTGGGCCAGCCACTCCAGGGCCAGCCCCAGCACCGTGAAGTGCAGCAGCACTGGCTCCTGTGATCCGGAGT
The DNA here is from genome assembly GCA_040376425.1 of Alphaproteobacteria bacterium. Taxonomy (GTDB): domain Bacteria; phylum Myxococcota_A; class UBA796; order UBA796; family SXON01; genus CAITDR01. Next base: position 15,859 of record JBEIQS010000007.1, on the reverse strand, counting down.
TCATGACGATATTCAGGGGATTTCCCCCTGCCAACACCACAAGCTGCCGACCACGCAGGGCGTAGCGCACCACCTGCGGCCCCACCTCGTCCACGGCCTCTGCTTCGCGGCGGAGCGCCTCTACAGCGATCTCGTCGTTGTGGTGACCCGCGTTCACCAGAATCACGCCATCATTGGCCTGTTTGAGCAGGTCCAAGGGCAGCGCATCCCGGCTGCCCGTGGCGGTGACCAACACCTGGCTCTGGGTCACGGCTTGGTCGATGTTCGGCGTCTCAAAGCCATCATATTGGGCGATCAACCGTCTGATTGGGGACTGGTCCACCACGGCCACACTGGCGCCGTTGGCGCGCGCACAGGCAGCCACTCCGGCCCCGACCGGTCCGTAGCCGACCACGGCCACCCGCCGCCCGGCCAGGTGCATGCCGGTGAGCGCCGTGAAGCTGGCCCACAGGCCGTCGCCTACCCCGTGGCGGCACTCGATTGCGGGCTTCAATCGACCACTATCGATATTCATTACGGGGAAGGTCAACGGCAGCGAACGTAGTCTGCTTACGCCGGAGCGACTGATCTCCACCCCGCCGCGAATGGGCCGGTTGGTGCGCAGCAACGCTGCCCCCAGGGCGAAGCCCACATCCGCGAAAAGATCGGGTTGTGCCGCCAAGGTTCCGGCGATCCCGTCGTTGATGGAGCGACCGGAGTACACGGTCAGCCCCAGATCACGCAGGTAGTCCACCACACCCGGATCGGTGGTGGCCGGATTTGCCGCGGAGACCACCCATTTTCCGCCGCCGAGCACCAACTCGCGGATCAGGGCGGCCGTCAAGGTGGTCAGGTGCAGGTGCAGGGCCACCGTCAGCCCCTCCCATGGCCGATCCACGGCGAAGCGGTTGCCTGCTTGCGGCAAAATGGGGAAAAAGGTCTGGATCCGCCCCAGCTCTTGGAGCACCCGCTCGCGGCCCATCAGGCGACCATTCCCGCCAGATGCGACTGCCCGGAGACCGAGCCGTAGCGACCTTTCTCGTCGCGCGTAACCCGCGCCAGGGCCCACTCCGGGTCATGGGTGAAGAAGATCCGCCCATTTTGGGGAATCAGGTAGTCCAGCAGCGCCCGCTTTTCGTCCACCAGCAGCTCGGGGAAGCGGTCGTAGCCCATGGACACCGAGGTGTGGACCCAGGCACGGCCGGGCACCAGATCGGAGCCAAAAACAATCGGTCCGTCTTTTCCGGGGATCTCGGCAAGCAACAGGCCGGGTGTGTGCCCATCGGACAGGTGAAAGCGGTACTCGGGGCCCAGTGCGCGCGAGGCATCGCCGTCCAACAGCTCCAAGCGGCCGGACTCCTCCAGATACTGGTTCAGAAGCGGAATAAAGCTGGCCCGGTCGCGCGGGTGCGGCTGGCGAGCCCGATCCCAGGCGTCGCGACTGACCACAAAGGTCGCGTTCGGGAAAAGAAGGCTTGGTGTCTGCCCTTCTTGCCAGCCGGACAGGATCCCGCCCGCATGATCGAAGTGCAGGTGCGACAGGACCACCACCGAGATGTCCGCATCGGTCAGACCCACCGCAGCCAGGGAGTCCAGCAGGATGTGCCGCTCCTCGGTGATGCCGTAGCGGTCGCGATACATGCTGTCGAAAAATGCACCGATCCCAGCTTCAAACAGGATCCAGCGCGACCCATCCTGCACCAGCAGGCAGCGGCAGGCCAGCTCGATGCGGTTGCGTTCGTCGGGTGTGGCCCAGCGCTCCCAGAGCGCTTTGGGAGCATTTCCGAACATGGCCCCGCCATCCAGTCTCTGGCGGTTGCCCTCAATGGACCATACACGTCGTTCCATCCCGCGATTCTATCTCATCCCGCGCCGCTTGTCCCTTTCTGCAAAGAGGGCTTGAAGGAGGCCGCTGGCTGCGCCATCTTAGGCAGGATGCTCCTCACGCTCCTCTCGACCGCCCTGGCCGCGCCACCCAATGTGCTTCTGGTGGTGGTGGATGCGTTGCGTGCGGATCGGGTCCTCGGGCCCGACGCCGAAAAATTGACGCCCAACCTGCAACGTTTTGCACGTCGCTCGGTGGTCTTCTCTCATGCGATCAGCTCGGCGGCGTGGACGGTGCCCTCGATGGCCTCGCTCTTCACCTCGCTGGATCCCCAGGTACATCGAGCCTTACGCTACAATCCACAGGAGCGCCTGCCCGACGACAGTCTGCTGCCGGTATTCCCCACCCTGGCCGAGAGCCTGGGCGGGGCCGGCTACGAGACGGCCGCATTGCTGAAGGCCGTGGTCCTGGCGAAGAATAGAGGCTTTGCACAGGGTTTTTCGAGCTGGCGGGTGGTGGAGGGAGACATGGCGGATCGCCATAGTGCCACCCAGCTCACCGACGCCGCTCTGGAGTGGGTCACGACGATCCGTAACCCAGAGCGTCCCTTCTTCCTCTACCTTCACTATATGGATCCGCACTCCAACTACCTCGCCCCAGAGCCCTGGTACAGTGAAGCGCGGGGTGACTACAACGGGCCGGTGACGGGGGTCTACAACCAGATCCAGGACACCTACAAAGAAAGGGGCGTGATTCCCACGCGGCGGGATCTGAGCCAGATCGTTCGCTACTACGATGCGGAAGTGCGCTACTGGGACAGCGAGTTCGGTCGTTTAATCAAGGACTTGGCGCTGATGGGTGTGGACTCGAACACCATCGTGGTTGTGACGGCGGATCACGGAGAAGCCCTGTACGAGCATGGCAGCTTCTTTGAAAGTAATGTCTACCAGGAGAACATTGCCGTGCCGCTGCTGGTGAAGGTGCCGGGGGTTGCCGCAGCCCAGCGCAGCGAGCTGGTGCAGGTCTTGGATGTGGCGCCCACCCTGGCTGAGCTCACGGGCTTGCCGACGCCCGCGGCCTGGCAGGGGCGCAGTCTGGCACCGGCGCTGCGCGGAGACAGCATAGAACCACGGTCGGCCTATGCGGAATATGGTGGGATACGAACACTGATTGCTCCCGATGGCATGAAGCTGATCGAGGGGGATGGGGCGGCCAAGCTCTTTCAGATCTTTGACGATCCCGGGGAGCTTCGCGATCGGGTTGGGGGTGGGTGGAAAGAACTGCAGCGCCTGCGGGCCCAGTTGGCGGAGCGGGTGGCCGGGTGGGCCGCCCAGCGGCAGGCGCTGGGGCTCTGAGCCGGGGCGGCTGTGCAGCGTCTGTGCACGGCGGGCTGCACAGGAGCGGGCAGTGTGACGGCCGCTTGCACAGCGAGGCGGCTGCGGCAGGAGACCGCCGCTTTCCCTGGTTTTTAGGATTGGCACGATTCTTGCATGGTGGCGGGCATGGAAACGCCCATTCTCTCCTTCTCCTCCGATGGTTGGACCACCACCCTGCTCGACGATGTCCGCGCGCTGATGGAAACGGGTGCGCTCTGGGAGGCCGAGCTTACCTGTCGCCAGGCGATCGTGGAGATGGAAGCCTGCTTCGGCGACCAGACCCTGGCCGGTGTGGAGGCCCGGATGATGTTGGCCGAGCTGCGTTTTCGCGATGGCGATCTGGTGGAGGCTCAACAGCAGCTTCAGCAGGTGATCCACCTCCTGAGCCGGATGCCCGGCCAGGGTCCGGTGGAGTCCAGGCTGCGGGTGCAGGCGCTGGGGCGCCAGGGTCTCGTGCTGGTGCTGGTGGGCGCGCCGGAGCAGGGCCTGCCGCTGCTCCGTCAGGCGCTGCTGCGGGCCCGTCGCCAGCTCGGTCCATCGGACGTGGAAGTCCGCTGCTGTCTCAATGCGCTCGCATTTGCCTCCCGACGAGGTGGGCGGCTGAGCCTTGCGGCTTCGCAGCTCCGCGAAGCCCTGCGCTGTGCGGCGGGTGCACCTCCCGAGCAGGTGGCCCTGCTGCACCGCAACCTCGCCTGTCTGGAGCGGGAGCGCGGTCGGCCCGAGCGCGGCGAGGTCCATGCGCGGGCTGCCATTGCCCTGTTGCAGCGGGCAGGAAGCCAGGTTTCGTCTGTACAACTGCTGCTGGCGCAGTTGCTCCAGCATCGTAGCGCGGCTGAGGCCGAGCAGCTACTGCGGGAGGCCATGCCGGGCCTGGAGGAGCCGGAGCGTCAGGTGGCATGCCGTCTGATGGCGACTCTGCTGGCCGAGCGGGAGGATCAGGTGCAGGCGGCTGCAAACCGCTGGCGTGCGGAGGCGGCGTGAGACCTTTGGGCGCCGGGACAGGATAGGGGGGAGGATGCCCACGCGCTACCTGCTTCTCTTCCCGCTGGCCGCTCTGCTGTGGTGTTGGCCCATCGCCTGGTCCCTGTGGCCGGACGAGGTCTTCACGGCCGGCGTGGTGGAGCGCGACCTGGACGGGATGATCCGAGGTGCTGCCAATGATCGGCATCCTCCCTTATATTATTTGATGGTGAGCCTTTTTGGCCCGTTGGGGCGCTCGGACGCCATGTTGCGCCTGCCCTCGGCGGTGGCCCTGTTGGGGATGTTGGGGATCGCGCTGGGGGCGGTGCGGCGCTGGGGGAACGACGCCACTGCCTGGGTGATGGGCTTGGTCCTCATTTTTTCGCCGGTGAGCTTTCTCTTTGCGCACACCGCGCGTATGTACGCGCTGCTCGCGGCCTTTGGAGCGCTGCTGCTGGCGGGTGGCTTGGGCGTCGCAAAAGGGAGCCGCGTGGGGCTGCTCTTTCTGCTGCTTGGTGGGGCGGGAAGTCTGTACACCCACTATGCGGGGGCGGGCGGAGTGGCGGCGGCGTTGGCCGGGGCTTTTGTTGTTGCAATCCAGCAGAAGCGGCGGGATCTGGTGGGGGGCACACTGCTGGTGGGCCTTCTGGTGGCCCTGAGCTTTGCGCCGTGGGCGCTGGGTCCGCTGCAGCAGCAGCTTGCCGAGAAGTCCAACCCCACCGAGCGGAGCTGGACGGTGCTGCTCTATCTGCTTTGGGGCGCCGATCCCCGGATCTTTGTGGGGAGCTGGGGGCTGTTGGCCCTGGGTCTGCTGGGTACCTGGCACCAGCGGGCGCAGCGCTGGCTGTGGCCCTGGTGGGGAGCGATGTTGCTCTTTCCCTACCTTGCATCTTCCTCTGAGCCTGCGCAGAACCCAAGGAACTACATTGGCTTTCTGCCAATCTTTGCCTACCTCATCGGCGAAGGAATTGCGTGGCTGCGCCTTCGGAGGCCGCTACAGGGAGCCTGGGTGAATTATGCTCCGGTCATGCTGCTGCTCTGGCCCCTCTTCGAACTGAGCCGTCAGGAAACCAACCCACAGGATGTGGGCAATGGCCACGACTATCGTCGGGAAGCACAGTTATTGGATCGCCTGATCCCCACCGATGCAAATCTCCGTTTTGAGCCTTCTTATGTGGTGAACCAATTCTCCCGCTATGCGCCGGCCTTGGCGCTGCGCTCGGGGGGAGGGGAGCAGTGGTTGGGGAAGGCAACCGGGGCGCCGCGCGGAAATTGTACCTTTCTTTCTGCTTTTCGCGTGGCGCTGATCGTCCCGGAAGAGGCCTGCGACGAGGCCGTTGCCGTGCTTCGCAAAGAGGCCGAGCAGAGCAACTACAGCCCCTTCCTGGTGGAGATCGGACGTCGGGAGTTGGAGGCCAAGAATCTGGACGAAGCGGAACATTTTGCGAAGCGGGCGGTGCAGGGACCGCAGCGCCACTTCGCCGCCTGGGATCTGGTGGCCGACGTGGCCTCTGCCCGGGGAGACCTGGACGGCGCGCTGCAGGCCACCGACGAGGCGCTGGCCCTGGCGCGGGGCTGGGGCTTTGGGGCCAACCAGATCGGTGGGCTCTGGGATCAGCGCGCCAAAATCTTGACGCGTCAAGAGAATGCGGTCGGCGCCCAGCAGGCGACCGCGGCGGCCGGTTGTGCGCGCAGCCGTCGTCCGGCCTGGCTGTGCGGAGGTGCCTTGAGCTGGATCACGGCGGGCGAGTCGGCCAGGGAAGAGGCGGAAGCGCCTGCCGAAAAGACTGCGGGTGGTGGGAGCAGGGGCGACTGGAAGGATCTGGAGGTGCGCCCCTTGCCGCAGCGCTGGGATTTTGACGAAGAGGGGCTACCCAAGGGCTGGGTGCGCACCGGCTTTGCGGAAAACAAGGGGGGAGAGCTGGTGGTTGGCGACTCCAAGGCCGAGATCGATGTGGCCTGTACGCCGATCCTCGCCATGGGCGGCCCGATGAAGATCCAGCTTCGCTGGACCCCAGATATTCTGAGCCTGGATCCGCCCACCTGGTCGGTGGTGGAGCTGCGTCCCGTGCAGCAGGATGGCAAGCCGCTCCCAGATGTGGAGGTTGCCCGCTACTTTGCCACGCGCCAGGGGCTGCCGGCGCGCGACGAAGAGGGCCTGTGGACCCCGCCCGCCGGGGTGAACTTTGCGCGGCTCTGCGTGAAGACCGGGGGCGCATCGGCGGGCAGCACCAAGGTGGACTGGCTGTCTTTGACTGCCGGCTGAGGGAAGATTTTCGACGCTCTGGCATTTGCTTACACACCGTGAAAGTTGGGGGCTGGGCACGGTCCCTCCTTTCCGCTACAAGAACGACGAGGTTTGCATGCTCCGCTCTCTGTCTCTGCTTGGTCTGGCCCTGGCTGCGGTGGGCGGCCTTTTGATGCTCAGCCCTGCCCGCGCCGCGGCTCCGGCGCCCAACGTTCTGTTGATCCTGGTGGATGCCCTACGGGCCGATAAGCTGGGTCCCTACGGCTATACCGCCCGGCCCACCACCCCCAACCTGACCCGCTTCGCCAGCCGGGGAGTTGTATTCGAAAATACGATCAGTCAGGCGGCGTGGACGGTCCCTTCGGTGGCCAGCCTGTTCACCGGCGTGGACCCCCAGGCCCACCGGGTGTTGAGGTATAACCAAGCCAATCGCGTGGAGATGGACGCCCTTTCCATGGGCCACCAGACCATCGCCGAGCAGTTCAAGGGCTCCGGCTACAGCACCGCTGCGATCATGAAGTCGATCGTGGTGGACTCCGGTAGGGGATTTTCCCAGGGTTTTGATACCTTCACCGTGGTCAATCCAAAGCAGAACCAGGCGGACGGCGACTCCGGCCGCGAGCTGACCGACGCGAGTCTGGCCTGGATCGATCAGCAGAAGAGTACGGGGAAGCCTTTTTTTGCCTACCTGCACTACATGGACTCCCACTCGCCCTACAAGGCCCCGGAGCCCTACTACAGCAAGTACCGCGCGCCGGGCTACTCAGGGCCGGTGTCGGGCGCCCACATGCAGATCGAGAACGACTACAAGAAGCCGGGGGTGGTTCCGGCGCCTGCGGACATCCAGCAGGCCCTGGCCCTGTACGACGCAGAGATCGAGTACTGGGACGCCCAGTTTGGTCGCCTGATGCAGGCCCTGGTCGCCAATGGGATGGATGCAAACACCATCGTGGTGATCACCGCCGATCACGGGGAAGCCTTCTGGGAGCACGGCACCAATGTGTTCCACGAGCACCTGTACCAGGAAAACATCCACATTCCATTTATCATCAAGGGCCCGGGTGTAAAGCCAGGTCGCTACGCGCACTGGACGCAGAGCATCGACATTGCGCCTACCATCGCGGACCTGGCCGGCGTTCCCAAGGGGGCACATTGGCAGGGGCGGTCCCAGGCCCCCGTACTCAAGGGCACCGGTCCCGCGGTGGTGCTCCCGGTCTACTCCGAGTACTCCGAGCGCCGCACCATCATCGATCCCGCAGGTATGAAGCTGCTCCTGGGGGATCCATCGGGCCCGATGCTCTTCGATCTCAAAAAGGATCCGGGCGAAAAAACCAACCTCGCGGCCGCCCAACCCGACGTGGTGAATCGCCTGAAGGGACTTCTGGAGGCACGCACGGCCGAAGGCAAGGCCCTGGCGGCCACCTTCCCCGCCGAGGAGAAGAACGAGATGAGCCCCGAGCAGGTGCAGCAGCTCTGCGCACTGGGCTACCTGTCGGGGGCGGTCTGCGAAGGAAAATAAGCCAATGAGCTGGCTTTTGGGCTGGCGAAGCTGGCTGGTTGCAGTTGTATTGCTGGCTACAAATTGGGCCCTGGGGCGCCTGCCCGCGGTGGTGGAGCTGTGGGCGGAGCGACTCTCGGCGCCCCTGGGTTTGGCGGTGGCCCGCGCGGTGTCGGTGGTGGACTTCAGCGTGGCCGAAGTCCTGATCTATGTCGGGGTTCTGGGGCTGGGGCCCCTTCTGGTCCACCAGCGCCATGCCCTGCCGCGCCTGCTCCGCGTGGTGATCACCGCTGCCCTTTGGGGTGCCGTGATTTTTGTACATCTGTGGGGAATGCAGTACCGTCGGCCGCCCATGCTGGAGCGCCTGGGCTGGGCGGACCCGGGGGCCACCTCGGCGGAGGAGCTGGAGCGGGTGGGCCTGGTGGCTGCGCTGAGGGCCCAACGCGCCTACCGGGAGGCGCTGCACGCCGAAGACCTGGGTCATGCCAGCACGGTGATGCCGATGGCAGCGCTGTATCCGGCAGTGGAGCAGGGCTACGCGGCAGTGGCGGCGGAGGCACCACAGCTTGGGCCGAGTTTTGCGTGGCAGCGCCCCTCTCCCAAGCCGCTGCGCTCCACCTTTGCGCTGGTTCGTTTTGGTTTGTTAGGCTTTTACTTCCCTTTTACGGGAGAGGCCAACCTGACCATCGATGCGCCTGGCCAACAGGTGCCCCATGCGGCCGCACACGAGATGGCCCACCAACGCGGGGTTGCCAGGGAGGATGAGGCGAATTTTATGGGCTTCTGGGTGTGCATCCGGTCGGAGGACCCCTATGTGCGCTATTCGGGATGGCTCTTTCTGTGGAAGCAGGTCTACTATGAGCTGAGCAATCAGCGCGACGAGGCCCGCGCCCGGAAGCTGGTGAAGGCGGTGGGGAAGGGCCCGCTGCGGGACATGGAGGAGGCCTGGAAGTGGTGGCATGCCGGAGAGGGGCGGATGCGGGAGCTGGGGCAGGCGGTGAACGACACCTACCTGAAAGCCAATGGTCAGGTTGGTATCGAGAGCTACAGTCAGAGCCTGCGCCTGATGCTGGCGATGGCACGCCAAGGTGGTGCGGACTGGGTGCTTCCGGAGGAAGCGGCGCCTGGAATTTGAGTTAGGAGCCGCGCGGGAGGGGGGATGGAGACTGCAACAATCCGCTGGGCGCGCCGAGGGGCGGAGCTGTTGGCCCTGAGCCTGGGGCTCTGGCAGATGGCGGTGGTGGGCCAGGCCATGTCCAAGCGCTGGGACTACGACTTCGACATCGAGTGGATGGAAGGGGGAACCCTGCTTTCTGCGATGCGCGTGGCCGAAGGGCAGCCCATCCACGGCCCGCCGACCACCGAGTACATCCCCTTCATCTACCCGCCGCTCTACGCCTGGCTGGTCGGGCTGCTGGGGCAGGTGTTTCCGATGGGCTACGCCCTGGGAAGGGGCACCTCTATCGCCTGTTTTTCGCTTGCAGCGCTGGCCCTGCTCTATGGCGCGCGGCAGGCGAAGGCTTCCTGGCCTGTGGCCATCGCGTTGATGGGGGTTTTTGCTGGAACCTATGATGAAGCCGGAACATTCTATGATCTGATCCGTGTGGACTCGCTGACCATCGCTCTGTTGGGCTGGGCCCTGGTGTTGGGGGCTGGGCCCAAGCCCTGGCAGCAGGTGCTCTCCGGTCTGCTTTTGGCCGGTGCCTTTATGGCAAAACACAATGCTGCGGCCTTTGGCCTGCCGATGATCATCGGCATCTGGCAGATGCAGGGTCGGGCCGCGGCCCTGCGCTTTGGCGCGGCTTCGGTGCTGCCTGCGCTGGCCTTCGTGGCGATAGAGGAGGTGGCTACGGGTGGTCATTTCCTTGCGTGGATCCTGGGTGTTCCGGCAGAGCACGGTATCGTGGGCGAGCGGTTGATTTCCGGATTGGGGCTGAAGTTGGAGCCGCGCCTGCGCCTGCCCACCCGGGGTGCGCAGCTTGAGTTCTGGGATGCGCTGCCGGTCACCACCACCCTGGCGTTGTTGGCGCCGGCCTGGTTTCGTCGGCACTCCAATGCACTCTATTGGAGCGGTATCTCGGCGATGGGGGTGGTGATCTGCTCGCTGATGCGCGGGCATGTGGGCGGCTTCATCAACGTGCTGATCCCCATGTACTGGATCCTGTGCCTTTGGCCGGTGCTGCAGGCCGAGGTGCTGGAGCAACGCTGGGGCACCGCGGAGGCCGGGCGGTTTTTCAGCCGGGTCCCTGCTTGGACGGTGCGGATCCTGCTTCCCCTGTGCCTGGCCGGGCAGCTTTGGGTGGGCCACAAGGACCTGAAGCGCTACATCCCCACCGAAGCCAACCGCAAGGCGGCGGCCGCCTTTATTGAGGAGATCCGCGCCCTTCCTGATCCCATCCTCTCCCCCTATGCTCCCTATGCCCTGGTGCAGGCGGGCAAAGATCCCACCTTCTCGCTGATCTGCCTGTGGGACATCGACTACAAAGGCGGGCCCTATCGTCCCTTTGTACGCAAGGTGGAGCGTGGCATCGCGCAGCAGAAGTGGGCGGTGATCCTGGCTCCAAACGACAAGCTCGGCTACGGACAGAAAAAGCACTACACCAAAGAGCGCATGGTGAAGAACGCCCCTCCCGAAACCATCGTCGGCTGGCGGGTGCGCCTGAACCAGATCTGGGTACCCTTGGCCGGAGCGGGCGTGGGCGAAAATGAGCCGGCGGAAGAGGAGAATACGGAAGTGGACGAAGCGGGAGGCCCTGTCGAGCCGTCCGCGGACTGAGCGCAGCTACTTCAGCTTGCGCACCAGTCGCTCCAGATCCGGAGCAAAGTCGGCTTCCCGCCTCCAACCCAGCAACTCTGCCTGCGCCCGCAGCCGTGCGCGCAGCAGGCGGTGAAAGCCTTCAAAGTCGGTGAGTCCTTCGTGCCCGAGCAGGCGGCTGAGGGAGAGGAGGCTGGCGTTGTTGGGCGCCGGAAAGACCAGCAGGCGGGCATCGGGGTGTAGTGCCCCGGTGAGCCACTCGATCAGGTGATCCTGGGCGTAGATCGCGCTCGGTCTTCCCCAGGCCACCTCCAGGTGATCGAGGATGTCTTTGCCCACGATCACCTCCCAAAGGGCTGCTTCTTCCCCGGCTCCCCAGCGCCGGGGCGTCTGGAGCGACGGCCCCCGGTCCAGTCCCCCGCAGGGCAGATCCGGGCAGCCCTCGCGCCAGCGCAGCGCCACCTGGGCCACCAATGCTTGGCCCACGGAGCGGTCATTCCCTGCATCTGCCGACAGCTTTTCCTGGGCCTGCAGAAGCAGGTGGTCCACCGGGTCTCCCTGCACGCCCAGCTCGCTCTGAAGCGTCGCGCGCTCGGTTCTCCAGGCGGCCTGTTCGGCGTCGGTGTCGGCGATCACCTGACGCAGCGCCCGCAGCCCGGCTTCCCGCAAGGCCTTGGCGCCTTGTTCAGCCAGAACGTCATTTTTTCTATTTTGTATTCTGGAATACAATGTGGTCCCGGCGGGGCTCTGCACCAGCCGGCTGTAGCGGGGATCCTCCAAAAAGCGCTGGAGCGGCTGCACATCGATGGCCGGGCCATCCAGCCATCCCAGGAGCACCTGGCGCTCGGAGATGGCCAGCAGACCCTCCGCACCCGGTTCGCCGAGGGCATCCAGCACGGTGCGCGCGCCTTCGGGTGGCACCGCACTTGGTGGAGAAAGAGGAGATAGAAGGAGGAGATCAGAGATAGGAAGGGTCTGGCCTCCGCGCTGTTCCAGCTCCAGCAGGCGCGCGCCGCGCAACAGGGGCACGGCGATGGTCCCCGCGTACTCCGCCTCCACCCCCCAAGCGGGCGGGGTGGAAGCCAGCCATGCGGCAATGGGGGCGGGCATGGGCAGGCCGGGATCGGGACGACGGATGTGCCGCAGCAGCGGATCCTCTGCGATGATCCAGGTGATCAGCGCGGCTGGATCCTCGGGCTGAGGCGGAGGGGGCGGCGGCGCCGGCGGCGTGGTGGTCACCCGCGACGCCCAACAGGCAAGCAGCAGGAACATTTTTGAGAAGCTATCCGATTTCGACTGGTTAGGCTGGGGCGGGGGACAGGATGCTCCAAGCGGTCGGCAAGCTGCGTGCGGTGGTTCGGGGGCCGGCCCAGCCGGTTGCAACGCTGGTGATGATCCACGGGATTGGCCTGGGGCCCTGGTTTTGGGAGCCCTGGATGGATGCCCTCGCCGAGCGCTTCCAGGTGCTGGCCCTGAGCCTGCCCGGCCATGGCGAGCCACCGGACGATGCGGGCTTGCAGGAGGTGATCGCGGGTGTGGAGTCGGTGGTGGCCGCGTTGCCCGAGCCGCCCATCCTGGTCGGGCACTCCATGGGGGCACTGGTGGCGCAGATCCTCGCCACCCGCCTGAGCCTGCGTGGTCTGATCCTCATCAGCCCCCTTCCGCCCGGCCAGATTTTTGTACGGCCTGACCGAAACATGATCCGCCACAGCGTGGGGTTGCTGCCGGCCTTCCTCCGGAACCAGCCGCTGAAGATCGGGCTGCCCGCCTACCGGGCCCTGGGCATGAACCTGCTTTCCGACGCCGAGGTGCAGCGTTGGTTCCCGAAAATCTGCCCTTGGCCACGGGCTTTGGCGCGGGACCTGTTGCGCCCGCCGCGGGTGGACGCCGCGCGGGTGCACTGCCCGGTACTGGTGCTGTTGGGTAAAGAAGACCGGCTGGTGCCGTGGCAAAAAGGGAGAGTCCTTGGGGATCTCTATGAGGCGGTGGTGTGGCGCTACGACAACCTTGCGCACTCCCCGCCGCTGGAGCCGGAGGGCCGGCGGATGCTTCAGGATCTGCTGAGCTGGGCTGAAAACCCCGTAGGTCCACAGGTTTTGGAGAGCGAAGGCTTTGGGCCGCAGGAAGGGGTGGGCTACCACCTGCGCCGCCTGCGGCGGGGCGAGGCGATGAAGCGCCGCAGCGCCTACGGACAGAAGCAGAGCGCGCGGAGCTGAGCGGCCTTCTTATTTGCCCCAGCTTCCCTGCAGAATCCACCGCCGGGCCGCTTCGGGAAGACCCGATTGCTGCTCGACCAGCACCCCGGTGTGATCTCCCGGATAGACCGGAAAATGGCCGGCCAAGGCTGCTTCTACTTCCACGCGGCTGTGCGAGCTGCGAAGGCGGCCCGCGAAGGCTACATAGTCCTTGCTGGCCTGAAGGGCCCGCCAGTAGTTTCGCACTTGCGGATCCTTGGCTTCGTAGCTGGGTCCTACACTGGTCAGTCCTTCCACCAGCTCCAGCAGCTTGCCTTCACCCCAGTACAGAATGCCGTCGCCCTCGGCAGCAAAGGCCAAGCGCAGCTCGGTATCGGGAGGAAGATCCGTGTCATAGAGAGTCTGGAACATGTCCGACTCCGCACGCATGTCCTCCAGACCATCCGGCAACATCGGACGCACCATCGCCATCATCAGGCGCGAAAGTCCCCGGTCGGGAGGCCCGGAAAATCCATGCCAGGGGCTATCCACGGTCAAGACGCGCAGGTGGGGGCGCAGCTCAGGCTGGATCCGCTCCAATGCCGGCCCCAGGTTGTTCAGCGCCACCCGGGTCACCAGCCCGCCCATGGAGTGGGCCACGATGATCAGCTCGCCGGCCGTGTGCGCGGCGATCTCCGACAACTCTCTTGACAGGTCAAGACCATTTTCGGAGGTGCGTCGCCCCATATCGTCGTAGGCGAAAATGTAGAGCTGGTAGCGTTTGTCTTTGCGGAAGCGCTGCACCAGCGCCTGCATGTCTTGAGGGCGCCCGTTGATCCCGTGCACCAAAACCAATGGAATAGCGTGGGTGGAAGCGGTTTCTTCCTCCTCACGCAGGGGAAGGAGCGCGCCCTGCTTCCCCTCCTTCAGCAGCGGCTCGTCCTCGATCATGGTCAGGTTGTAGCTGACGCCGGGGTTTTTGCCAGCTTTGGCCCAGATTTTCCCTTCTCCCACTTCTACGCGTTCTGGAGTCGGCTCCGGCGACCACACGCTGCCGCCACCTCCGCCCCCACTGCCGTAGCCGCTGCCCGAGCCACTTCCGCGCCCCAGCGTGCCAAAACTGCCAAGTCCAATCGTACCTTCGCCGCTTCCTCCGCCGCCCATTCCCGTGCCGGACAGCCCGAGTCCCTCGGCGGCGCCGCCGCCCCCCGGTCCGCTCCCCGAAAGACCCAGACCACTTCCAGTGAGCTGCCCCATCTCGTTCTCAGCGTCGGGAGGGGGCAGCGCACGACCGCCCATTGCCCCCTCAGCCGGGGGCTCCGTATAGGCAAGAATGGCCAGCAGGTCGCGGGCCACCTGCATCGAATAGACGCGTAGACCCAACGCAATCAGCGACAGCAGCAGCAGGGCCGCCAGAATGCGTGGGCCGTAGCGTCGCAGCATCAGGGGAAGGTGACCCGCAGGTAGGCGATCAGGTCCGCGATTTCCTGGGCGTCGCTGTACTGGCCGGGCATGGCCGTGCCGTAGCCGTTCTTGATGATCTCCTCCAGCTCAGCGTCGGTCCGGGCCGGTACACTTACGGTGAGATCGGTAGAGGGAGTTCCCCCGATGTCGATGCCCCCGGTGCCATCGGCCCCGTGACAGCCGGCGCAGCTTCCGAAGAGCGACTCGCCGTTGGTCACGTCACCGCCGCCACCACCGCTGGAATCATCCGTTTTTCCCGAATCGCCTGGGCCCGTACAGGCCACCATCAACATCACCATCAACATGAGCTTCTCCTCCTTGGTACCAACCGAATTTGGTGCGAAGCCAGGCCACTATGTCCAGGGCTTCACGTTCCTCCAGGCCGAGCGGGGGCATGGCCTGGAAGCCTGTTTGGATCACCTCGACCAGCCGGTCGTCGTTCAGCTCCGGTACCCGAAAATTCAGGTTGGCGGATTCTACATCGAAGATCGGCTTGCCCAGGGTACCATCCTCGCCGTGGCAGGAGGCGCAGTGCTGCACATAGAGATCGGCTCCCACCTGGGGATCTCCTTTTGCCGCCTGACACCCGACCAACAGCCAGAACATCGATCCCTCCAGTCCAGACGATAGCACAGGCGGGCTGCACGCGGCAAGCCGCTCAGGTCGCGGCCAATTTCTCAGCGATGATTTCTGCGAGGGCCGCACCGATGCCGGGCACCTCGGCGATCTGGGCGACGGTGGCCTTTTTCAACCCGCTCATCGAGCCGAAGTGGCTGAGCAGGGCTTTGCGGCGGGTGGGACCGATCCCCGGCACATCGTCGAGCGCGGAGTGCAGCTTGGACTTGGAACGTTGTTTGCGGTGAAAACCCACCGCCTCCCGGTGGGCCTCGTCGCGGATGTGCTGCAACAGGCGCAGCGAGGGGTGATCGTGGCGAAGCACTACCGGCTCCGGCTGGTTGCGGAGGATCAGCTTGTCCACCGCATCCCACTCGCCCCGGCGGCGCTCGGTGCGCGGCTTGGAGATGCCGATCACCGGCTGCTCGCTCAAACCCAGCTCGGCCAGCACGTCTTCGGCCGCCGAGAGCTGGCCGCGCCCACCGTCCACCACCAGCAGGTCGGGGAAGTCGCCTTCGGCCAACGCCCGCTTCATACGACGGCCCAGAATCTCGCGCATGGTGGCATAGTCATCTGCACCCACCACCGTCTTCACCTTGTAGCGCCGATACTCGCTTCGGTCCGGTCGCCCGTCGATAAAAACCACCTGTGAAGCAACCGGATCTTCGCCCAGCAGGTTGGAATTGTCATAACACTCGATGCGGGTGGGGGGAGCAGAGAGTCCCACAAGCTCGGCGATGCCCTCCAGCGCACGGGTGACCCGCTCCTCCTCGGAGTTATTCAGGAGAAAGTGGGCTTTTGCGCTCTCCTCTGCGATTTGGAGAACCCGTACCTTCTCGCCGCGCTGCGGAACCCGTAGATCCACCCTACTGCCCCGGCGTTCGCTCAACAGCTCAGCCAGCGCCTCGGCGGCATCTGGCAGGGAGGAAGCCAGGATTTCCGGAGGCACCGGCACCTGATCGTAG
>JBEIQS010000441.1:0-2286 GCA_040376425.1 Alphaproteobacteria bacterium | reverse complement strand
GGTGGCAATGAAACAGAAGCACCGGGCAATGAAACAGTGGCGCACCCCTTCGTTGACAGTGAAACGGAGAGTGCCGGGAAGCGAAACGGCGGCAGCGGGACGTACCGGGAAGCTGTGAGAGAGTGAAACGGCAGTCACGGGCAGTGAAACAGAACCGCCGGGAAGTGGCGGAGAACGACGTTGCAGTGAAACAGCAGTGACGGGAAGTGAAAAACAGGGATCCGGGAAGTGCCGGGAAGGAGGCGGGAAGTCACCGGGAAGCTACCGGGCAGCGGCCGGGAAGTGGCGGGAAGTACCGCCGTAGACCTGGTACGCCGGGAATTCCCCAGAGTGGCCGGGCTAAGATGGCCCTATGGAACGAGAGCCAATCTGGGTGGACAGCGAGTGGGAGGAGATCCGCGACGCCTTCCGCACCTGCATCGAAAAGCCGGAGACGCTGGCCTACTTCACCCTGGCCCGGGTCATCGACGCCGCCAGTGGCAGCTACGAGGCCGGACAGCGCTGCGACTTCAACGCCGACTTTCTGGCCCGGTTCCTCAACGTCGAGCAGACCCTCGCGGCAGAGGCCGACCCCAGAGCCCTGATCGAGCCCGCCCTGGTGTGGCTGCGGGCCCGCGCCGAAAACTGGCAGGTCGGGCAGAGCACCGGCACCTTCCGGGTGCAGCTGCTGTCCCCGCGCGGCGAAAAAAAGCTCGCAACCCTCCGCTTCACCCTGGCCTATGAGGAGTATGCGACCCCCGTCAAGGCCCCCTCCAGCATCGACGTGGACGGGTCTCTGGCCCGCATTGCCCGCGCCATGGAGGCGCTGGCAAAGTCCTACGAGCAGTTCAACAGCTGGCAGATGGGCGCCATGCAGCGATTGACCAGTGTTTTCTGGGATATCCAGCACTTTTACGAGCGGGTGATCCGCGCCGCCTCCGGCGAAAATGTGAGCCTGCGGGCCGAGCTGCAGCGCTTCATGGACAGCCACCACCAGAAGATGGCGGAGCTGCACGGGCAGCTTCTGTCCGTCAAAGTGGAGGTTGCCCGCGTCCATATCGAAGGAGATGCCGCCGCCAATGCCCAGCAGCGGGATGTGGAGCTGGAGAAGGCGCGCCTGGCCCTGGGAGAGAAGCTGGGCGGCAACTTCATCGACGGGCTGGCCGAGATCGGGAAGACCTGGATGGCCGCAAAACTCCAGGTCGATCCCCGGCTGATGAACTTTCTCAAGCTGGCTTCTGCGGATGAAGAGCTGCTGGGCATGTTGACGCAGCCCGAGGTGGTCGGCCACCTGGACGGCCCCGGAGCGGGCACCGCTATCCTCGAAATGCTGAAGGAGATCCTGCGGACACCGCCGCTGCTGGCCGCGCTGGCCAACCCCGCACTGCCCCGGGCACTGCGGCAGCCCCGGGTCAAGCAGACGCTGATCGGTGCCTTGCAGTCCCTCAGCGCCTCGGTGGAAGCCGAAGAGCAGGCCAGAAAAGAGGCAGAGGAGGCAGAGAAAAGACCTGCCGACCCTCCGCCAGAACGTCCCGATCCCCCCTCCGAGGAGCAGACATGGGCGAGAACCCCCCCACCCCAGAACCTGAAAACCCCTCCAAAGGCCGTCCATTTTTCCGCCGTGTGTTGTGGCGGTTGTTCGGAAAGGAGGGTGTGGTGAACACCCTGCCCCGCTCCGAGCGGGATGCCCAGCGGCTGCTCGGAAAGATCGAGGATGCCGTGCAGGCCGGAAGCCTGAGCCCGGGTGGGTTGACCTACCTGGGCCTGTGCCACCTGCACCTGTTGGGTGACGGGCTGGATCGGCTGCTGAAAGAGCAGGAGAAGACGAACCGGCTGTTGGGCGGCATCCAGGCGCAGAACGAGAGCATCATCGGCCTGCTGGAAGATCTGCAGGCCGATGGGGAGGAATTGGATGAGCCGGAGCGGCCGGATGGGGAGCCCGCCCAACAGACCGCCGAGGAGGCCCCCACAACGCAGGAGGCCCCTCGCACGCACCCCACCGAGGCAGAAGCAGAGGATCCCAGCGCCGAACCGCTGGATCGGGAAGAGGAAGGTGGGCAATGACTGCGCGCAGCCTTCCCGGCCCGGTTGCCCCGCCGCTACAGGTGAACGTCGGCATCCCCGACCTGGGCCCACTGATCGGCGGCCTGGCCACCCTGACCCTGGGCTTTGATCCTATCAAAGTGCTGGACGAGACCATCCGTCCCGCGCTACGGGCGCCCATCTTCCTGCGGCCGGTGGGACGGGACGATGTGCGCTGGTATCCACTGAAAATAGAGGATGGCCGGTACTATACCCGGACCATCC
>JBEIQS010000051.1:0-30300 GCA_040376425.1 Alphaproteobacteria bacterium | reverse complement strand
GTGCGCATCTGGCGGGTCGTAATTCCCTCCAAATGCACAGGCAGTTGCGCCGTGACTCTCTTCAGAGTCACTCCAGATCCACTCGCTTCCAGCTCCCATATTCGTTCTGATACAGCGACGTGGGCCAGAAGTTCAGATCCAGCTTGATCGTCAGAACCCGCACGAGGCCGTCCAGATCTTCGGTCTTCAGGCGCACCGAGCTGTTGTCGGGCCGTCCGGCTACCGCATCCTGAAAATTCTGTAGGTTAGAAATGGATTTTCCGTCCACCTCCAGGATTCGCCAGGTGGGGGACAGCCGGTAGCGCGAGGCCGGGGAGCCGCTCGGCACGAAGGACACATAGACCCCCTGTCGCGCCACCGCCTGTTGCTCCAGCACATGTAGTGGAATTTCCTGCACAATTGCCCCGGCCCAGCTCAGATAGGGCCCCCGCGTGTCGCCGGGCACCATCCCCACCGCCAGCATCAGGTTCAGCTCCTTCCCATCCCGCAGCACCGTTACTGGAAAAGATTGCTTCCAGGCGAGGTCCTCTAATTCGCTGTAGCGGGTCACGGCCTGCCCTCCCGCTGTCAGCAGCAGATCCCCCTCCCGCAGCGCCTGCCCGGCTGGCGTTGACAGGTTCCGACGCCGCACCACAAATACCTGGCGTTGTTCTTTGTCATGCGCTTCGATCGCGGCCGCGCGTGTGGCAGAGAGCCCGCGCTGCCGCGCCTCGGCCAGCGACAGGCCGGACAGCTCCACCCCCAACAGCGGCCAGTCCGTTCCTGCCTGCACCGCCTCCAGCATCGGTACCACATTGGCGGCCGGGATTCCCCGCATCACCGAGTTGGGCTTTTCTCCGCTCAGATCCACGAAGGAGGCCCACAGCGCCCGCATCCGGCCCCGGCGGTCCACCAGCAGGCCCCCGTTCACCGCCTGCTCGCCCTCCAGCACCGCCACCTCCAGGTTGCTGTCCCGGAAAAAGGGAGGATTGGGCAGGGGAAGGTCGATGTTGGTCATCCGACTCACCCGGGCCTGGCGACTCACCAGATCCTGTTCCAGGCTGAAGCCCACCTCCCACAGCTCCTCCCCCGGCTTCAGCGGCGTCGGGTCCAATTCTACGGCCCGCATGGGGGTGTCGCCAAGCAGTGCGGGATCATAGGCCACCAAGGCCAGGTTGTGCACCGGATGTACCCACAGCACCTGCCCCGGAAGCTCCAAAGCACCGGCCACGGTGATGCGCACATCGCCCAGTGCAATCGGCACCGTATCCCGATCCGTTAGGATCCAGCCCCGTTTTGCATCCACGACGATCCCGGTTCCACGCAGCGCTCCGGCATAGAGGCCGTCCGGGCGGAAGGGGGCGGTGAAGCGCAGGTAGACCAGGGAGGGAGCCAGCTTCTGGAGCAGCGCGCTGCCCATCTTGGGAAAGCTGACGGTCTGCGGCACCCGCTCTGCGAGGGTGCCGGTTGCCGGGGGCAGATCCACGCAGCTCCACACCCAGCTCGTGCTGGTGCAGCGTCTGGCATCAAACCAGCGCCGGTCCATCGTCGCAAAGGCTACCCGGTAGTCACGCGGATCGGGAAGGTTGAAATAGCGGATAGAGAAGCGATCTCCGTCGGGATGTTTCAACAGCTCGGCGTGCAGCTCGTCCATGCTGCTCACCGGCTGCCCGTCGATCTCGGTGAGCACCGCCCCCCGGCCCAGCCCGGCCTGCCCGAAGATGTAGCCCGGGTTGGCAACATAGATTCCCTTGGTGGCAATCCCGTAGTTCCGCGCCTGCTGAAGCGAGAGTGGGTGCAGCAGCGCCCCACCCACCTCGATGTACTCCGAGGGGGTGACCGCGTGCAGGTCGCCCGGTGTCACCTCCACCTCCATCACCTCGCCGCCACGCACGATCCGCAGCTTCAGCGGCCTTCCCACATGGCTATCCAGGGCCGCTTCCAGTGCAACATGGCCCTCCAGCGGCTTCCCTTCCACCCCCACCACCAGATCGCCGGTGCGCAGCTTCCCATCGCCCGGCCCACCGACCAGCACCCCACGCGTCACCAGCACCCCAAGGACCCCGGGAAAGGCGCTGCGCAGCTCCTTTTCGATGTCGTCGGGCAGCCCCAATCGCCGGGCCTCGTCGTAGGCTTCCTGGATAAAGCTGGTCTGCAGGGTGCCGCGGGCCACCGGCACTCCCTGTCGCACCGCCTCCAGGGCCTGCATGATCCGGGGCAGAGGCAGGTAGTAGGCGGCGGCAGAAGTCTTCATGCCGCCTGCATTCAGGGCGATAGCCCGACCGAAGGCGTCGATCACCGGAGAGCCGGAGCTGCCCCCTGTGGTCCCCGAGGCGGCCTGGATGTAGAAGATGTTGTAGTCGTTGTAGTTGCCTTTTCCGTAGTCGGGGGCCTCCCGATCAAGGCGGGCAATAGTTCCAGTGTGAAAAGACAGCTTCTGGCCTGCGTCATTGCCCACGACGCGGATCTCGGTACCGACGGTGGCGCCCTCCGGGTACAGCGGAAGCGCTGAGAGCGTCATGTAGCGCACCGCCTTGGGGTCGAAGCGAAGGATAGAAAAGTCGTGGATCGGATCGCGATAGGCGAGGGTTAACGGTACTTCTTCGTTGTCCTGAAAGATGGCCTCGGCCAGAAAGGGCCCCGGTCCGGGCACGTGCCGGTTGGACACGATCAGGCCCCGCTCCACATCCACCACGAAGCCGGTCGCGATTGTGTTGCCAGCACTCTCCGTGTCAAAAGCGCGCGGGCGATTCACCCGGATGGATACCACCGCAGGCACCACCCGCTCCAGCGTGGCCTGCCAGTCCGGCGGGGCCGGCGGGGGAGGGGGTTTCGGGGGCGCACCGGCGAAGAGCAGAGGGAGGAGCCACAGCATGGGTCCGAGGGTAGTGGCAAGGGTGTGGCCCTGTCAAGCCACCGTGGCGGCTGTGCCGTAGTGACTCACCTCCGAGTCACGTCGGTACCCACAATCCACTCGCCGTCCTGGATCAGCGTGTGCCATTCTACACTATCGGTGAGTCCACCCAGGATATCCGGCAGAAAGATCTGCTCGCCGTCGGGAATTCGCAGGGGCTCGGTCAGCCAACGCTCCAGGCCGATGCGCAGCATGCCGGTTCGGTCCCCCTCGGGGAGCTTTTTGGGGGGTTCTTCGCGCTCTACCTCCACCCCGTCGCAGCGCACGACGCGGAGCCGGTCCTGCAGCATCAACGAAAAGCGCAGGTGACGCTCTCGCCAGGACATGACATAGCAAAGTCCGCTGCCGTCCGAGAACAGGGTGACCAAGCCATTGCCCAGCGAACGTACCAGAAGCTCGGCCGGATGTAGGGGCGCAAGACGACGCTCAATCGAGCCGCCGCCAAAACGCTGCTCTCCCTTTGTGGAGAAGAGGTGGTCCCGCCGAAGCGCGAAGCCGACGGTCCACACCACCCGCTCCAGGCTGCCCGGCCACAGGTCGGCCGGACGCCAGGGCCCGACGATGCCCACCTTCATCTCTGCACGTTTGTGAATGTACTCCGGGAGGAGTAACCCCCGGAGACCGCCGATCACCCCCTCTACATCCAGGGGCTCCTGCACATGGAGCTGTCCGAATTCCATCGCCTTCCTACAGCAGCAGTCCCGCCACACAGGCACAGAGAAAAGTTGCGATCGAGCCGCCGATCATCGCCTTCAGGGCCAGGGAGGCCAGGTCCCCCATGCGGTTGGGCGCCATACCCCCAATGCCGCCAAGCTGGATGCCCACCGACGCGAAGTTGGCAAAGCCGCAGAGCGCGTAGGAGGCGATGATCGCGGCCCGCTCGGAGAGGGGCTCGGCGGAGGCCTGGATCTGGCCCAGGTGTACATAGGCAATAAATTCGGTGAGGACGAGTTTTTCACCCAAAAGTGTTCCGACCCGCCCGGCCTCTGCCCAGGGCACCCCCATGATGAAGGCCACCGGTGTGAACACCACGCCCAACATCCAGGAGAGCGAAAGCGGCTTGCAGCTCTCCACCCATCCGAAGGCAGGACTGTTTCCACACACGGAGACCGGCAGCAGGCCCAGGGTCCAATCGACCATGGCCATCAGGCCCACAAAGGCGATCAGCATGGCGGCCACGTTGATGGCCAGGCTCATCCCCTCGCTGGCGCCGCGTGCGGCGGCCTCCATCAGGTTCCGGTCCACCTGCTGGTCGAGAATCTCCAAAGAACCGGCGGTTTCTGGCGACTCCTTCTCCGGATACATCACCTTGGCGATGATCATGGTCGCCGGCGCCGACAGCAGCGAGCAGGTGACCAGGTGCCCGGCAATTCCAGGGACATCCTTCAGAAAGGAGACATAGGCCGCAAGCACGCCGCCGGCGGTGTTGGAAAAGCCGCCCACCATCACGCAGAACAGCTCGGAGCGGGTCATGCGGTTGATGAAGGGCTTCACCATCAGCGGCGCTTCGGTCTGCCCGAGAAAAATATTGGCCGTGCAAGCCAGGGTTTCGGCGCCAGAGGTGCCCATGCTTCGCTGCATGCCCCAGGCCAGACCTTTGACCACCTTCTGCATCCACCCCAGGTAGTAGGTGACCGCAGTGAGCGAGGAGAAGAAGATAATCGAGGGCAGAATCCAGAAGGCAAAGGTCTTGACAGGAGGAGAGATATGTCCCGCGATAAAGTTATCTTTTCCGTCCGGACCGGTGATGAGATGTGGCTGCACAGATTGAAAAGTGAAATCGGCACCCTGCTCGGCGAAGCTCAACAGTCGCCGCACGCCCGCGTCGATCCCGGAGAAGAAGAAGGCCTGAGCCTGAGGCGAGAGCACCAGCACCCCCGTCCCCAGCAGCAGCGCGAGGCCCCAAAGCACGACCCGCCACGGAAAGCGGCTTCGATCATCGCTCATCAGCCACGCCGCGCCGATGAGCAGCACCAATCCCAAGCCGGAGATCGCCCGTTCCATCAACGCTCCAGGAGCTGATCGGCGCCCAGGAAGATGCCGCTGCTTTCGTCGTAGACATGCAGGTTAAAGGTATACATATCGTAGACCCAGCCGTGGATCTCCAGCCGATCCTCCTCCCAGGCGGCGGCCACCTGCGGGTAGGTCATCAGGTTGGCAAGCTGCTGTGCCACGTTCCGCTCCACGGCCTGCCGCCACCACACATTGGAGTCCGCACTTTCTACCGACATCACCGTGGGGTGCGCGGGAGCCAGCCACTCCGCCAGCGAGGGCATCCCGGTGAAGTGGGGGTGGGGGGTCATCAGGCCCTTGATCCCGCCACAGCCGTAGTGCCCACACACAATCAGGTGCTCTACGCGAAGGTGCTGCACCGCGTAGTCCAGGGCAGCACCCACGGATGCGTCTGCATTCTCCAAGGGTGGCACCATGTTGGCCACATTTCGAATGACAAAAATCTCCCCGGGCGAGGAGGAGGTGAGCTGCTCGGGCACCACGCGGGAGTCCGAACAGCCGATGTACATGGCGTCGGGACTCTGCCCTTCGGAGGCCAGCTTACGCAAAAAGTCGCGCTCCTGTGCCAACACCTTTCGGCGATACTTCAGGTGTCCACGCAGAAAATTCTCGAGCATCTAGGCCTCCTCAGGCTCCACGGTACGCAGCACCAACGGGCGGGGCGCTGCCGGGGTGTGCTCCACCCAGAAGGCCTCGGCCAGCTCGGCCAGCGCGGCGGGGAGCCCCTGCTCTGCATGGTACAGGGTGATCAGCGGCTCGCCCTCCTCCACCGGGTCGCCGACCTTTTTGTGGACCTGGGCACCAACCATGGGATGGACAGGATCTTCCGCCCGAAGACGCCCCGCTCCCAAACGGAAAACGGCCACACCGATACGACGGGCATCGCAGCGGTGCAGGAAGCCATCGCGGGGCGCGGGGATCACCAGGGGCTGCACGCCCTGTAGCTCCAGCTCCTCCAGCCGGCCCCCATGCGCACGGCACATGCGACAGAAGCGCTCGTAGGCCGCGCCGCTATCCAGCACTTTTTCGGCATCGGGGTGACCGGCCAGCGCGATGGTAAGTGCCCGGAGATCCGCGGGGCCTTCGCCTTTCAAACAGGCAACGGCTTCGATCACTTCCAACGCATTGCCGCAGAGCTCGCCCAGGGGCTGCTCCATGTCCGTCAACAGCGCCCGGGTGTGCACGCCGGCGCCGTTGCCCACCCGCACGAGCGCGCGGGCCAGCGCCAGCGCTTCGGCCTCGGTTTGCATAAAGGCGCCGCTGCCCACTTTTACGTCCAACACCAGGCGGTCCAGCCCTTCCGCGAGCTTTTTGGAGAGGATGGAGCCGACGATCAGCGGAATACACTCCACGGTCTGCGTCTCGTTGCGCAGGGCATAGAGGATGCGGTCGGCGGGCGCCAGCGAGGCGGTCTGGCCGTTCATAAAACAGCCCACCTCGCGGAGGGTTCGTCGTAAGGCGTCTTCATCCAGATCAGTACGGAAGCCGGGGATGGCTTCCAGCTTGTCCAGGGTTCCCCCTGTGTGTCCCAGGCCACGCCCGGAGATCATCGGCACCTTGTAGCCCAGCTCGGCCCACAGCGGCGCCAGGACCAGCGACACCTTGTCGCCCACGCCGCCGGTGGAGTGCTTGTCCACAAAAGGCCCGTCAAAATCCCAGGACAGCCGCTCGCCGGAGTCGGTCATGGCGCGGGTCAGCGCCACGGCCTCGGAGTCGGTCATGCCATTCAGGAAGGTGAAGGCCAAAAAGGCCGCAGCCTGCGGCCGGGAAACAGAGCCATCCACCACGCCGGCCACAAAGGCCTGGATTTGGCGGTCACTGAGGGGCTGCTTGGCGCGTCGCGCGCGGAGAATCTCGTCGATCATGTCGGGGATTAACCTGAAAGGGGGGCTGCGGGCTACGTCCAGAGTTCCCCACTATACACGCGCCGTCCGCCCACAATCAGCGCCCCGTCCGGCGCCAGTCCCTCCGCCAGGCCCTCCACATCGCCCACGCGCACCTGACGCCCCAAAGTATGGGACAACAAACGCCAGAGATCCAGACCGCCGGGCAGCAGGGGCCCTTCGGCCAGAGCGGCGCACAGCAGCTCCAAGGTGGCCTCCCGGTCCATTGAACGATCGTTCAATATGGCGAGGCTGGTGGCGTTGGGCAGCTCGGGCGCGAAGGACACCTGGTTCACATTCAGACCCACACCGAGCAAGACGTAGCGGATCTGACTGTCCCTTGATTCCATCTCCCCCAGGATGCCCGCGACTTTTTTACCTTCCATCGTAACCAGATCGTTGGGCCACTTCACCCGCAGCGGTGCCCCGGGCAGCACCGCGTTCAGCCGTTGCGCCAGCAGCGCCGCAAAACGAAGGCTGAGCAGGGCGGCTTGGGGGAGGGGGATCGACGGACGGAGGATGGCGGTGGCGTACAGGTTCTGCCCGGGGGGCGAGGACCAGCTGCGCCCATGGGTGCCGCGCCCGGCTGTCTGCGCGTCTGCAATCACGATGGTTCCGTCGGGAGCGTTCTGTTCGGCCAACTCTCTTGCAACCCGCTGGGTCGAGTCGGTCACCGCCAAACGCACCCGCATCAAAGAACCTGAGCTGCCAGCTCTGCCAGGGCGGAACGTTCGCCCTTTTTAAGCGTCATATGCCCGGCCATGGGCGAGCTGCGGAAGCGCTCCGCCACATAGGATAAACCATTGGATGTGGCATCCACATAGGGATTATCGATTTGATAGCGGTCCCCGGTGAGCACCACTTTGGTGCCTTCGCCCGCGCGGGTGAGCACGGTCTTGACTTCGTGGGGCGTCAGGTTCTGAGCCTCGTCGATGATCAGGAACTGGCGGGGCAGTGACCGGCCACGGATGTAGGTCAGCGGCTCAATCTCGATGATCTTCTGGTCCAAGAGCGACTGGTAATTGGGGGCGTGGCCACGACGGTGGGCGTGGGGCTCCTCCTTTTCCTCGTTGCCGCCACAAAGCAGCTCCAGGGCGTCAAAGATGGGCTTCATCCACGGATTCAGCTTGTCGTCCACACTGCCCGGCAGAAAACCGATGTCTTTGCCCATGGGGAACACCGGGCGGGCCACGACCAGCTTGCGATAGCGCTTCTCGTCCGCCGTCTTTTTGAGGCCACAGGCCATGGCCAGGAGGGTTTTGCCGGTGCCGGCCATGCCATCCAGGGTGACCAGGTTGATGCTCTCGTCCATGAGCAGATCCATGGCGAAAAGCTGCTCGCGATTTCTCGCAAAAACACCCCAACAACCTTCCTTGTAGCGCCCAACCAACTTCAACAGCTTCTGACGCGCGTCGAAGCGCATCATGGCGGTGTGGTTGAGCTGGGTGGCGTTGCGCAACACAACGAACTGCTGGGGGCTGATGCCCTCGCCCTCTTCCGGAATGAAGCCCTTGGTATAGGCTTCGGCCACGGTTTCGGCAGGAACATCGCGCTCCATGACGCCGGTGTAGGCTTCGTCGGTCTGGAGGTGCGCGTGCTCGTAGTCCTCGACGTGGATGCCCAGGGCGTCCGCTTTCAGCCGCATGTTGACATCGCGGCTGACAAAAATCAGGGGGCTGCACGTGCCGTCCTGGAGCATCCGCTGCGCCATGCGCAGCATGATGTTGTCGTTCGATGCGCCTGCACCGGCAAACAAGGGGGCATTGTCGGATGGATGCCCCAGCTCTACCCGCAGTTTTCCGCCACCGGGCAGGGGCACACCCTCGGCCAGATGTCCGGAGGCGCGCATCTGATCGAGCTGCCGCGACACGGTACGGGCTGCACGCCCGCGATCGGTCATCTCCCGCTTGAACTTGTCGATCTCCTCCACACAGATGATGGGGAGAACGAGATCGTGCTCATGGAAGACAAAGAGGGCGCCCGGGTCGTAGAGGAGCACGTTGGTGTCCAGAACGTAGGTGCGCTTCCCGGGGGCATGGACTTTGGTCAAAGGATCTCCGCCGTGCATGGCCGATCAGGGGATGGTCACGGTGTAGGTTTTCAAACCGCCTTCGGGGCTATCCGCAGAGCGCCGGGCGTAGCGCACCGAGGGTGCTTCCAGGCGGATAGTACCGCTGGCGTTGCTGCCCTGGCCCACGTAGATGTTCAACAGGCCGCCGCCGGGGGCACCAGGCTGGATCAGCATGGTGATTTCGTTGGTCCCCTGCTTCAGGTAGGGGCCCACATCCATGATGAGCTGGGTTTGACCGGAGATCACCCGACGGATCACCTGGCCGTTGATCATCACGTCGATCACCGAGCCGGTGCTGCCGTTGTCCTCGGTCACCAGCCACCAGGTTCCCACGGGAACCACGGAGTTGGTGCCTGCGGCGGGAACATAATTGGGGGGAGCGACCTCGCGAACCTGGTAGTTCGGGGCGTCAATCCAGATGTTCCCCTCGGCGTCGATGCGAACGGTCACGTTCTTCATCTCCACCACCGGTGGGGTCTGCACCGGGATATTGTTGATGTAGATACTGCCGGCCCAGGCCGACATCATCAGCAGCAGGCTGCTCATTGCTTCTCCCGCGTGGTTGTAGGGCTTTTCTCTACCATCGCTTCGCGCAGTTCTTTGCCGAGCCGGAAGACCGGCAACAGCTTCGGAGCCACCTTGACCGGCTCCCCGTTGCGCGGGTTCCGGCCCCGATAGGCTCTATAGCTGCGGGGCTGAAAAGTGCCAAATCCACGAAGCTCCACCCGGTCCCCAGCCACCAGCGCGGCCTGGATGCTGTCCAGGACGGTGCTGACCAGCCGTTCGGCCGTGGGCCGCGGCACCCCACGTTGCTGTACCAGCGCTTCCACCAGCTCGTTGCGGGTCATCGACGGAGCTCCTGTACATTCCAAGCCCGTGGCGTTGTGCGGCTATTCCCCATCACGCGGCCTTCTTGCCGCCGAGACCGACCATGCTCATCAGGCGGTCCTTGTTCTCTTCCAGCAGAATCATCACGGGCGCCGCCACGTAGATCGTGGAATAGGTGCCGACGAACATGCCGAACAGCATCGCGATGGCGAACTGCTGGAGGACGGGGCCACCCAGGAAGATGAACGGAATCAGCGCCAACGCTGTCGCGCCGTTGGTGACGATGGTACGCGCCAGGGTCTGGTTGATGGAGTCGTTGATCAGCTCGGGCAGGTTCCGGCGCCGATATTTCAGCCGATTTTCGCGAATACGGTCGTAGGTGACGATCGTATCATTGATGGAGTAGCCCACCAGGGTCAGGATGGCGGAGATCATCGGCAGGCCGAACTCCATCTGGGTGAGCACCCAGAGACCCACTACCATGGCCGAGTCGTGGAAGAGGCAGAGCACCGCTCCCGGAGCAAAGGAGAAGTCAAAGCGGAAGCTGATGTAAATCAGGATCAGCCCGATCGTCACCAGGAGGGACAACATGCCCGCCGTCCGCAGCGAGGCCCCGACTTTGGGGCCGATGGAGTCGATCTTTTCGATCTCCACACCGCGATCGGCCAGCTTCGCCTCCAGAAGTTGGCGAATCTCCTCGGCCAGGCCGGGAAGGCGCAGGTAGAAGGTGTTGTCTTCCGGCGAAGCCTGCACGGTCACACCCTGCACACTACGCACGGCGGCGATCACTTCGTCCATCGGTACGACGTCGCCCTTGTGGACCACCACCGCGCGGGTGCCCACTTCGGCGTCCAGCTTGAAGGTCTCGATCCAGTCTGCCCCAAAGCGTGCGATCAACGCGTCCTTCACCGCCACCACCTGATCGTCGCGGGTGCCCGACTTGCCCTGGACCCGCACCACAAAGCGCGACCCCAACGGGGCCTGCACTTCCTGGATGGCTTCATCTCCCACTCCGGACGAGGAGAGGACCTCGCGCACCTCGCTGACTTCGGTCTTGGTGGTCATGTGGACCTGGACCTCGGTACCGCCGGTGAAGTCGATTCCCCAGTTTGGACCTACGAAGACCATCAGCGCCACGGCGAGGATGATGCCCAAGGTGGACAGGACCGCAGCAACCCCCCGGTACTTGACGAAGTTCCAGTTCAGGGTCGGGGGGAGGATTTCGCGGAAGTTTTGATTCTGTTCAGACATGGCGCCTCCCTCAGATGCTCACGCTCTTGCGTCCGTTGTTGACAATATCCATCATGGTACGGGACACAAAGACGCCGGTGTAGAGGGTGGTGACGATACCGATCATCAGGGTCACGGCAAAGCCGCGAATGGGACCGGTGCCGTAGGAGTAGAGCACGATTCCTGCAATCAGGTTCGTGAGGTTGGCATCGAGAACAGCAGAAAATGCACGGTCAAAGCCCGCATCGATGGCATATCGCACACCCTTGCCCGCGCGCAATTCCTCGCGAATGCGTTCGAAGAAGAGGATGTTACAGTCCACCGCCATGCCGACGGTGAGCGCGATCCCGCAGATACCGGGCAGGGTGAGCGTCGCATTCGCCGCAGCCAGCAGGGCCAGGACACCGAACACGTTCAGCAGCAGCGCCACGACGGCGACCACGCCGCTGGTCCGGTAGTAGAAGACCGCAAAGAGAAAGACCAACATCGAGCCCAGGAATGCGGCCAGGACGCCGTCGCGAATCGCCTGCTCGCCCAGGGATGCGCCGACCGTTCGGGTCTCCCCGACGATGACCGGGGCGGGAAGCGCACCGGAGCGCAGGACCAGGGCCAGCGTGCCGGCTTCTTTGAACTGTTCGTCCAGGTTGCCTTCACCCATCGAAATGGAAGCCCGACCGCCCAGGATCGCCGTCTGGATCACCGGGGCGGAGCGGATGGCACCGTCCAGCACGATCGCGAAGCGCTTGCCGACGTTGGCGGCGGTGACCTCGCCAAAGACCTTGGCGCCGCGGGACTTGAACTCCAGGGCCACGTAGGCCTGGGCGCGCTCGCTGTCCATAGAGGTCTGGGCGTCGTTGATGTCGTCGCCGGTCAGGATCACGTCGTCCTTGAGCACCATGGGCAGCAGGCGCACTGGCTTCTGGCCCCGCTCCTCCTTGTACTCCCACAAAAGCTGGCGGTTGGCGGGCAGGTGCCCGTTGTCCCGAAGCCACTGGCTCAGGCGGCGGTCGTCGTTGTATTCGTTGGCCGGCATGGCGGCCTGGGCCGCCTGGATGCCCGCATCACGCTTGGCATCGGGGAATTCCTCATCCACCAGGATGAACTCCAGACGCGCCGTGGTGCCGATGGCGGCAACGGCCTGCTCCACATCGGTCTCGCCGGGGAGCTGGACATTGACGCCCCGATCACCCTTCTTGGAGATCGAAGGCTCCTTTACGCCGGTGGCATCCACGCGGTTGCGGATGGTCTCGAGGGCCTGGTCCACGGCGGCGGCGGAGATCTCCGCCTGCTTTGCCTCGCTCATGTCGTAGATCAGGTATTTCTGGCCCTGTTCTTCGATCGTGGTCCGGTAGGTGTAGTAGCGGAACTGGCTGTTCATCAGGCCGTTCATCTGCTCCAGGGTCACCCCCTCGCCCGGGGCCACCTTCAGGGAGGGGCGATCGCGGTCGCGGCGCGCGTCTACGATCTTGAGTCCATCCCGCTCAGCGGCGTCCTTCAGCGGCAGAATGTCGCGTTGCACCATGGAGAGCACCGCATCTTCGGTGACCACGTCCAGGGTCATCTCCAGGCCGCCCTGCAAGTCCAACCCGAGGTTGATTCGGTTGTTGGGCAGCAGCGCGATGTACCAGGGATCCGGGGTCTCAGGCTCGGGGAGCAGCTCGTCCTTGGCCCTGGCTTCGGCGGCTTCAATGCGCTTCTGGTCCTCTTTGGAGAGGAACGTGGGCGTCAGAACCCAGGCGGATGCCAGGAGCGTGAACAGGACCAGTGCCAGGCGCGCATACAAACCGGAGGACATCAGGCCCCCTGGGCTGCAGCGGCGACGCGCTTCACGGAGTCCCGGTCGATGGTGAGGAAGGCGCCCTTGGAGATCTCCAACACGAGCGTGTCTCCAGCCGCCTCATGGATGGTGCCGTGCACGCCGGAGGACGTGACCACCCGATCTCCCTTCTTCAGGCCCGCCACCAGCTTGGCATGTTCCGCAGCTTCCTGGCGCTGCGGGCGCAGAACCAGAAAGTAGAAAATCCCCAGCATCAGCAGCAGGGGGACGGCTTGGCTAATCAGTGCCTCAGGCATCGGGGTCGGCTCCTTCGTCTCCCGCCATCCATCCGTGAACCTCGGCACTCAGGCTGGCAAATGCGGCTTCTCCCTGTACCACCGCGTCGCGAATCCTCGCCATGAGACGTTGGTAGAACGTCACATTGTGCAGCGTCAGGAGGCGGGGGGCAAGAAGCTCGTTGGCCATAAAGAGGTGGCGAAGGTATGCGCGGCTGAAGCGGGTGCAGGTGTAGCAGGGGCAGGAGGGGTCCAGAGGGCCGGAATCCTCCCGAAAACGGGCATTTTTGATATTGAGGCGACCTTCCGAAGTGAAGATCCCGCCGAAGCGGGCACTCCGGGTAGGCAGCACGCAGTCGAAGATATCCACGCCTGCGGCAACGCCATCCACAAGATCCCAGGGATAGCCCACGCCCATCAGATAGCGGACTTTGTTTGCGGGTAAAAAAGGTGTGGTCGCGCGCGTGGTCGAGAAGAGCAGATCGCGGTCCTCGCCGACCGACAGCCCGCCCACCGCGTAGCCATCCAGGTCCAACGACACCAGCTCCTCCGCATGTTCGCGGCGGAGATCCAGCTCTACTCCGCCCTGGACGATACCGAAGAGGGCGGTGCGATCCGCGTGCTTTCGGGCAGCAAGGCAGCGCCGCAGCCAGCGGGAGGTGCGGGCCATCCCCTCGGCCACCCGCTGGCGGCTGGCGGGAAACTCCACACACTCGTCAAAGGCCATGGCGATGTCCACCCCCATGGTCTCCTGTACTTCCAGTGAAATCTCCGGCGTCAGCATCCGCCACTGGCCGTCTACCGGCGAGCGAAAGCGGCAGCCTTCCTCCGTCACTTTGCGCAGCTCGGCCAGAGAAAAGACCTGAAAACCGCCCGAGTCGGTCAGGATCGGCCCCTCCCAGCCCATAAAGCGGTGCAGGCCCCCCAGATCGCGAATCAGCTCATGCCCGGGGCGCACCCACAAGTGGTATGTATTCGCCAATACCATTTGTGCGCCGGAGCGGGTCAGATCTTCGGGGGTCAGCCCCTTCACCGTGCCCTGCGTGCCCACCGGCATAAAGGCCGGCGTTTCCACCGTTCCATGCGTCAAATGCAGGCGCCCACGCCGGGCTGAGCCGGCGGTATGGAGCAGTTCGTAGCGAGCGGCGGAGGTTTGGGCGGACATGGGGGCGGGCGCCTAACACGAAATGCCCTTCACGGGTACCCGACGGGCGCGGCCGGCGTCGAAATTTCTCGCGACTCAGGCCCGCTGCAGCAGCATCGCGTCGCCGTAGGAGTAGAAGCGGTAGCCCGCGGCGATGGCGTGGGCATAGGCGCCCAACACCGCCTCTCGTCCGCCAAAGGCGCAGACCAGCATCAGCAGGCTGGACTGGGGCAGGTGGAAATTGGTGAGCAGAAGGTCCACCTGCCGAAAGGTGAAGCCGGGCCGAATGAAGAGGGTGGTCTCCCCCTGGCCCGGTCCCGAGGCGCTCTCCAGCACCCGGGTGGCGGTGGTGCCCACGGCCACCACCCGGCCACCGCGCGCGCGGGTGCGGGCGATGGCCTCCCATGTCTCCACCGGCAAGTCGTAGCGCTCGGAGTGAAGTTTTCCCTCGCGAAGCTGCTCTTCTCGAAGGGGTTGAAAGGTGCCCAGGCCCACCTCCAAGCCCACCCGCGCCAGCTCCACCCCGGCCGCCTGCAGCTCTGCCAGCAGCGTCGGACTGATGTGCAGTCCCGCCGTTGGCGCCGCCGAAGCGGCAAAACCGCTGCGGTCGGAAGCATAGACGGTCTGGTAGCGCTCAGAATCCGCCTGCTCAGCCCGCCTTCCCAGGTAGGGAGGAATCGGGAGAGAACCTGCTGTTTGCTCCAGGGTGGCCAGGTCCGGATCTCCACGCACCTGCCAGCAGCCGTCGGCGCGCTGCGCCACGAGGACCAGGTGGCCCGACCCGCAGATCAAGCGCTCCCCCACCTTCAGGCGGCGGGCGGGCCGAAGCAGCGCCTCATCGGCGCCCACCAGCAGGGCCTCCACCTCGCCGCCCGAGGCGCGCCGGGCCGCGAGACGTGCCCTGCGCACCCGCACGTCGTTGAGCACCAGCAGGTCCCCGGCGCGGAGCAGGCCGGGCAGGTGGTGGATGTGGTGATCCGGCTCCGGCGCGCCCACCACCAGCAACCGACTCGCATCCCGCTGGGGAAGCGGGAAGCGGGCGATCTGCTCCTCTGGAAGATCGAAGTCGAAATCCGCTGGAGTCAACGGTTGCCGGTCCCGCGCTTGCGCGGCCGCAGCACCACCTCTGGCGCGGACGCGCCATGTCCTTCCATCACGGGCTCTCGCGGAGAGAGGCGTTGAATCTCCACATTACGGGGAGCATCGAAGGCGATGGTCACCCGGCCGCCCTGGATTTTACTCACGAAGATGCGCACTTCCGGTCCGATCTGGACGATCTCTCCCTCTGGCAGCGTCAACACAAGCATGGGGTCTCCTGGGTGGGTCTGGAGCGAGGCTACTGGAGCCGCACGGAGGAATCAAGAGAGGGCGTGCATCTCAGGCCCGGGTCGGATAGCCGTGTGGCCTCCTTTGAGGGGTTCATGCAGCCTGCCCGCCCACCCAACGCTTCCACTATCCGGCGTCGCCGCGATCGCAATGACGGCCCTGCAGATGGCGCGCCCGCAGCGACCGCCGAGGTTGCGGTGGCTCCCGTGGCCTCCACCCCACCGGTGGTCGCGGCCCCCGAAGCAGAGCGTTCTCCCCGTCGGCGGGTGGAAGTGCCGGTGCCGGTGCTGGACGAGCGCCCGGCGGCCACCCGCAGCGATGTGCGCGCCGAAGCCGAGTCCCGCCCGGAGGACACGCTCCCCGCACGCGGCGCCACCAATTTTGAAGAGTACAAGCAGATCGCGGACCTGAGCGCGGATGAAGTGCGCGCCGCGCTGGAGCAGTACACCCGCTACGCCCCCTCGGCCAAGCTGCGGCGTGGCCAGCGGGTGCAGGGCAAGGTCTCTCGCATCAGCAGCTCCACCGTTTTTGTGGACGTAGGCACCAAAGCCGACGCAATCCTGGAGCGCAACGAGGTGGACGGCTCCGTGGCTGTCGGGGACACCATCGAGGCCTTTGTCTCCTCTTCGCCGGGCGAGGGCGAGGTGCGCCTGACCCGCACCCCCTCGGGCGAAGCTGCGGCGGACATGCTGGTAGAAGCCAAGGAACACCGCTCGGTGTTGCTGGGCAAGGTCACCGGCCAGAACGAGGCCGGCTACACCGTGGCCCTGCCCGGCGGTCTGCGCGGCTTCTGTCCCGCCTCCCAGATCGACGTTCCGCCCGTTACGGATCCCGAGTCCTATGTGGGGCGGAACCTGGGCTTCCGCGTGTTGGAAGTGAAGGGCCGCGAAGCCATCCTCACCCACCGCTCCGTGGCCGAGGAGCTGGCCAAGGAAGAGTCGGCGCGGCAACTCGAAAGCCTGCAGCCCGGCGACGTGTACGAAGGCACCGTCACCCGCCTCGCGGACTTCGGCGCCTTTGTGCGCCTGGCCAACGGGGTGGAGGGCCTGGTGCATGTGTCGGAGATCAGCCGCACCCGCATCCAGAAGCCCGAAGAAGTGTTGAAAGAAGGACAGGAAGTCAAAGTCAAGGTGCTGCGTGTGGACGCTAGCACCCGGCGCGTGGGTCTGTCCATCAAGCAGGCCGATCGTGAGCAGGGCGCCATCGGCGATACCCGCGGCATGAACCTGCAACAGCCCAAGAAGGAGAGCTTCGGGCTGATGGCGGGCCTGCTGGCGAACTGGAAGCCTACCGAGAAAGCGGCGAAGAAGGAAGAAGCTGTGCGTCGGGTGGTGCGCAAGTAGTTTTTTGCCTGACGACGTGACTCGGATCCGAGTCACGTCGCAAGGCGGATCTCAGTGCTGTCGGGAGCGATAGCGGTTGGCCGCGCTACCGTGCGCCGAACAGGGGGACTTGAGCCAGCCGCTCGCCGACCTGTTGCAGGTGCTCCATCGTGGGCCGCCGCTTGGTGGGGTCGCGGACCAGCTCGTTGGGGTGCCAGGTGGGCATCACATCGGTGCCGCCCCAGGAGAGCCAGGCCCCTTTGCGGGCGTCGCTGCCCAGCAGGGCTAGCACCTCTTCGCCCATGGCCAGCACCACCTTGGGCTTCAGGATCGCAAGCTGCCGGGCGACCAGGGGCCTGCAAGCGTTCAATTCGTCGGGGCTTGGCTTTCCTCCCCGACAAAAGAGGGCGGGCATCAGGTAGGTGCGGCTGCGGTCCGTCTTCACCACGTTCAGCAGCATCTTGTCGAATACAGCGCCTGGATCGCCCAGCATCAGGCCATCTTCCAGCTCCTCCCGCTCCTCCGGCGGGGGCAGGAGCACCACCAGATCCGCCTTGGCGGGGCCAAAGCCGGGCAGCACGCGGCTGCGGCTGTCACAGCGGGCGCAGAGGCGACAGGCGCTGACCTCCTCGCGGAAGCGGCGAAGCTCCTCTTCGGGTCCGTGCACGATGCGCCCCCAGCCGGGGGCCACCGGACGGGCTTCGGTGGGCTGAGCGGCCGGGCGGGGAGGGGTGGGAGAGGCGGGTGGGGCGGCGGTCGCCCGGGCAGCGGGGGGAGCGGCTGGGGTGGGACCGGCGCGCGGGGGCGCCGGGCGGGCCGGCGCGGGAGCAGAGGGTCGGGTCACCGCTCCGGTTGTCGCCAGGAAGGGCTCCGGTGCCGGGAGTCCCTCCAGCTCGCCGATGGGCAAAAAGCGCCCCCCATTCTGCTGAAAAGCTTGAAGGAAGGACAGAGTGTCTGCAAGCAGGGTGGCGTAGTCTTCGTGGAGCGCCGACATGGTTCCCTTCTATCCTGCTGCGGAGCTTCATGGTGCTTTTCCGGGATCAACGGGATAGCAGACGGAAATGCTTGTGCTGGCCTCCACCTCTCCCTGGCGTATCTCGATGCTGAAAAGCGGCGGGGTCATGGCAGAGGGAGTGGCACCGCCTGTGGACGAAGCCTCCGTGCTCGCCCCCGAGCCGGTGCTGCTGGCAGAGGCGCGGGCACTGGCCAAGGCCCGCTCGGTGGCGACCCTCCGACCGGCAGACTGGGTGATCGGTGCAGATCAGGTCTGCTGGATGGAAGGGAGGCTGTTTGAAAAGCCGAAGTCTCCGGCCGAACATCTGGAACACCTGCGGGCACTGCGGGGCCGCTGGCACACCCTGAGCACGGCCGTGGCGCTTTGTATGCCTGGAAAAGAGCGCCTACATATTGAACATACCCGGATTCTGTTCAGGGCGGACCTGAGCGACGGGGAGCTGGCCGCCTATGTGGCGGGCGGGGAGGGGGCGGCCTGTGCGGGCGGCTACCAAGCCGAGGCCATGGGCGCCCAGTTGATCGAGCAGGTGGAGGGAGACTGGTACAATGTGATCGGTCTGCCCCTGTTCGCATTGATCGGCATCTTACGCTCGGAAGGGTGGAGATCGCCGTTGAACACTTCGTCTACAGGTGTGGCCGAAGTGGCGGGATCTGCGTAGAATTGACGGTCACCTTCCGTCTCCCGCTGCGGGGGGGCCGAAGCTGCGACGTTGGGAGTTTTCGCTTATGAAACAACATGCCGTCGGGATCGATCTCGGCACCACTTTCTCCGCGATCGCACACGTCAATAAGTACGGTGTGCCGGAGGTTATCCACAACGCAGAGGGGGAGCGGATCACGCCCTCCGTGGTGCTGTTCGAGGGGGACGAAATCATCGTTGGCACCTATGCCAAGCAGAGCGCCGTCGCCT
This sequence comes from Alphaproteobacteria bacterium, assembly GCA_040376425.1. Classification (GTDB taxonomy): domain Bacteria; phylum Myxococcota_A; class UBA796; order UBA796; family SXON01; genus CAITDR01. The sequence goes on along the minus strand of JBEIQS010000051.1, from coordinate 11,614 downwards.
ATCCCGAGCAGGTGGTCGAGTTTGTCAAGCGCCACATGGGCGACGACAGCTTCACCTTCGAGTACCGGGGCGAGACCTATAATCCTGAGCGATTGTCCGGGTTTATCCTATCCAAGTTGAAACACGACGCCGAGTTGCGCCTGGGCCACAAGATCGACCAGGCGGTGATCACCGTTCCGGCATACTTCGGAGAAAAGGAGCGCCAGGCTACAATTCGAGCTGGCAAACATGCTGGCCTTACGGTCCTGAAGCTGGTGAACGAGCCCACCGCAGCGGCCTTCGCCTATGGCATTGCTGCCACCGACAACAAGGCCAAACAGGGCAAAGTGCTGGTGTTTGACCTGGGCGGTGGTACCTTCGACGTCAGCATCATCGAGTTCAAAGGCAAGGATCTCTCCGTCATCGCCACCACCGGCGACCACCACCTGGGCGGTAAGGACTGGGACGACGCCCTGATCAACTACACCGCCGGCCAGTTCCGTGCCCGCCACGACATCGACCCGCTGGACGATCTGGCTGCCTACCACGACTTGCGGCAGAAGTGTACGAATGCCAAGTTGTCTTTGTCAAAGCGCCCGAAAGTAAGTCTGTTCTATGACTACAAGGGGAAGATTCTGAGGCTGGAGGTCACCCGCGACAAGTTCGAAGACTTGACGATGGGTCTGGTCAACCGCTGCCGTACTCTGACCGAGGATGTGCTGCGGGATGCGGGCTTGAAGGCGAATAATATCGATACCGTCGTGCTGGCCGGGGGCTCCACCCGCATGCCGATGGTGCGGGACATGATCCGCAAGATCTTCGACAAAGATCCTGCCACCGACATCAACCCGGACGAGTGTGTGGCCTACGGCGCCGCGCTCACTGCGGCCATCGAAGCGTCGCGACTGCAGGGGCAGCCGCCCCCGGTGGACATCCGCACCCACGACGTCACCTCGCACTCTCTCGGCATGGTGGTCTTCCGCGACGGCAAGCTGTGGAACAGCAAGATTATTGAGCGAAACAGCCGAATCCCTTCTGAGCGCACCCGTGATGACTATGTCACCTCGCACGACGGCCAGTCCACCATGGACCTGTGGCTGGTGCAGGGGGAGAACGAAGATCCGGTCGAATGCAGCGTGCTGGGCCACTTTGAGTTCTACGGCATTCCCATCCGACCTGCGGGTCGCTCGCGCCTCGCGGTGACCTTCCGCTACAATGCCAACGGAATTGTGGAGGTGGAAGCTATGGATCTGGACAGTGGCCAGACCCTTGCCCACCGCATGGCCACCTCGAACGTGACCCTGGAGGATCTGGCGCGCGGCCGCCCACCCATGAACATCGTGCTGATGGTGGACTGCTCCGGCTCCATGTACGGCACCAACATTGTGGAGGCACGCACGGCTGCGCGCACCTTTGCCGACCAGACCTTGGGGCCGAACCGCCAGATTTCGGTAGTGGCCTTCCCCGGTGGGGTGGTCTGCCCGCTGACCGCCGATCGGGAGCGCATCTTTGGGGCCATCGAGAACCTCAGTCCCATCGGCTCTACGCCGCTGGCCGAGGGCCTTCTGGCCGCGCGGGAAATGATGAAATCTCGCGCCGGTGTGCAGAGGGTTTTTGTGGTGCTTACGGATGGGCATCCCGACGATCCCGAAGCGGCCATGGCAGAGGCACATCGTATTCGCACCAGCGGTGGGCGTGTGGTCACCGTGGGCGTGGGCAACCAGGTCAAACCGGATTTCCTGAAGGCACTGGCATCGAAGCCGGAGGACTACCACTTCTGCAGCGAACCGGTGGAGCTGAAGGGCACCTTCATCAACCTGGCCACCGAGCTGGGAGGAGGCTGAAATGTCAGGTTCCGAAGCAGAGATCCAGGCAAAACTGGACGAGCTGACACGGCTCTTCAAAGAGCGTATCGAGCGGGACGAGGTGCAGCAGCGTGCCTTTGATCAGCTCTACGAAGAGTTGCGCCAGTACAAAGAGGATTTTCTCTTTCAGACAGAGAAGCCCTTTCTGCTGGACCTGTTGCTCTTCTACGATAGCCTGTCCTGGTTTCAGCAGTCGCTGCAGCGGGGTGAGCTGAACGCGGAAGTTGTCAACGACAGCTTTCAGTATTTGATGGACGAGTTTCTGGAGCTGCTCTACCGCCGGGACGTGGTGCCCTGTGACCCGTCCGAGCGCTTTGACATGAAGCTGCACAAGGCCGTGAAGGTCATGCCCACGGAAAACCCGGCCGACGACTGGAAGGTGCACGCTGTCCTGAAGCGTGGCTTCATCCGGGGAAATCGTGTATTGCGCGCAGAGGAAGTGGCCGTCCTGCGGGCGGGTGGCGACAGTCGCCCCCCCCGTTCGGAGTGAAACGTCATGGCTGAGGACATCATTCTCGGCATTGACCTGGGGACCACCTTCTCGGCGATGGCCTATGTGGACAAGCATGGCAAGCCGGTGATCGTTCCCAACAGCGAGGGCCAGACCACCACACCCTCGGTGATCCACTTCTATGCGCCTGACGCCTGCGTGGTGGGGGAGGAGGCGGTGAAGGCCGTGGTCCTCGATCCCGACAATGTGGTTCGTTTTGTGAAGCGCCACATGGGAGAACCGGGCTACGCGCTGGAGTATTTCGGTCGGTCGTACTCGGCGCAGGAGCTGTCGGCGCTGATTCTGAAGAAGCTGAAGGAGGATGCGGAGGCCGCGCTGGGCTTCCCCGTGCGGGACGCGGTGATTACGGTCCCCGCCTACTTCAACAGCCCCCAGCGTGGCGCCACGGCCGAAGCCGGTGCATTGGCGGGCTTCAACGTGCTCTCCATCATCAACGAGCCCACGGCGGCGGCGATTGCCTACGGCGTGGATCGTCTGGGTGGCCGTCGGAAGATGATGGTGTTTGATCTCGGGGGCGGCACCTTCGACGTGACCGTGATGGAGATCAACGGGAATTCCCTGCGCACCTTGGCCACTGAGGGCAATGCGGAGCTGGGAGGCAAGGACTGGGACGACAAGCTGCTGGCCCACGTCGCTGAGACCTTCTCCCGCCAATTCGGCATGGATCCCCTGGATGATCCGCAGGTCCACCAAGAGCTGTACGAGCGGGTGCTGTCGGCGAAGATTGCGTTGTCCAACAAACAGCGTGTGGTGATTCCGGTGAACTATGCGGGGAATCGCACGGTAGTCATCGTTACCCGCGAAGAGTTTGAAGAGCTGAGCAAGGATCTGGTAAGCCAGTGTGCGGACACTGCTTCGTTGGTGTTGGAACGGGCAAAACTGCGTTGGGTGGATATCGACGATATCCTCTTTGCAGGCGGGTCTACGCGTATGCCCGCGATCCACACGCTGGTGACTCGCCTGTCGGGTCGCGGCCCGGCGGGGGGACTGAATCCGGATGAGTGTGTGGCGCATGGTGCGGCCCTGGCCGGGGTCTTCCGCCACCGGCCCAACCACCCGGCCATCCAGAAACGTCCGGGGCGAGAGGTTTTTCGCAACCTTCCCGGCGATACCCCCTCTCTGCCGCCCGGGCCCCCGCAGGGTGGTCTGCCCGCCGGCGTCAGCATCGTGGATGTGGCCACACATCCGCTGGGCATCGTGGCGCTGGACGGCGGCAACCGCGAGCAGATCGTGACGCTGATTCCACAGGGCGTTCCTCTACCCTTTGAAAAGCGCCGTCGCTTTGCCTATGCCTATGACAACCTGACCGCGGTGCGGGTGGAGATCACTGAAGGGGTGGGCGAGACCCGCGACGAGGTGACGGTGATCGGCGAGGTGATCCTGGACAACCTCCCGCCGCGCCCGCGAGGTACCCCGATTGAGGTGGTGTACCGCTACACAGTGAACAACATCCTCGAAGTGGATGTGATCGACGTGGAGACCCGCGCGGCGCGTAAGGCCCGCATCACGCTCAAGGGTGGCCTGAGCCCGCGCGAGATGGAGGCTGCGATGCACCGGGTCGCCATCGCGGCGGTGCATTAGCGGCGGCTTTTGGGGGCGTGACTCGGATCAGAGTCACGTCGCAACGCGGCTGCGATCAACGGGGCAGGGAGCGGAGCCAGACCACGGGGCCCCCGTGCCTACTTTCTCCCCGTGATCCACCGCTCGAAAAAGAGTGGGTAGAGGGCCAACATCCCCCAAGAGAACATCCCCAGATCCATGGTGTAGAAGATGCCCAGGTGCATCCCCACGCCAAAAATTGCCCAATAGGGTGCGAAGCGGGTGAATACCAGCGGGACGGAAAGCTCCAATAGGATGGTTCCCCAGCCCATGATCCGCAGCGGCCAGGTCCAGCTCTGCATCGTTATCGGATCCATGTGGGCGGCCAGCGGGTCGGTCATCACCCGGTAGAGCACCGGGGTGCCGCTGGTGGCCAGCCAGGCCGGCTGGGCCAGCAGCTTGCCAAGCCCGGCGGACAGGTAGATGATCACCAGGAGATAGCGCGCCAAATCGGCAGGCCACGCGGCGATGCGCTCCAGGCGGGGGGCGCGGTTCAGCGACCAGAAGCGGTGGGCGTCCGAAAATGCCCAGATCAGGAGAACGGTACGAAGAATGCGGTCGATGGCGCGGTCGCCGGGGGAGTACAGGTGCCCCACCTGCGCATAGGCCAGAATCCCAATCAACAACGCGGGGCGGTAGGCCAGGCCCAGGCTGGCCAACAACAGCCCCGCCGCGGCCACGGCCACACCCACCAGGCCGGCTGTCTCAGGGGGTAGGAAAGAACCGAGGATGTAGGCACTGTCCTGCACGCGGTTGATGCCGCCCTGCTGAAAGGGCACAAAATAGTCGTCCAGCAAACCAAGCTGCGCCACCCGTCCCAGATCCAGCAGGATCATCCATGGGAGTAGGATGCGCAGCAGCGCTTGCGGACGCGGATCCTCAGTGCGGGCACAAAAAGCCACCCAGCGCTGCCAGAGCTCAACCACCTTCTTCATGGCGTTCCTCCTTGGCATTGGGGTTTGCTTCGACCATACGTGCCATCCACTGGGGCGCTTCCGCCACAATCCGGTGGTGTTCGCGCAGGTTGGCACCCGGAAAAGGACCATGTAGGGCGACCAAGTCGATACGCTGCGTCTCTGGGAAGTCGGCGCGAGCAGCCGTCACCACCCACCGCGTCAGGCCGCGCCAATTCTGCGAGTCCGTAGACATGACGGTGCTTTCCACCACGGGCCGCAGACGTCGATTCCGAAAAATCTCTTCATTCCAGCGATATTCGTTATCTACGCTTCGGTAGATTATTCGATCGTCCACCCGGATTTCCAGGCGCATCAGTTTTCCCGGGCCGTCCCGGTACAGGCTCCAGTTCTGGCTCACCCGGAATGGACGCTGTAGTGGACCGAAAAAATCGAGGAGGGGATTGCGGATTTTGCGCGAGACCTCGTGGATTCCCAGACCCAGCTTGCCCCAGAAGGGGCCTGCGCTGTCGATCACACGTTGGCGTCGTTCTGGCTTTTGCAGGCTTCCATCAAGAAAATCCAGTCCCGGCGTTCCCAGCAACAGGATCAGCAGGCCCACGGCCACAATTCCTACCGCCCGGAGCTGCTCCCTCATGGCTGGGCTCCGGCGAGGATCCACGCCTCGATGGTGCCCAGCTCGCCCGCGCTCAGGTCGGCGTCGGGAGGCATTTTTGTTCCGTAGCCGCCCATGGCGGTGTGCGCGGAGGTCAGCTTCAGCCACAGGTAGCTGGAATCCGGACTTCCCGGCTCCACCAAGACCATGTTTTCGACCTGCTTGGACCCACGTTCCAGCCAGGTGGAGCCTTCGGCCAGGGACAGGCCCTCCGCGGCGGGCAGGGGCCCGTGGCAGCGCACACATTGGGCATTGAAGATGGGCTGCACATCTTCAGCCAACGAGGGCAAAGATGCGACACTTTCTTCGGGATCGCTTTCTTTTCCAGAGCTACATGCCAATACAAAGAGTAAGATCACGGCGGGCCTTCTACAGACGTGGCGGGGCGGAGGTGCCAAAGTACAACAAAAATCCCTCATTGAGCGGGGCACTCGACAGGTGCCCGCCGGCGGCCCACAGGCCGCCCTGGTCGTCGGCCCAGGTGGCGTGGAGGTCGTAGTAGAGGGCATCATGGCGGCTATCCTCGGTCCATCCAGCCGCATCCCGGATCCAAATGGAGCCTTGGTTGCCGACGGCGACGGCTTCGTTGGCCGAGCGAGCAAAGATGCCGTTGAGTTGAGGTGCCAGCGCCGGGCTGTCATCCACCCAGCTTTCTCCTTCCTTTCGCAGGATGGTGGCGCGGGAGTGGCCGCCCACGGCGTAGGTGACGCCGTCGGCACCGTGGACAGTATAGAGGCTCTCGCTGCTGGGGCTGCTCTGCGTGGCGAAGCCGCTGCCATCGTCGTGCAGAATGAATCCTTCGCTGCCGACAATCCACCGATCGTTCGCACCGGAGCCCCAGACCTTGTAGAGCGCAAGTCGCGTGTCGGCTTCCGCAGGAAGCTCCAGAAGGCTCCATTCGTCGCCGACTTTCTGGTAGGCCACCGCGCCGCCGCTCTCCGCGCTCAGGTTGCCACCCACCGCGATCAGGTGGTCTTCGTCTGCACCCCAGATGCCGAACAGTGTGACCGCCGGGTCTGCCACCCACTCTTGAGTGGCCATTGTGCCAGGGTCTACACGGATGATTCGCCCCCCGGCTCCAGCCATGTACATGGCGGTCCCGACGGGTTCCACCCACCACAGGTCGCCAGGAGAGAGTGCAGCGCTGCTGGTCCAACGCGATCCGTCGTAGTGCAGTACAGTTGGCCCGGTGCCCATATCTGCGCCCACGGCCCATACATCCGTGGAGGAGCTTCCGTTGATGCTCAATATGGCCGAGGGCAACCCGATGCCGATGCTCTCCCAGCCGGGCAGGGACTCCACGCTCTCGGTGGGGCTGTCCGCATTTTTGCCCTGGCAGGCCAACAAAAAAATGAGCAAAATGCTGCACCTCGGCTGCATTGTAGGGTGACGGGCGGGGGGCGTCAAGAAAATCGGGCGCAGGTCTGTGCGCCGTCAGCTTCCCTTAAAAATAGTACCGCACACCCAAGGCCGGCGCTGTGCTGAAGTGGACATCCTTCCCCAGGTCCAGGTTCAACCCGATATCAGCACTGATTCCCAGGTTGTCCAGCCCAAAGGGGAAGAACTCCACACCCACACCGGGAGTCACCCTCCCGGCCGGATCACCGCCGAAGTTCTGCTGAAAACCACCGTAGACCGAGCCATAAAAGTTCAGGTTGTCCTCTACCACCAGCGCGTAGAGCGCCCGCAGCCCACCCCCATAGCCGGCCTCGGCCATACTTGCGTCCACACGGAAGCCCGCATCCAGCTCCAAAATCAGGTTCTGCGTGGGTTTTCCGAGGGGTAGCCCATAGCGCAACGAGATCATCGTCAGGCTCCCGCCCTTGGTCCCGATGTCGATGGGCTGGTACAAACCCACCCCGATCCGGGAGCGGAGGTCTTTGGCCTGCGCATCAGCGCTTAGAGTGAGCAGAGAGAGCAGCAGCATGCCCGGTGCATAACCTGTTTTCCTGTTGACGTGGCAAGAGGTTTTTGGGAAGGCGCGGAGGCATCGCCTCCGCCCCGTCGGGGCACTAGCGCCGATCCAGCAACAGCCCCACCACCGCCCCGCCGTCGAAGGTCGCCACCACCCGGTGGACGGCGTGTACGGGAGGCGGGAAGCCGGCCAGGGTGCTCGCCCAGCGCTCGCCGGTCAACAACTGCGGCATGGTGTCCAGCTCGACCGCGGTGGGGGCGCGCACCTGCAGCTCGACCCCGCCCACCGACACGGCGAAGGGCGCACCATCGGGCAGGGGGGGAGCCTTGCCGGTCCAGCGCTCGCCATCGCGCCACCACCAGGCCTCCGGCTCGGCCAGCGGGTCTACACCCAGTGCAAAATTTGCGCCTACCACATAAAGGGCCCGATTGTGCACCGCCCCGCGTGCCAGGGTGCGGGTGCGGAGTCCCCAACCGGAAATCCGGCGCAGGTCGCCGCTCCCTGCCAGCTCCCCAAAACGGAGGACTCCCTCCATCCGCAGGGGGCGCTGGCGCTCTGTTCCCGCAAGTTCCAAGCGCCCATTCAGCGATTCCCCGGACTGTATCACCAGACGACTGCGATCCGCCTCCTCCACCCAGCCCTCCCGACCGGTCTGAAACGCCGCCACCGGCAGCCCCCAGCTCCGGTACTCCAGAGGAATCAGGTTTGGTTCCAACAGCAGAAGTCGGGTGGACAACTGCGTACGCAACAGGCCGCTCTCCGCGCTGGAGATCCGGGCCATCACCAGCCCCAACGACGCCGTGCTGCCGATCAGCCACTCCGCCTCGCGCACGGGCTGGTTGCGCAAACCCAGACGAAGAAGGCCGACAAGCAGCAGAGGCAGCAGAAGCAAGAACAGCCAGCGGCGGCTCATGGGGCGGTTGGCAACGCGCGAGGATGAAAGCTTGGATTCCACGGGCGACTCGGTTGGCCGGAGCAGCCGATGTCCCGACCCTCCAGGGCCGCGGCGTCCAACAGCGGGTCCGGTGCCCAGGCATTGGGGAAGGTCGCCCGCAGGCTCTCCACGTCGCCCCTACAGATGCGGTCACGCACATCCAAGGGGAGATCGGGCCGAAACAGCCGCTCGGCGACCGTGCGACGCACATAGGTCTGGGTACCGCTCTGGCAGCGGGGCTGGTCGGTCGGGGGCAGCCGATCACAGGAGGAGAGCCGGGCCGGCTTTGCCAGCCCGTGGGCCACAAACCACCAGTCGGCCCACAGTAGGTCAAGTGGATTAGGACTTACTGTTTCAATCTGCGACCAGAAGTCCACCACGGGACGGGCCTTTTCGATCCCATCCACCGCCTCTTTGCTCCCTTCGGCCGCACGCTGCAGCTCGAAGGTCCAGGCGTGGTACAGGCACTCATCATAGTAGCGCCCGGCCTGCCCGCAGCCCGCCAGCGCGCCCCAGCGGTCCCCGGTAAAAGAAGCTGCTTCTCCCAAGGCAAAATAGCACTCCGCACGCCAGCGCTCGGCCACAATACGCTCGCACTGCTCGGCCGTTGCTTCCCGGGAGTGGTTGCCCACGGCCGATGCCAGGCATTCATCGGCATTTTCTCCGGCGAGCTCACAGCTTTCCAGGGCATCCAGGAGCGGGGTTTCGGGAGCGATGCCGCGGCGGTAGGCCTCCCGTGGGTCTACGGTGCAGGCGAGGACAAGGATCAGGGACATAGATCGGTCCTTCCAGCGATCAGCGCGTCCAGCTCGGGGTCCGGGGCGTACTGCAGGAGCTTGGGCAGGGGGCTGCCTTTGGGGCAGGGGAAGGCCTTGGTATCCCGTGCGTAGTTGAGCAGGTCGTTGTAGGCGGCAAGCCCGGTGTTCAGGCAGGCTTCTTGTCGCATGGGGTCGGTGACCGCACGGCAGAGCGCGCGATCGAGGGGGCGGATGCCGCCCAGTACCCAGCGGTAGTAGGCGGACCAGGGGCGCGGATCGGTTATTTCCATGCCCGCTTCCTTGATTTTCTTCTCTATCTCGCCCTCGCGTTCTCCGGGACGGGTGCCCTTGACCACGGACTTGCCAAAGGAGGAAGAAAGCAGGTGAAGAGCGCAGTCTTCGCGGAACTCCCCCGCCCGTGCACACAGGCTTGCATCCCGACGCTGCTCTGCCACCTGGAACCAGCACTCACTCCGCAGGCGCTCAGACTGGATGGCGCCACAGGGATTGTCCGGTCGCTTGGCCGCGGTCACCAAAAAGCAATCATCGCGGTAGTCCACTTCAGCGATGCTGCTGCAGTCTCCCGTTTGCAGCCCCTGTTGGTACAGGTGGGCGTCGGATGTCGTCTCACCACCACAGGCCAGGATCCACCACAGCATTTCAGTCGCCAGCGGGGTCGATGGTCTCCACCGTCTCAAAGCCGGCGCCGTCGGCACTGATCACCCAGATGTCCACCGGCCCAACGGTCTCGCCGTTGACGGGATCGTAGTCCAGGTGGCCCGAGGAACCTTCCAAATCCACACTCTGGCCTGCTTCAAAGTTGGCCTTGATGGTGTTCCAGGACGTGGCCTTGATGTCCAGGGACTCCCCGGCGGAGATCTTTCGCAGGCCACGGGCTGCCCCCAGGCCACAGATGCCGTCGTCGTCGCCGGTGCAGGCATCGGCCTCCTGATACTTGGACCAGACGGTGCCATAGATGCCCAGCCAGGCCGCATCGTAGGCATAGGAAGTATAGGAGGAGTCGTCCGCAGAGGCGGGCGAGAATGCTGCCGAATAAGCCGCCTTGAAGAAGTCATATAGCGAGCCGGACGGCACCGCTGGGGCGGAGCCACGCACCTGATCGTAGAGGCCGGAAGCCTCTGGCGTGGCGCCCAGCATGGTCACGTCGCGACCGGCATCCGTAAGGAAAATGCCGACGCCTTCGTAGTAAGCAAGGTCCTTGGCTGCATTCAGGAAGGAGATGTAGTCGTTGACGTTCCCGGAGATGAAAATCACCTCGTCGTAGGTACCCTGGGCCACCTCTACCACCTGGGTATCTCGCCCCGAAGCGGCACCTTCATCGAAGGGGAACAGGGCGGCCGTGCGTCCGCCGCTTGCTTCGAAGTAGGTCTTGAACACCTCTGCGAGCGCAGAGCCGTAGTTGCTGGTTTCGTGGATCACCGCCACATTGCTGCGGCCACGCTGGGCCATGTCCTGCGCGATGGCCAGACCCTGCAAGTCGTCTGGTGGGGCGGTACGCCAGAAAAGACCAGGGTTTTTATCTGATTTTTCCAGACCGTCGATGTCCGTCAAGGCGGGAGAGGTGGCCGAAGGCGACACGATCATCACGCCTGCAGCCTCCATCACCGCATAGACGTCCTGGGTCATGGAGGAGGTGGCCGGTCCCACCACAAAGACCGCGCCCATATCCGCCAGGTATTGCCCGCCCTGTTGAACGGCCTCGGTCGAGCTGAGGGAGTCCAGATCGGTGTTTTCGTCGTAGTCACACTGGATCAGTGCGTAGGGGCGCCCTTCCAACCCTCCTTCGTCGTTCACCTGGCGGACCGCCAGCTCCACTGCGAGGCCTTCGGCCAGGTCGCCCTCCACGGGGTTCCGCGAAAAGAGGGTGCCCAGGAGGATATTGTCCTTGTACTCTGCCGGGTTTGCGTACAGGTCGTCCGGCCAGGTTTCGGTACAGCGGTCAGAAGGGGCGACCGCCTCACACAGCCCTTCGCTGCTGCAGGTGTGGCCCAGGCCGAAGGCCGAGCGACACTGGCCGTCGTTTTCGCAGGGGGTGTAGTCGTAGGTGCCGAGAGAGCAGCCGCCGAGAAGAAGCCCGGGAAGCAGAAGGATCGTGCGCATCAGAAACGCCCTCCGAGGCTGACGGCCCCGCCACCAGGGAGCCAGGTGGCGCCCACCGGAGTATTAACGGGTAGTACAAAAGTGAGTACCCCACCCAACACTCCCGCACCCGCGACGCCGAAAGCGATGTCGGCGATCAGAGAGTTTCGACGATCTCCCGCCAACGCCGATCCCGCTTCTGTAGGGCAGTATACACTTCCGCCGTTGTCCACACACAGTCCCTTGGCCTCGTTGCGGTCGGCACCGGCCATGCCGGCGAACACACCACCGGTAACGGCGCTTGCTCCTCCCACTCCGATAAAGACCCAAGGTAGTACGCGTGCTTTGGGCTTCTCGGGCTGCGGGTTGGCTACCTGGACGGGG
>JBEIQS010000384.1:0-3446 GCA_040376425.1 Alphaproteobacteria bacterium | reverse complement strand
CGCAGGCCTTTGGCGCGTGGCTGCATGCACTCCAGTGGTCCTGCGTCACCTCTACCGAAAAGGAGCTTTTCCAGTCTCCTTTTCGCGCAGGCATCGCCATCAAACCCTACCAGTTGGAGCCGCTGCGCAAGGCCCTTGACCTGCCAAGAGCAAACCTTTTTATTGCCGACGATGTAGGCTTGGGAAAGACTATTGAAGCCGGACTTGTACTCTCCGAGCTGATGCTACGGCAGCGGGTGGAGCGTGTACTCGTGGTCTGCCCGCCGTCGGTTACGCTCCAGTGGAAGGAAGAGCTAGAGCAGCGCTTTGGCCTGGGTTTTGCCATCTACGACCGCGAGTGGATTGCCGCCCGGCGGCGGGAGCGGGGCTGGGGCGTCAACCCCTGGGCCACCCACAGCCGCTTCATCGTCTCTTACCCCATGCTCCGGGGAACCGGCGTCTCGCGGGATCAGCACTTGAAGCTGCTGTTAAACCTGCTGGGCGACCGCAGCCCCCGCTCCATGCTGATCCTGGACGAGGCGCATCAGGTGGCCCCCGCCTCCGGCACGCTGTACGCCACTGACACCCGGACCACCCACGCCATCCGCCAGCTTGTGAAACGCTTCGAGCATCGCCTGTTTTTGTCCGCCACTCCCCACAATGGACACTCCAACTCTTTTTCCACGCTCTTAGAAATGTTGGACCCTCAGCGCTTCACGCGGGGCGTGAAGGTCAGCGGCCCCGCCGAGCTGGCACCGGTGATGGTGCGGCGTTTGAAGCGGGACCTTCGGAAGACAGTGGGCGGATTGCCCGAGCGGCTTTTGGTGGACCACTGCCTGCGCCTGCCGGCGGAGGCCCCCGAGATCCGACTGGGGAAGATGTTGGCGCGCTATGAGCAGCTCTACCGGGTAAGCCTGGAGGCCGCCGGGGCCAAGGACGTCGATGCCCGCGCGCTGGTTTGTGTCAATCTGCACAAGCGCCTCCTCTCCTCCATCGTCGCCTTCTCGCGCACCTTGGAGGCCCACGCACGCGGGGCCCCACTTCCTCCCGGCGCCCAGCTTCCACTCTTGACTCGTCAAGAGGAGGAAGAAGAGGATCTGAGCGAAGAAGAGCGGAACGAGCGCGAGGAAGGCTGGGTAGTGGTTGCCTCCGTGGGGGTGCAGGGAGAGGCAGCCGCCCTGTTGGCCGACATGCGGAAGGTGGCGATGGACTATCGGGAACAACCTGATGTGCGCCTGAAAGAACTCGCCCGCTGGATTCGGGAGAATCTGTTGGAGGATGGCCGGTGGAACCGGCGCCGGGTGGTGGTTTTTACCGAGTACGACGACACGCTGCAGTGGATGCTTCGCCACCTTCCCGGGCTGATCGGGGTGGATGGCGAAAACCGTATCGGGCGCTACACCGGTGGAATGTCGGACAAGAACCGGCAGGCGATCAAAGAGGCCTTTACGGTGGACCCCGACCGGCACCCGCTGCGGATCCTGCTCTGCACCGATGCCGCCCGAGAGGGCATCAACTTGCAGAGCCACTGTGCGGATCTTTTCCACTTCGACCTGCCCTGGAACCCGAGTCGGGTGGAGCAGAGAAACGGTCGTATCGATCGCACACTCCAGCCCGAAGCGCAGGTACGCTGCCACTATTTCGACCTGCCCGACCGGCCCGAAGATCGGGTACTCGGCTACATGGTGCGGAAGATCCAGCGCATCCACGAAGAACTGGGCTCGCTGGCGGATGTGCTCTCCGACCGCATTGCCGCACGCTTGCAGGGGGGACTACGCGGGGTAGAACAAGAGGATATCGACCGCCTGAGCGCGCCCGATGCAGCGGCCATCGCAGCGGTAGAGGTCCTGGAGAGCCGGGGGCAGGAGGGAGGACTGGCGGGCGATCTCAAACAGCTTACAAAAATCTTTGAAGGCTCCCGGCGGCACACCCGCTACAATGAGGATCACCTGAGAGAGCTGGTGGATCTGGGTCTACAATTGGCGGGCTCCCCTCCCCTTCAAGCCCTTCCGGAAGGCCGCTACAAGCTCCCCGAACTCGGAGAGAGCTGGTCCGACCTGATGGACCCGCTGCGCGCCCGCCCCCCGGCGGATGCGCCGCCCTGGTTCCGCCCCCCGCTGCGCCCGATCACCTTCAGCCCCGTGGAGAGTATGGATGCGGACGCCGTGCAGTTGCACCTGGGCCACCCGCTGGTTCGGCGCCTCCTCGCTCGCTTTCTTGCGCCGGGCTGGGCCGAGCAACAGCTCAACCGGCTGACCGTGCTGGAGGGACCGGATCGGCGGGTGATCGCCTTTGGACGCCTCGTACTCTTCGGGCCGCGCGCCAGTCGGCTGCACGAGGAGGTGGTCGTTCGGAGCGCAAGAATCCTGGCCGACGGCAGCCTGAAGATGATGGCGGAGCAGGGAACCGAGACCACCTTTGCGCGGCTCTCCGATATTTTGGAGTCTCATCCTCGTCCTCATCCCGATGTGGATCTCTCCGAGCGGCTGCGACTCCGTGCGCCGGGCGACTACCGGAGCCTGTGGTCCGAGCTGCGGGGCCAGGGCAAGCGGGCGGAGGAGGAAGCGCGTGGACTGTTGAAGCATCGTTCGGAGGAGGAAGCCAGGGAGATGCTGGAGATTCTGGAGCGGCAGGAACAGGGAATCCTGCGTAGCCAGAGCGAGGCCCGGCAGCAGGCGCTGCGCTTCACGGCGCAGCTCAAAGCCGAGCGGGAGCAGCTTGAATCGGACCTGGTGTTTATGCAGCAGAGACTGGTCTCTCTAAGCAAAGAAAAGCTGACCGAGCCTGAGGCCATTCGCCGTTCTTATGATGTGCATCTGAGCCGCTTTGAGCCGCTGGGGTTGGTGTACTTTTGGGGGGAGGCCTGAGCGATGGGGCATAATTTTTCGCGACGCAGTTTTGGGCAAATCCACGAACCCAATCCCCTGCTGGAGACCTACACCACCCTGGTGGCGATTGAGCTTTGTCTCAAGGATCACCTGAGGGACATGCGTGGGAACCACGATGTAGGCAATCTTGTCGACCGCCTCACGAAGCCCGCTACTGACGGGGACCGGCGCATTCGGCATCATGCTCGTATGTTAAATCAGGCACGGAATAGCTATATTAATAGCCTAAAGCTGATCCATTGCACCGGAGACAATGGGGCACCGAGGCGGATCACCACCCAGTATCCGAACCTCCGCTATGTGCGTCACTGCACCGATCCGGGCGTTGATCAGGGCAGCTCAGATGCCGATCTGATAGCCCTCCGCGACCATGTCCGCAGTCTACGCCGAGAACTTGATACGTATTTGGCAATACAAAATTCCCCGCAGGTGGTTCCATGATGACCGGAAGTGAATTTCTTGCCCGCCTGAAGGATCGCTGGCCCGACCTGCGCCAGAGCTACAACCATCCCACCAACTACATCGGTATTGTAGCTCCCGAATTTTCAGGAAGCGAAGAAGAGAACGAGAAGGTGGTTG
>JBEIQS010000306.1:0-5520 GCA_040376425.1 Alphaproteobacteria bacterium | reverse complement strand
CCAGGCAGCGGCATCGGGGTGGGTCACGTCCAGGGTCGCACAGTCGCAGGCCCCATCCTGCAGCTCCTCTCCCGCTTCGTCCAGCACCCACCAGTCCGGATGATCCAGGTAGGTGCGGGTGCTGCGGTTGACCAGCAGGGGCGCCATCCAAAGGCCGGCTTGCAGGCCGCGGTTCCGGATCGCAGTGGCCAGCCCGGCCGTGCCGGACGGAAAGTCAGCATTGGCCTCCCAATCTCCCCAGGCGCGCTCCCAGCCATCGTCTACCTGGAGCAACTCCAGGCCCCGTGCGGCGGCCTCGTCCAGGTTGCGGAGGATGTCGACCTCGGTGGCGTCGCCATAGTAGGTGTACCAGTCGGACCAGCCGGAAGGGGGAGGAGGCGGCGTTCTTCCATCGATCCTATCCGCCCAGGCTTCCCACAGCGCGTTGGGATCTTCACCGGCCGAGAGGCGGACGGGCTCCAGCGGTCCGGGGGCGGGATCCTCCCAGACCACCCATAGCTCCTCCTCGGTGATCCCCAGCCACACCTTCCCTTTTTTCGCGGCGAGCGCGCCCACGTGCAGCGCCGGCCCCCCCGGTCGCCCCAGCAGCGCCGCCTCCCAGGAGCTGTTTGCGGTCTCCTCGATCACGCTGTAGGTATCGCCATCGCCGCCAACACTGGGTTCCCCGCCTTCGATCTCCACAACCCCGCTCCAGGACCAGGACTGCCAGCCCTGGCGCCACCAGCGGGGGGGCGCTGCGCCGTCCAGCTCCCAGCGCATCTTCAGGACCACGTCCTCGCCGGTGCTTTCGCCCGTTAGCGTGTCATTCTCCAGGTGGATCCGATCATCCTCCCAGGTCAGGGCTACACCGGGGCCCTGCCAGGTGGGCGAAGGGGAGGGGCTTTTTTCCACACAGGCAAGCAGCAGGAGCATACAAGAGTGTAGCGGATCTGGCCCCCGAATGCTGCGAGCGTCGTCAGGCGTTTCACTCGATCGGGCCACTCAATCGGGGTATATACTCTACATAGCTCAAGCCATCTGCCTTGGCCTGAAGCCGAACCTGGCCTTCCTCGTCCACCACCTCCAAGATGCCGGCCAGCCCGAAGCTCACCATCAGGCCACCGGACTCGGTGGGTGTCACATTCCCGAAGACCTGGGTTTCGGCGCCCGCATGTTGGTGGCTGTTCACCAGCCGGTAGCTGCGAGCCGCCCGATCCAGGGCATAGACCTCTCCCCGTGGACCGTGGCCGTCCTGCCGCGAATTGTTGAAGAGGTAGAGGCGGTCGTCAGTCACATAGGGCGCGTGAAGGTCTCCGAAGCCCTCGCCCTTCCGTGTATAGGTGGAGCCGGGCCCCCCCACAATGTCCACCAGCTCCCCATTACGGTTGACAACAAAAATTGCCTGCTGGTGTTTGCAGCTCAGCCAATAGGTCTGGTCCCGGGCGTCCCAGGCCAGACCATTGCAGTGGGTCCAGTCGATGCCCTCCTCGTAGACCTTGTCTCCGTGCAGCTCCAGTGTGGCGCCTCCGTCCACACTGTTCCAGAGTTGGCGCTCCTCCGTGCCCACACGCTCCACCAGCTCGTCCGCCGCCCAGACCACATCGTCCGGTCCTACCGTCGAAATCCGGTTGATGTAGACCAGCCGGTCCGGGAAGGCCAGAAAGTCGTGGTGGTGGGGCACAAGCTCGGTGCGGGCATCCGAGCCGTCCAGACCGATGGACCCGAAATAGCCGGCCTGGGCGCTGTCCTGACCATCATTATAGCTGTACCAAAGGCGGTTTCCGACCAGGCGCACCCGCTCCAGAAAGTCGGTATCGTCCAGGTGCTTGGACCAGACCACCGAGCCATCCGGCCCCAGAATCCAGAAGCTGTGCTGCATCCGATCCGGCAGCACCAGGTAGCCTGTATCCTCGCTGCGTTGAATGGTGACCTCCGGCGGATCCACCGGCGGGTCAAATTGGGGAGGTGTCCAAGTTTGCCAGCCAGACTGTAGAAGCTCGTCCTCCTCCTCCCAAACCGCGCGCCATTGCACGGGTTGTCCGCCCGGAACACCCACCAAAAGAAAGGCGTGGTCGGTGCGGGCCACCGTGTCCGGCCGACTCAGCAGCGTCGGGCTGCCCGGATAGGAGTACTCGAGCCAGCCAGTGGTGGGGGTGCCCGTGGTCCAGCGCACCTCCGCCGCCGGCTGACCGGCAATCGGGAGCAGCTCAGGCAGGGGAAGCTTGGAGGTGCAGGCAAGCAGGGCCAGGACCATGGGGGGCGGATCACTCCGTCGGGATGAGCAGGTGTTGACGTGTCAAGAGGATGATGATCCACGGCGGCGGTGGAGAAGTCCGACCAGGAGCAGGGCCCAGAGAGAGGGAGCGCCACCCTGGCTGCAGCCGCCGCAGCCGTCGTCTTTGCCGCCGCCCTTGGCGCCGCTGTCGTCCCCGGGAGTGCTGTCATCCGTCGGCACCGTGCTGTCGTCGGTGGGCTGAGTATCGTCCACCGGAGCAGTGTCATCCGTCGGTTGGCTGTCATCAGGAGGGGCCGTGTCGTCGGTCGGCGCGGTGTCGTCTTGGGGAGCGGTGTCGTCGGTTCCGCCGCTGTCGCCGCTGTCCTGGCCACAGTTTTCGTCGATCACCCCATTGCAGTTTTCGTCGATACTGTTGCAAAGCTCGGTGGCGTTGGGGTGGATGGTCGCGTCTTGGTCGTTGCAGTCTTGATCAATGGAGTGGTCGTCCCAGTCTCGATCCCAGCCCGTGCCGTGGGGGCCGCCGTAGGCACCGATGTCGGAAATGGAGCTATCGGCGTCCAGAATGCTGGGATCGCCCGCATCGATCAGCGGGCTTCCGGCGGCGGGGCGCAGGTCGTCGTTGTAGACGGCGTCCACATACAATACTGTAAAGAGCGGGTCCACGGCGATGTTGCCATCGGTGCCGGTGGGGTCCACCAGACCGCCGGTGGTGGGGCCGCTCGCATTGCCGTAGAGGTCCCCGTAGCGGATGGAGACGCTGGCCGCCGGATCGCCGGAAATCCCGGAGCCGGCGGAGGAGTGGGCGATCACCGAGTTCACGATGCTCAGGGTGCCGCCCGCCGGCACCCGCACGCCACCGGCGGAGCCCTGCCCGCTGCCCTCCACCATGCTCAGGTTGGCCAGGGTGGCGGTGGAGGTGCCGTTCACATGGATACCGCCCCCCGAATAGGCACTGTTGGCGGCGAAGATACTGCCGCTGACCGTCGCCACGCCACCATCCAGGCCAATCCCGCCCCCGTTGGCACCGGCGGCGACGTTGCTTTCAAAAAGGGCGTTCCAAAGCTCCAGGGTGCCGCCGTCGTTGTAGATCCCGCCGCCGCCGCCTGCCGCCAGATTGCTGCGGGCCCAAAAACCGGCCCCGCTGAAGCTGCCCCCCAAAAGCACCATTCCGGCGCCGTAGCTGGCGGTGTTGCTCTCCAAAAGGACACGATCCACCTGGGTGGTGCTCTCGCTCAGGGCCAGCCCACCCCCGTTCTGGGTGGCGGTGTTGCTGCCCGCCTGGCTCTTCACCAGATTGAGCTGCTGCCCGCTGAACCAGGCCGCCCCGCCCGAGGTGGCGCTGTTGCCGGTCCAGGTGCAGGCGGTACAGCTCAGATCCCCGCCGTAGGCATAGTGGCCCCCGCCGTATTTGGTGGCGGTGTTGCTGCTCCATTCCACATTCTCGGCGGTGACTGAGGCTCCGTAGAATACCGAGCCCCCTCCAAAGCCATCCACCCCCGTAGCGCCAGCCGTGCCGCCCTGGAGCTGCAGATCGCTCAAGGTGACGGCGCCCCCGTAGATGTACAGACCGCCACCCGAGGTTGCGACGTTGTTTTCGAGGAGACAGTTGCGAATTTCGGCGGAGACGGCCCCGCTGACCATCAGCCCGCCACCAAACTTGGCGGCATTGCCGGTGATCACCAGATCCTCCAGGATCGCCGCCACCTCCTCTACAAAAACGCCTCCCCCGGACTCATTGGTGTCCGTATAGCCCACCACGTTGCCGCCCGAGATGGTCAGGCCACGCAGGGTGGTGCCCGCCCCTTCCGCACTGTTGATGCGGACCACCGGGCCGGTGCCGGTGCCCACTACAAAGGTACTGGCAGCACCGTCGCGACCCTCGACCGTGATGGTGCGCCCCCCGAAGTCCAGGTCCTCGACGTAGGTTCCCGGGCTCACCAGGACCACATCGCCATTGGCTGCGAGGTTGATGCCCGCTTGGATGGTGGTGGCACTGCCGCCGCCCCCCGCGTCCACCACCACCGTTGCGCCCCAAGACAGGCCACTCAGCAGAAAAAGAGAGGTCATGCGTGCTCCAGCCCCCAGGCTAACCACAATGCCGGTGGCGTAGGGAAGAAAAATGCGGGCCCGACCCTCAAGAAACCCTGGCGCGGCTGGACAGCCTCGCCCGGAACCACCTGCTCTTTTTCCGGCTGGAGGTGGGAAGGCTGATGTTGGAGCTGTACTTCGGCGGCGACCCGGAGCGCTACCACAGCCAGGACCCACGGAAGCCCAGCTCCTTCCAGTCGCTGCCCCCGGAGGCGGTGGCGCGCCTGCCCTTCACCCACGTCGTCGAGCTGTCCCGGGTGGAGGATAGCGCCACCCGCAGCCTGCTGGCCCTGGCTACGCTGAACAACAACTGGACCAGCCGCCAGCTCCACGACGCCATCCAGGCCGTGCGGGCCGGGCGCTGGATCGACGGAGATCCCGCCCCCGGGCTGCAACCGCTGCCGGCACCGGAGCCCGAAAAGAGCCTGCCTGCGGGCCGGGTGCTCAACCGTATTGCCCGCTCCGCCGAGGAGCTGGAGTCTTTGACCGGCCAGTGGCGGCAGCTCCAAGGAAAAAAACTGAGCGGTGCCCAGAAAAGCAAAGCCAAAGAGGCCATCCTGCGCCTGAAGGCGCAGTTGGCGCTGCTGGAACAGTCGCTGGAGTAGCGGGGGGAGAGGCGATAATCAACTTTGGCGGCGCCGCCAAAGTTGATTTTTGCCGGCGAGAATCATCGGTAGGGGGGGCTGGGGAAGGTGCCTGACCGCTCCCCCCAAGCTCGCCGCCGGCCTGGATCTCGCGCGCACCCGTGGGCTGCTCCGCGCGCGCGCGCTCGCGTTCCCGGGGGGCGCCGCGCTCGTACCTTGGACGGCTCCTGCGGCGGGGAGAGCTGGTACCGGTTGGGCGAGGGAGTTGTTGGGGGAGTTTTCGTTTTGCGCAATGCAGACGCTCCCGGTTCAAAGGAGAAGGGGAGGTATCAGTTGGAGGATTGACGACGAGGGTGCATGAAGTGTTCGGACGCTCGCTCGGCCTCTCGTGCAACCATCCCTGCCCGTCTGGGTCGATGCCCGCACCAGGTCAAACCAGGAGGGCCGCTTGATCTCCCCGTGAATCCGCGGTTGCTCGCAGCCGCTTCGCCCGGCGCTCCGTGGCCTCCTCTGCCGGCTCTGCTCGGGGGCGCGGTACAACCGGCAATGCGGAGTTTCCGGCAAGCACGCCCCGGTAGAGAATTGGATGGACCCTCGGAGGAGGAACGATCGCCACGCGGCGCTCCACAAATT